>CAZGVW010000105.1:0-16177 GCA_964529265.1 uncultured Phycisphaeraceae bacterium
GCGACTGCTGGACGCCCTCGACGCGCCTCCGCCGACCGCGCTCTTCCGCGGCAGCGGCCCGCTCGCAGATGTCGGCGGGAACGTTCTTGAATACGACGGTGGCGCCCCCAGGCTTCGACAACGTGATCGTTGCGCGTCCCGGCTGCGTCTGGCCGTTTCGACAGATTGGGCAGGTGAATGTCATCTTCTTTGCCGGAAGCCCGGCTTCCATCGGGTCGGATCGGGCTCGTACACGGTGACCACCACGATTATACCGGGCGCCGGGAACGCCGCGACGACATGCAGTGCGCGTCGGTCAACGCGGCCGACCATGAGCCTTGTAGGACACGGGACGGAGTCGGGGTGCTCCTCGATCACTTCACCCGATTCAAGCACTTCCCGGACCTCTGCCTCTGAAACGCCGCGCGCATACATCTGCGTCAGGGCGTGAGCGCTGAAGCGAATCCGAACATCTGCCATGCCGCCTCCGCGTCAAACTCTAGCGATCTGCCGGTACGACTCCGGCCTCCGGTCGCGGAAGAACTGCCAGGTGTTGCGGACTTCCTGGATCATGTCGAGGTCGAGGTCGGCGACGACGACGTGGTCCTTGTCGCGCGGGGCCTCGGCGATGATCTTGCCGCGGGGGTCGCAGAAGTACGACTGGCCGTAGAACTCGCCGATCGACCACGGCGGCTCGACGCCGACGCGGTTGATGGCGCCGACGAAGTACTGGTTCGCCACGGCGTGGGCAGGCTGCTCCAGTTTCCAGAGGTATTCGCTCAGGCCCGCGACGGTGGCGGACGGGTTGAAGACGATCTCCGCGCCGTTCAGGCCGAGTTCGCGCGCGCCCTCGGGGAAGTGGCGGTCGTAGCAGATGTAGACGCCGATCTTGCCGGCGCTCGTGTCGAAGACCGGATAGCCGAGGTTGCCGGGTGTGAAGTAGAACTTCTCCCAGAATCCGGGCTTGCAGTGGGGGATGTGGTGCTTGCGGTACTTGCCGAGGTACGTCCCGCGCTCATCGATCACGGCGGCGGTGTTGTAGTACAGCCCTGGAAGGTCAACTTCGTAGATCGGCGCCACGATGATGATCCCGAGGCGCTTCGCGAGGTCGCGCATGCGCTGCACGGTGGGGCCATCGGGGATCTTCTCCGCCGTCTCGTACCACTTCATTTCCTGCTCGGCGCAGAAATAGGGTGCGGAGAAGACCTCTTGAAGGCACACGATCTGCGCGCCCTTCTGCGACGCCTGCTCGATCAGTGTCTCGTGTTTCGCGACCATCGCCTCCTTGATCTGCTCGAGAGGCGCGGTGGCGGGTGCGGCGAGGGAGGCCTGAATGAGCGCAGCGCGTGTGACTCGTGGCATGGTGTGGATCTGGCCGAGCGGCGAGAGAACTCGAGGAACGGATCAGAGCCAGCGCGTCACGGTCACGCGGGCCTTGGTGAAGAACCGCACGCCGTCCTCGCCGTTGGCGTGCAGATCGCCGAAGAACGATTGCTTCCAGCCCGCGAAGGGGAACGCGGCCATGGGCGCGGGCACGCCCACGTTCACGCCGAGCATTCCGGCCTGCACGTGCGTCTGGAAGCGCCGCGCATCGTGCCCGCTGCTCGTGAAGATGACGGACATGTTGCCGTACTTCGAGCGGTTCACGGCGGCGATGGCGGCATCGAGCGTGGGCTCGCGCATGATGGAGAGCACAGGGCCGAAGATCTCGTCTTCCGCGATGGACATGCCGGGGCGGACGTTGTCGAAGATGGTGGGGCCGACGAACCAGCCCGTGTCCGGGCGTTGCGCGGCGCGACCATCGAGCACGAGTTTCGCGCCCTCGGCCTCGCCCGCCTCGATGTATTTCACGGTGCGGTCGCGGGCCTCGCAATCGACGAGCGGGCCCATTCCCACGCCCTTCTCCCCGCCGGGCGCCACGCGGATCTTCTTCGCCTCCTCGACCAGCCGCGGGACGAACCAGTCCGCCGAATCGCCCACGCACACCACGACCGAGCCCGCCAGACACCGCTGCCCCGCGTTGCCGAAGGCGGAGCCGAGAATGCCCTCGACCGCCGCGCCCTGGTTCGCATCCGGCATGAGGATCGTGTGGTTCTTCGCGCCGCACATGCACTGGGCGCGCTTGCCCGCCGCGGTGGCGGTCTTGTAGATGTGCTCACCGGCGCGGGTGGAGCCGACGAAGGACACGGCGCGCACCTCATCGTGCGTGATCAGGTGATCCACAACTTTCGGCCCGCCGTGCACCACGTTGAGCACGCCCGGCGGCAGGCCGCACTCCTGCGCGATCTCCGCGGCCCGCAGCGCCGACACCGGGTCCTTCTCCGAGGGCTTCAGCACGAACGTGTTGCCGCAGGCGATGGCCATCGGCCACATCCAGAGCGGCACCATGACCGGGAAGTTGAAAGGCGTGATCCCCACGCACACGCCGAGCGGCACGCGATCGACCGAAGAATCGATCCCCACGCCGCCCTGGTCCTCCGTGCGGCAGAAGGATGTCGAAACGGCGATCTGCGGCAGCGTCCGGCCCATGAGGAGGGCGGGCGCGCCGCATGCGAACTCCACGCAATCGATCCCGCGGCGGACGCTGCCGATGGCCTCCGCCTTGGTCTTGCCGTGCTCCTGCACGACGAGGTCCGCCAGTTCGTTCAGACGATCCTCCAGCGCGGCCTTGTAGCGGAAGAGGCGCTGCACCCGGTCGCCCACCGGCGTGGCGGCCCAGGCGGGGAACGCCTCCCGGGCGGCCTGAACGGCCTGCTCCGCCGCGGCGACGCCATCGAGGGGCGCCTGGGCGAAAGGGGCCTCGGTGGCGGGGTTGTGGTTGATGCGGAGGGACGCCAAGCCGCCGGAGGGAGGGGGGGCGAGGCGGCGGCCGGCGATCAGATGCTCGACGACTGGCGTGCTGCTCATGGGCGCGATCTCCCGGAGGGGTGCGCAGGATCATACAGTCCCGAGGTAGAGCCCCGGCGACGTTGGCGGGAGGGGCGCAGGAGCCAACCGTTGCGAATCCCAGTCCGGTCACTGCTGAAGAGCGCGCTCCGCGTCACGGCGGCCGTCGTTGTCGTGGCGGGCGTGGCTTACGCGATGTTGCTCATCTTCAGCGTCAAGGACTACAAGCGGCGGCCCACGCCCGAGGTTCTCGATCGTTTCTGTGAAGAGATGATCCGGTACTGCTCGCTCAGCGTGCAGACCGAGGTCCGCGCGGTGCTGGCGGATGAAGATGGAGAACCCACGTGGAGTGCGGTTGTGGAGCGCCTCAGCCGGCTGGATCAGGCGAGCGAGTTGATGTGCCCCAACTGCGAAGTCAAGTACGCGCTGTGCCCCGACTTCTCCAAGTGGGTGGCGACGCTGGAGTCGGAAGAGGCGACTTCAGAGTCTGAGTGCCTGATCGTGTGCCCGTGTCTGCACCAGGCAGATGAGGCGCAGAGTGCAAAGCACGTTGCATGGCTGCAGGGGGGCCCCCCGAGCCTGACGCTTCCGGGGGGAACCGCGATTCGGGTGCTTCCGGAGGAAGTGCCCGAGTGGGCGAGGAGCGATCCCTAGTCTTGGCCTAGTACCGCGGCACAGCCGGATCGATGTCCACGGACCACAGATCGATCCCGCCCGCGAGGGAGCGCACGTCCTCGAAACCCTGCTGGCGGAGGAAAGCCGCGGCGCGGAGGGAGCGGTGGCCGTGATGGCAGTGGATGACGATCGTGCGGTCCTGGTGCTCGCGCAGATCGTCGAGCATCGCGGCGAGATCGCCCATTGGCGCCAGGACGCTGGGCTCGATGCGGCAGATGGCGTGTTCGTCGGCGGTGCGGCAATCGAGCAGGAGCACATCGGACGATGGATCGTGCAGCATGCCCTTGAGTTCGCGCGGCGTGATCTCCCAGTTGTCGTTGAAGGGGTAGTTGAGGGGCAGGCCGCGGTGATCGAGGCGCAACGTGGTCACGGGGCCTGCTCCGGGGGCGGGGCCTGTTCCGGGGGCGGGGGCGGGGCGGCGTACATGTCCATGGTTTCGGGCTCGCCCTGCGGTGGGACGGCGTCGTCGCCGGGTGCGCGATCGCGCCAGTCGAGCGGGCGGCCGTCCTCATCGTTCCAGGTGAAGGCCCAGCCGCGGAAGGGGAGGGTGACGAGTTCGCCGGAGGCCCAGAAGGGCGCGGCGAGGACTTCCCACCCGCGCACGCCGGTGTCGTAGGCGGAGAGCTCGACGGCGGTCGCGGCGGTGGGGTGCAGGCCGGAGGCGCGGGCGGTGCGGGGCTCGTAGCGAGGTGCGGGAGATGGGCCGGGCCACAGGTCGAGGGAATCGATGGGGACGACAACGACTTCGACCGGCCATTCCTCGCGTGAGACGCTGGTGACTGAGGGCTGGTCGCTCAGGGGGGCGGGGGGCGGCGCGGATTCGGGGGCGAGGGCTTCGAGGGCGATGCGATCGCCGAGCGTGAGGGGATGCTCGCGCTGGGCGCAGCCCGCGGCGAGCGTGAGCGCGACGGCGCCGGTCATCGCGATGATCTCTCTGGTGCGCATGCGGGTCCCTCTGGAGGTGGAATCGGGCGGGCGGCCGTTCGGGCAATTGTGACCGCGCGCGGCGGCGGGGGCAAGGCGGCGGTGGGGGGAGGGGAGCAGGGGGGCAGGGGGCGGGGGGCGGGGGGCGGGGGGGTCAGAGGACGCTGCGGAACTCGCCGCCCATGCGGATGGAATCGAGGTCGTTCAGCGCTTTGGCGAGCACGAGGTTGAGGACGATGATCGCGAGGAAACTGGTGACGAAGGCCTCGGTGGTGGCGCGGCCGACGCCCATGGCGCCGGGGCGGCAGTAGAAGCCCTTGTAGCAGGCGATGAGGCCGATCGCGAGGCCGAAGAAGACGGACTTGACGAGGCCGTTGACCACATCGAACCAGTTGAGGAACGATTGCGTGAACTCCCAGTACTGCGCGGGGTTGGCGTCGTAGATGCGCGTGCTCACGAACCAGCCGCCGAAGATGCCGAAGGCGTTGGAGACGACGGTGAGGAAGGGGATCATGATCACGCACGCGAAGACGCGCGGCGCGACGAGCACGCGGATGGGGTCGGCGGCCATGACGCGCATGGCGTCGAGTTGCTCGGTGACTTTCATCGTGCCGAGTTCCGCGGCGAGAGCGCAGCCGACGCGGCCCGCGAGCATCACCGCGGCGAGCACGGGGCCGATCTGCTTCACGATGGAGAGGTTGATGACGCCGCCCAGGCGGTTCTCCTGGCCGATGGAGGCGAAGCCGGAATAACTCTCGAGCGCGAGCACGGCGCCGATGAACGCGCCGGTGAGGATGAGCACGGGGACGGACGTCGTGCCGATGCGGTAGAGCAGGGGGGCGACGCGCCACCAGCGGGCCCACGAGGAGGCGCCGAAGACGAACGCGGAGGCCGTGGCGCTCGCGAAGCGCCAGAACGCGCCGAAATCGACGAGGATGCGGGCGACGAGGTGTCCGAATCGGCGCATCATGCGGTGTGCGGCCTCTCCATGCCCCCCCGGAACCCCCGGAACCCCCGGAAGCCCCGGAACCCCCTAACACGCCCGCGGAGCCCCCGGAATCGACACGCGCCGGTGCTCACGATCCGCGCATCGCGGCGATGATCGCCCGGCAGAAGGCCGGCAGGTCGTCCGGCCGGCGGGATGTGATCTGATTTCGGTCCACGACGACTTCGCGATCCACCCATTCGGCGCCGGCGTTCACCAGATCGTCCTTGATCCCGGGCGTGCTGGTGACTGTGAAGCCGCGGACGATGCCCGCGCTGATCGGAATCCAGCCGCCGTGGCAGATGTGGGCGACCGGCTTGCCCGCCTCGTGCATGGCGCGGGTGATCTTCAGCACATCGGCGTCGCGGCGGAGGCGATCGGGCATGAAGCCGCCGGGGACGACCAGCGCATCGAACGCGGCGGGATCGATCTCCTTCACGTGCGCATCCGACCGGATGGGGTATCCATTCTTGCCGGTGTAGACGGTTCCGCGCTCATCGGGACCGGCGAGGACCACTTCCGCGCCCTCTTCCTTGAGGCGGTAGCGCGGATAGAGCAGTTCGAGATCCTCATAGATGTCGCCCGCGAAGATCAGCACGCGCTTGCCGCGGAGCAGGCGGGGCAGGTCGTTGTCGCTCATGGGCACAGGATAATCCCGCGTGGCGATGCGTGAGGCGCCCGGCGGCGAGCGCAGAAAAACGCCCGCGGGCCAAAGGCGCCGCGGGCGCAACGGGTGGTCAGATCAGCGCGATCACTTCATCGGCGTGTCATCCACCTGCGCGGTGGGCGCGGGCGGAGGCGCCGTCTCGGGCGAAGTGGGGATCGATGTATCGCGCGAGGAGGGGACGAAGAAGATCTCGACGCGGCGGTTCTGCTCCGCGCCGCCGCGGTCCGGGTTCGCGACTTTCGGCCGCCACGGGCCCCAGCCGGCGACCTCGATGCGATCCTCCGCGACGCCCATGCCCTTCAGTTTGTCGCGCACCGAGATGGCGCGGTGGGCGGAGAGGTGCATGTTCGTGCGGTGGGCCTGCAGCGTGGCGGGCTTGCTCACGGGCACGTTGTCCGTGTGGCCGACGATGCGCAGGTCGTAGTTCGCGGCGGGGGCGGAGGCCACGATCTGGGCGAGTTGCTGGAGCGTGGGCTCGGCGTCGGCCCGCACATCCGCGCTGCCGGAGGCAAAGGTGAGGTCGCTGCGGAACTCGACCATGCCGCGGGTCGCGTCGTAGGTCACCAGGTTCGGATGGCGCGAGGCCAGGGCGCGCAGCGCCCGATCGACCTCCGGGTCGAGCGCGCTGATCGAGGCGTTGTTCAATCGCTCCGCCAGCTGGCGATAGCTCTCGCGCAGCCGGACGAGTTCCGAGTTCAGTTCCGCGTCGCGGCCCTGCGCCGTGCCGACCGTCGCATCGCCCTCGCCGATGCGCTGCTTCAGCAGCGCGATCGATTGATCCTTCGAAGCGACATCCTGCTGCAGAGCGACGTTGCGCTCCTCAAGAGCGCGGTTGGCGGCGTGCAGCTTGTCGTATTGACCCTGGTTCACGCAGCCCGTCATCCCCAGACCGACGATCACCGCCGTCGCGCCCAGGATCATCCTGCCGGCTCCGCGAACTCTGAGACCGATGCTCTTATGCGCCATGGAAAGCTCCTTCTTTTCGTGCGCTGTTCTTCAGTTGTTGATCGGGGGCATCGTGCGTCCGACGGCGGAGGATACCAAGACGGCGCGCGGAAGTGGCGGAGGGGGACAACCGGCCCGCGCCGCGGCGAGGGCCGCAGCCGCCAGATATCGTCCCCCCGCAGGAGGCCCCATGAGTTCACGGGTGGTGCGCATCGAAGCCGCGGCCGTGGTGGATGCCCGCGGCGTGGAATCCGCGCCCGGCGCCCTGTTGCTGCGCGCTTCCCGCGGCGACCAGCCGTCGGATCCCCCGCGGAGGCTCGAAGTCCTCGCCGCGGGGGCGGTGGGGGGGTCTCCGGGGGCGGGGGCAGGCGTGGGGGTGGGGATGGATGCCCATCCCGAAGCCGCCGGCGCCGCCATTCTGCGGCTGCCGGACGCGGTTCTCGCTCCCGCCCTCGTCAACGCCCACACCCACCTCGACCTGACGCACATCGGCCCGCGGCCGTTCGACCCCGCCTCGGGGTTCACGGGCTGGGCTCGGATGATCCTCGCCGGGCGCCGCACCGAGGAAGCCGCGGTGCGGGAGTCCGTGCGAATGGGCGTCGAGCGGAGCCTCGCGGGCGGCGTGATGGCGGTGGGGGACATCGCGGGCATCGAATCGCTGGCGGCGCTCGAGGCGCTGCGGGATTCGGCGCTGGCGGGCGTGTCGTATCTGGAGTTCTTCGGCATCGGCGAGCGGCAGGAGGAAGCCGCGGGGCGGATGCGGGCGGCGCTGGCCCGGGCCGCGGCGGGCGACGCCGGTTCGCGCATCCGCGCCGGTCTCCAGCCGCACGCGACGTATTCCGCCGGCCTCCGGCTCTATGCCGCCGCGGCGGATGAGCACAATCGTTCGGGAGCGCCCCTGTGCACACATCTGGGCGAACTGGCCGAGGAGCGGCGCTTCATCGCACGGGGCGATGGCCCCATGCGCGACTTTCTGGAGGAACTCGGCGCGTGGGGGCATGCGTCGATGGCAGAAGTCGGGCATGGGCGGACGCCGGTGGCGCATATGGCAGGCGTGCTCGCCTGCGCGCCCTTCCTGCTCGCGCACGTGAATGACGCGACGAACGAGGACCTTGAAGTGCTGGCCCGGACGCGCGCCACGGTCGCCTACTGCCCGCGCTGCCACGAGTACTTCCGCCATCCGGAGGATTTGGGCCCGCACCGCTATCGCGAGATGCTCGATCGAGGCGTGAACGTGGCACTGGGGACGGATTCCATCGTGAACCTGCCCGAGGGCGCGGGGTCGGAGCGGATCACTCCGCTGGACGATGCCCGCCTGCTCTTCAGGCGCGATGGCTTCCCGCCGCGGCGGCTGCTCGAGATGATCACGACTGCCGGCGCGCGAGCGCTGGGGCTGCCGGAGGAGGAGTTTCTGTTCACGCCGGGCCCGCTGCTGGGCGTCGCGGCGATCGAGGTGTCGCGCGCTTCCGCGGGCCGTTCACCCGCGGAGCGCATCATGGCCGAAACCGGGGGTGTGCGGCTGCTGCGGTCGAGGGACCTTTTCCTGTAGAGGCGCCCGCCGCGGGGCCCCGCCTCCTACACTTCCGACCCTTCACGGGACGGGCTTCACGGGACGGGCGGACGAGTTCAGAGGGCCCCCAGGGATGCGTGCATGAGCGCAAAGTGGCGCCGCGCCAAGGCGTGGGACGATCGGTTCTTCCCTCCGTGGGCGTGGCCTGCGAAGGTCGTCCTGCGCGCCTTCAGCAGCATCCCGCTCGCGGTCACGCTGCTATCGTTCGTGGCGCTGTACGCGGTGGTGGCGACGACGCCGATCGGCCTGCTGGCGCTGGCGCCGACATACCTGCTGTACGGGGCTTCGATTCTGGCGATGGTCGGGGTGATCGCGGCGCTGCCGGTGGCGCTGGGGCTGCGGGCGTGGCGGCGCGCTTCCGATGATTCAGCTGGTTCCGGTGGTGCTTCCGGGGGTGCTTCCGGGGGAGCTTCCGGGGGCACATCCGGTGGTGTTCGCTTCGCCGTCGGGCTCATCAGCCTGATCGGGCTCTCGGTGGCGGCGATCGCGCTCTGGCAACACTGGGTGTGGCCGATGCTGCGGTGGGACCCCGCCACCGGCGACGGCGTGCGCTTCTTCGCCGCGTTCTGCGACGAATACAAGGCCACGACGCTGCGGCGCCTGCCCGCGCTCGAGATGAGCGAACTGGAGTTCTACTCCTGGTGGCCGCTGCGGGTCGTGCTCATCCTCTTCGTCATCAACCTGATCGTCGCCACGCTTCGGCGCATCGAGTTCGTGTTTCCCAATCTCGGTGTGCTCATGGTGCACACCGGGATCGTGATCCTCGCCCTCGGCAGCATGCACTACAAGGCGCTGAAGCAGGAGGGCGATGCCCTGCTCCTGGCGTCGCAGGACTCCGCGGCGGGAAGCGAAGGCGCTCCCGGCCCGATGACCACATCCTTCTCCGACCATCAGCGCGTTTCGCTCTGGATTCAGCAGACGCCCGGCGCCTGGGAGCAGCGCCCGATTCCCGGCGTGCCGCGCTACAACGACTACGCAACCCCGTGGGCCGCGCGCCCGCTCGATTTGCCGGTTCCCCTCCCCGCTGACACCTTCATCGACCCCGCGATCACCTTCCGCGCGGTCGGATACGCCCACTACGCCGACCTCATCGAGGAATGGCAGCCGCTCGATGCGCCGCCGCCCGGCGCATCACCGAACCCGCTCATCGAACTCGAAGTCGTGAGCGCACTCCCTGATTCCGCCCCCGGGACAACGCCCGCTCCCGACGCCGCGCCCGGCGACGAGCGCATCGTCGCCAGCGTCCGCCTTGCCGCGGGCGAGCCCGCAGCGCGCACGGCCTCCCTCGGCGGCGTCTTCGCCGTCGAGCACCTGCCCGCCTCTGATGGAGTGCGCTGGTCCGATCTCACGCAGGTCTTCCCGGAGCGCGCCTCGCACGCGCTCGTCGTGGAAGCCGCGGGCGAATCGCGCACGGTCGTCGTCAAGACCGGCGACACGTTGACGGTGGGGGGGCATCGCCTCGAGGTCCTCGATCTCCTCCCGAGCCCGCCCTTCCCCATCATCACGCCCGGGTACGAGGGCGCCGAGAGCCCCGTCGCCGTCATCGAAGTCACGCCGCCGAAAGGCGCCGCCTACGAGCGCTACGTCTACCACCGCTTCCCCGAGATCAATCAGGACGTCCTCGGAACGCAGCCCGACGGCCGCCCCATCCGCCGCGACGCCGATCCCTCACTCCGCATCGCGCTCATCGACGCCTCGCGCCTCCAGGTCTACATCCGGTCGGATGGCAAAGCCGCGGTGCGCGCCCCGGGCGGCGACCTCTACGTCGTCGATGAAACACCCATCGGCAACACGCTCCGCATCGCGCCGATGGTCGGCCTGCGCATCTCCGGCCGCTGGCCGCACGCCGAGCGGGCCGAAATCCCCGTGAGCGTGCCCGACTCGCGCCGCCAGCGCGATCTCATCGGCACGCACGCCCACGCCGCGCTCGCCGTCGAGGTCTCCCGCGGCGAGTGGCGCCGCACCGTCTGGCTCCCCTTCACCAAGTACCTCGGCGTCGGCATGGGCACGGAGCGCACGATTGATCTTCCCTCCGGCCGCCCCCTCACGCTCGCCTTCGGCCGCTTCAACCGGCCGCTGCCCGGCATCGGCCTGCAACTCGCCGATTTCGAGATGATTCCCTACGAGCACAGCGATATCCCGCGCGACTACGTCTCGAAGCTCATCGTCACCGACCTCGAATCCGGCGCGCAGCGCACCTTCACCTCGCGCCTCAACCGCCCGCTCATCCACCGCGTGCCCTTCCGCTGGTCGAACGAGCGCCCCTGGCTCGCGAACGTCATCGGCCGCGTCGTCACGCTCATCGCGCCCAATCAGTTCAAGTTCAGCCAGGCCGGCTGGGACGCCGACGGCTGGGCCGCCGACGTCGCCGAAGTCCGCGCCGGACGCCTCGATCGCCCCCGCGCCGAGTTCACCATCCTCGGCGTCGGCAACAACCCCGGCATTTACATCATCGCGACCGGCGCGGTGCTGATGTCCGTCGGCATCCCGTGGGCCTTCTACATCAAGCCGCTCATCCTGCGCCACCGCAAGCGCCGCCTCCAGGCCGCGCTCGCCCCCGGAATCCCCCCCGGAATCGCCCCCGGAATCGCCCCCGGCGTCCCGACCGCGAATGATGCCCCGTCCCCGCCCGCCGCGCGAGCGGAGGAGATCCCGGCATGAACCGATTCCCCGCCGCCATCCTCACCCTCTTCATCCTCGCCGCGTTCGCGCGCACCGCCCTCGCCCAGTCCGCGCCCGCCGGCAACGCGCACCCCGAAGCCCGCGACCTGGAGGAAACCTCGCTCGCCAACCCCTTCGGCCCGCCGCTGCCGGGATCCCCATGCTCCATCGAAGAGAAGCACGCCTTCGCGCTCGAAGTCGATCTCTCCGCCCTCCGCGACCTCGCCGTCTTTCACAACGGCCGCGTCAAGATTATGGATACGCTCGCGCAGGAGGTCGTGCAGGGCGTCGCCGGCCGCAAGAACTACCTCGATTTCATCCCCGCCGACGACAACCGCGATCGCACACTCGCCTACGACCCGCTCTTCACCCTCCTCGACCTCATGATCGATCCCGCCTACTACCGCGATAAACCCATCGCCCACATCGAATACCTCCCCCTCCGCCGCGCCCTCCTCGACGAGACGGTCGAAAGCGAAGCCGAGCGCGAGCGCTGGATGCGCCTCACGCGCCTCAGCCCCGCCATCATCATGACCGGCGTCCCCACCATCTCCGGCCGCTTGGGCGGCCCCGAAATAGACCGCGCCTTCGCGCACATCAACGCCGTCTTCAACGTCCTGCGCTTCGGCCACGGCGCGCTGCACATGGTCGCGCCGCCCGATGGCCCCTCCGCCGAACTCGCGCACGCGCAGTGGCGCCACATCTCCTCCCTCCCCGCCGATTCCCCCATCCGCGCCGCCTTCCTCGATCTCGGCGCCGCCTGGCGCGGCGCCGACGTCGCCGCCGTCGAGCGCGCCGCCGAAACCATTGCCCGCGAACTCCCCCTCATCAACCCCGCGCACTACCCCACCACCCAGCGCTCCCTCGAACGCGCCTACAACGCCATGCGCCCCTTCGAATGGGGCTACTGGATGTACTTCCTCTCCCTCGTCGCGCTCCTGCTCGCCTTCGGAACCGGCCGCCGCTGGCTCGTCGCCGTCGGCGTCACGACGCTCCTCATCGCCGCGGGCCTGCACGCCTTCGGCTTCGCCGCCCGCTGGGTCATCGCCGAGCGCCTCCCCATCCAGAACCAGTTCGAATCCATGACCGGCCTCAGCCTCGGCGGCGTGCTCGTCGGCCTTGTGCTCATGCTCGGCCGCCGCCAGTGGCTCTTCGGCGCCGCCGCGGCTGGCGTCGGCTTCCTCTCACTCCTCACCGCCACCACCACCGCCATCCCCGGCGAATCCATCGGCCGTGAAGCCGCGATCCTCAACACCTCCGTCCTCCTCAAGTACCACGTCACCACCGTCCTCGTCTCCTACGGCCTCATCACGCTCGGCTTCTTCATCAGCCTCCTCTACCTCTGGACCTGGCTCCGCGCCCGCGCCGGCGACCGCCGCGCCGCCGCCCTCGCCGCCCAGGGCCTCGGCCTCGACGATCAGCGCGTTGCCGGTCCGCAGCGCGTCCTCTCCGATCTCGATAAGGCCCAGATGACCGTCCTCCAACTCGCCTTCTGGACGCTCGGCGTCGGCATCCTCCTCGGCGCGTGGTGGGCCGATCACTCCTGGGGCCGCTGGTGGGCATTCGACCCCAAGGAAACCTGGGCCCTCGTCACCTGGATCATCTACCTCATCGTCATCCACGTGCGCCTCGGCGTCACGAAGAACCGCGGCCTCGTCACCGCGTGGCTCAGTGTCCTCGGCTTCATCGTCATGCTCTGGACCTACTTCGGCGTGAACCTCCTTCTCCCCGGCCTGCACGCCTACGCATGACCGCCCTCCGCGCCAGCGCCGCTGCGCCGCAGACCGCGCCCGCCGAGCGCTTCCTCACCGCCGACTACGCCCGCCCCGCCCAGTCCCTCGCCAGGCGCCTCCTCGGCCAGCGCCTCGTCCGCATCCTCGATGACGGCGCGCGACTCTCCGGCATCATCGTCGAGGCCGAGGCCTACATCGGCGTCCGCGACCGCGCCTCGCACGCCTTCAACGGCCGCCGCACCGCCCGCAACGAATCCATGTACACCGCGCCCGGCGCCGCATACGTCTACTTCACCTACGGCATGCACGAGATGTTCAACGTCGTCTGCGGACGCGAGGGCGAGCCCGTCGCCGTCCTCATCCGCGCCCTCGAGCCGCAGGAGGGCCTCGAAATCATGTCGCGCCTCCGCCCGCAGCCTCCCGCGAAACCCCGCGCCCCAACCGGCGCCCACCCGAACACCCACCTCTGCTCCGGACCCGGCAAACTCTGCCAGGCCCTCGCCATCGATCGCTCCCTCGACCGCGAAGACCTCGCCACGTCCCCACGCCTCTTCATCGAACGCGCCCGCCCGCGCCCATTCCCCGCCTCCCTCCTCGTCACCACCGCCCGCGTCGGCGTCGAATCCTGCGGCGACTGGGCCCACGCCCCGCTCCGCTGGTTCGTCCGAGGCAATCCCCACGTCAGCCGCGGACCGCGTGGCTTGACAGCCCGCGGGTGAGTACCATCGCGCCCCGGAGATCGGTGTTTCCGAGAGAGAAGAGAGAGCCGGCCGCCCGCAACATTCTGGCGACCGTCGGGGAACAGGGGAACTCGGCGTGGAAGAGCAGACCACACTCAACTGGAAAGCGCTGCGTGAGAAGGCCGGGCCATATCCGCCCGAAGCGTTCGCGTTCGTTCAGCACGGCCTGCGCTACACCATCGAGCAGGTCCGCAAGAACGATTCAAGCGTTCCCACCGAAGGCCGCCACGTCTCCGGGCAGGAACTCTGCCTCGGCCTCCGCGACTACGCCCTCCAGCAATACGGCCTCCTCGCCCGCACCGTCCTCGGCCGCTGGTGCATCGGCCGCACGGAGGATTTCGGCCGCATCGTCTTCGCCATGGTCGAAGCCGGCCTCATGCGCAAGACCGATGAGGACCGCATGGAAGACTTCCGCGCCGTCTTCGATTTCGACGAAGCCTTCGACCACGTTGAAGTCGGCTGACAGCGCGCTCCTCACAATCTGCCTTGTCGCGCGATCTGCCATATCGCGCGATCTGCCTTCCTGGTGGCCCGGCTCTCCGAGCCGGGTCTGGCGCACGCGCCGATCGTCGCCGCGCGCTCGCCTCCACCCCGGCGCGCCTCGCCCTAGCGCGCACGCCCTCCCCCGCTCCGGAGGAGCGCACGGCTGTTGTCCCGGGCGCCGCTTCGCACCTCGCCCTTCCCCGCTCCGGAGGAGCGCACGGCTGTTGTCCCGGGCGCCGCTCGGCGCCCCCGGGATTCCCGCTCCCATTCCAACGCCCCGGAGGGGCGCACGAGTCCTCCACAGACTCAACCGCACTGCACGCCACACCCCTCTCCGCTACCTTCCGCGGCAACCTCGCCTCGGAGGCCTCGCACATCACATGGCCGACTCCCCCGGAACCCCCGCACCCTCCGCTTCCCCCGCGCCTCCCCGCGCCTCCTCCTCCTGGCGCGACCTCCACCTCTGGCAGTTCCAGCCGGTCCGCGACATCCTCGTCGGACTCGCCATCTTCGGCATCATCTCCCTCGGTTACGCCCTGAGCGCCGTCACCGTTCCCCTCCTCCTCGCGCTCACCTTCGCCTATCTCCTCGAGCCGCTCGTCGCGCGACTCACGAAGCGCACCGGCATGTCCCGCCGCGCCGCCGCCGTGCTGCTCATCGTCGTCACCGCCATCCTCGTCATCACGCCCCTCTTCCTCGCCGCGGCTTTCGCCGCCATTCAGGCCATCCGCCTCGTCCAGTCGCTCCCCGAATACTGGGAAGCCGTCAAGCCCAGCATCTCGGAGGCCCTCCGCTTCTTCGGCGCCGATTACACCATCCAGGAGATCGAGCCCGCCATCACGCGCTGGATCGAAGCCAAGGGCGAATCCGTCGCCACCGGCGCCGCCGCCCCGCTGCGCGAAGTCCTGCGCGTCATCCTCCGCATCATGGGAACGACGTTCTATCTCATCTTCCTCGCCTTCATCGTCCCCTTCTTCTTCTACTTCTTCTGCGTCGCCTATCCCAAGGTCCTCGCGTTCGGCCGCCAACTCATCCCCGACGACCGCCGCAAGCGCGCCCTCACACTCGTCCACGAGATGGATGTCGTCATCTCCGGATTCGTCCGAGGCCGCATCGTCATCGCCCTCGTCCTCGGCGTCTTCCACGCCGTCGGATGGGCGATCTGCGGCGTCCCCGCGGCTGTCCTGCTCGGCCTCGGCGCAGGCCTCCTCTCGATCATCCCCTTCGCCATCGGCCTCGCGCTCCCCCTCGCCGTCGGCCTCCTCTGGCTCGATCAGATGCAACTCGAAGTCGCGCAGCGCATGGCCTGGTGGTGGATCATCGGCGGCCCCACCATCGTCTACCTCCTGGGCCAGGTGCTCGAGGGCTACATCCTGACGCCCATCATCCAGGGCAAGGCCACCAACCTCGACGCCGCCACCATCGTCGCCGCGGTGCTGGCGGGCGGCTCCGTCGGCGGCATCTACGGCGCGCTCGTCGCCATCCCCGTCGCCGCCTGCGCCAAGATCCTCATCATCGAAGTCGTCTGGCCCCGCTTCAAAGACTGGACCGCCGGCCGCGCCTCCGACCCGCTCCCCATCAAACGCATCGAAGAGCAGCAGGGGGGCTGACGGCACAGTGGCACAGGCGTCCCCGCCTGTGAAGATGAACAGTGGCACAGGCGCCCCCGCCTGTGTCGCCGCGCAGCGGCGAGCCCCCCCAGGCACAACCCCCGCCCAACCGACAAAGCGTTCGCATGGACAACCGCTCTGGGTTCTCCATGCCGAATCGCCGATGACTGGAACGACGAGACCCCTCTCTCGCCCCGCCCTCTTCTTCCACTCTTCCTCTTCCTCTTCCTCTTCCTCTTCCTCTTCCGCGGCCGCTGCCTCTTCCTCTTCCTCGTCCTCTTCCTTTTCTTCCCCTTCTTCCTCTCTTCCTCTCTTCCTC
>CAZGVW010000106.1:0-14318 GCA_964529265.1 uncultured Phycisphaeraceae bacterium
GAGTGAGGGCGCCACGGCGCCGGCGGACTCGAAGGCGCCCATGTCCACGATCGCGGGCGAGCCACAGCCGAGGTTGGCGGCCATGGGGTTATCCATGAATCGCGGCGCGCCGTCGAAATCCATGGGCGTGCGCTCATCGAAGTCGCCATCGGTGTCGAGGTCGGCGGCGTCGAGCGGGACGCGGGCGTTCATGCCGGTATCGATGCACGGCGAGCCGGCCTGGAGGCGGTAGTTGCCGACCACCGCGTTGACGAACATGGGGTTTGAGTTGATGTTGCCCGGTCCGGGGGCGCCGCCTTCGACGTTGGAGTGGAAGACCTCGAGATCCGCGCCGGAGACTTCCGAACCGCTCGTGTTCCCCCACGCGATCGAGTTGGAGAGCGTCGAGGGGTTGCTGCCGACGTCCACGATGACGCCGCCGCCGGTGTTGTTGGCGACCACGCAGTTGGTCAGGTCGAATCCCTCGTTGCCGAAATCGCCCCGGGCATGGACGGCGCCCGTGCCGAAGGGCGAGGTGTTGCCGGTGACCACGCAGTTCACGGCTCGCATGGAAGCCGCGGTGAGGAGGCAGATGGCTCCGCCGCTTTCGCTTGCGCTGTTGCCATCGAACTCGCAGCCGATGAGGAGGGCGTCGGCGCCTCCGCTCAGGACAGCGGCGCCGCCGCCGCGCTCCGCCGCGTTGTCCACGAAGGAGCAGCCCTCGACGATCGTGTCATCGCCCAGCAGCATGCCGCCGCCCCATGCATCGGCCTCGTTCCCCGAGAACACGCAGGCCCGGAACACTGATGATGAGCCTTCGCGGGTCTCGGCGCCGGCGCCCGTTCCAGTTGTGGAGTTGTCAGTGAACTCGCAGTCCGTGACGTGGGCGGGAAGGTACCGCACGTGCATGCCGCCGCCGTACGCCGACGAGTTCTCGTTGAACGTGCAGGAACTGATCTGGGCGTCCTGGCAGTTCACCAGCGACAGTCCGCCGCCCTCGTGCGGCGCGAGGTTGGAGTTGAACGCGCAACCAGTCACGGTGAGGGCGGCGCTCCACGCGTCCACGGCGCCCCCGTCGCCGTTGATGTCGTACTGGTCGTCGCCATAGTTGCCCGTGAACGTTGAGCCCCCCAGCGACACGGTCCCGCCGGACACGCTGATCGCGCCGCCGCTTCCGTACGACCGGTTCCCGGTGAACGTGCACAATCCGATCTCCAGGGTGGAGGTCTCCGAGCGGATCGCGCCGCCGAGGCCCCAGCCGAAGAGGATGGCCGTGTTGTCGGTGAAGCCGCACAGCGTCGCGGATACGTCGCTCTCGAACGCGAAGATCGCGCCGCCTTCCCCGCCCGTGTTGCCTTCGAATCCGCAGCCCAGGAACGAGGCCGACGCGTTGTTCACCCACACGGCCGCGCCTTGGCGCGTCGAGCTCTTGGCGAAGCCGTTGTCTTCAAAGGTGCAGCCCACGAAGGATGCCTCACCGCCGTTCTCGATGGCCGCGCCGCCGCCGTTCCCGGTGGTGTTGTTGCTCATGATCACGGAGTCGCTCACGGAGGCTTCTCCGGCGTACACCCACATCGCGCCACCGTCGCCCCCGAGCGCCGCGTTCAGGTTGAAGTGGCAGTCTTCGATGGTCGCGAGGGTGCTCGGACCCACCGCCACCCCGCCGCCATGCGTGGTTGCGAAGTTCGCCGTGAACGTGCAGCCGTTGATCTCCGGCGCGCCGCCCAGCAGGTACACGCCGGCGCCGAATCCGTCCAGCCCGTCGGGCAGCCCCGAGCGACCCACGAGGAACTCGCAGTCGATGATCTGCGGCGACGCCGTGAGGCTTGCGATTCCCCCGCCGTGACGGTCGGCGCGATTGTCATCGAACACGCACTCGCGCACGATCGGGGAGGCGAGCGCGATGAGCATCCCTCCGCCGTCCAGTTCCGACCTGCCGCCCTGGATCGTGAAGCCCTCGATGATCGTGGAGGGTCCTTCGAGGCTGTTGCACAGCACGACCGGACCATCTCCGGCGCCGTCGATGATTGTTCCTGCCGCGCCGCCCGAGCCCGTGAGCGTGATCGCCTTGCCGTCGAGGTCGATCGTGCCCACGTAGGTTCCGGGCAGCACGAGGACGGTGTCGCCGTTCACCGCGGCGTTGATGGCCGCCTGGATGGTCCGCTTGGGGCCCAGCGGGCCCATGCAGCCGGGCTGAAGGCCCAGCCATGCGTCCTGGCCGCAGGGGGAGACGAAGTACGTCGCGGCGTGGGCGGCGCCCGCGCCGGCGAGCGCCGCCGCCATGGCCGAGGCCGCGGCAAAGCGTGTGAAGGTGTTGGGGATCATGGGGGTGGTTCCTTGTCGTTGGTCTGTTGTTGGAGTGGGCGGCTTCGCCCGTCAGACCAGACGCGGAGTCGGCGCGGGAATCGCGCCAGAAAAGTGAGGCGGTCGGAGGTCGGGCCCGGGCCAAAAAAGACGGCCGGAGACCGGGCGTTGCGAACGCCTGGTCTCCGGCCGTGGTTGAACGCATTCGAGGAGAACCGCGGCTCAGCCCCAGAGGCCCAGCAGGAAGGCGAGGTCGGTGGAATCGACCGCGCCGTCGAGGTTGAGATCGCCGGGGCAGCACTCGGTCTCGCACATGCCCCATGTTCCGAGGATGATGGCGAGATCGGAGGAGTTCACCACGCCGTCGCCGTTCAGGTCCGCCGGGGACAGATCAGGGGAGACGGCGCCCAGGGATTCGAAGGGGCCCATGTCCACGATCGCGGGCGAGCCACAGCCGAGGTTGGCGGCCATGGGGTTATCCATGAAGCGCGGAGCGCCGTCGAAATCCATGGGTGTGCGCTCGCCGAGGTCGCCGTCGACGTCAAGATCCGCGGCGTCGAGCGGGACGCGGGCGTTGACGCCCGTGTCGATGCACGGCGAGCCCGCCTGGAGGCGGTAGTTGCCGACGACGGGGTTGATGAACATGGGGTTCGCATCGATGTTGCCGGCGCCGGGAGCGCCGCCCTGGATGTTCGAGTGAAACACTTCGATATCGACGCCGTCGATTTCAGGGCCGGAGGGATTGTCGCGGAGGATGGAGTTGGCGATGACGGTGGGCGCACTTCCGGGCTCGACGATCACGCCGCCGCCGGTGTTGTTCACGATGGCGGAGTTCATGATCTGGAATCCGAAGTGCGTGGCCGCGCTGTTCTCGGCGAAGAGCGCGCCGGCGCCGAAGGGGGCGGAGTTGCCCGACACGACGCTGTTGACGAACCGCATGGTGGCGCTTCCGAAAATGATCGCCGCGCCGCCGCTCTCCACTGCGCTGTTGCCGTCGAACTCGCAGCCGATGAAGAGTGGATCCCCATTGCTGGTCATCGCGGCGACGGCGCCGCCGCGGTCCGCCGTGTTGTCCGTGAACGAGCAGCCGATCACTTCTACACTGTCCAGGGACCCCAGAGCGCCGCCCGAACCATCCGCGTGGTTTCCTGTGAACGCGCAGGCCTCGACGCGCGTCTCGCTATTGAACGTTCCGACCCCGCCGCCGACATTCGTGCAGGCGTTGTCGGTGAACTCGCAGCCGACAACCATCCCCGTCATGTGCCGGATGTTCAGGCCGGCGCCGTTGATGGCGGTGTTCTCCGTGAACGTGGAGTCGGTGATCTCGAACTGCCCCGTCAGGCTATCCACCTCGACGCCGCCGCCCCCGCCCGCCGCGGCGTTGCCGGTGAACGTGCAGGAGGAAACGACCAGGTCGCACTCCGCGGCGTAGATGGCGCCGCCGTCCGACGTCTCGCCGTCGTCTACGCCGTCGGTGACCGCGGTGTTGTTCGAGAACAGGCAGCCGCCGATGTCCGCGCTGCCGCCCTGCACGCGCACGGCGCCGCCGTCTCCGTCCACGTCATTGCCCGTGAACGAGCACACGGAGAGTTCGAGCGCCGTCTCGACCGAGTCGATCGCGCCGCCCGAGCCGTGGGTGAAGTTGTCATTGAGCCAGGTGTTGGAGTGGAACCCGCACAGGATCGCTGAGAGCGTGCTGTTCACCGCGCGGATCGCGCAGCCCAGCCCGGCCACGTTTGCTTGGAACTCGCAGCCGAAGAACGAAGCCTCGGCGCCCTCGATCAGGACAGCGCCGCCCGCCCGCGGCGTCGCGAACTGGCACGAGTTCTCCGTGAAGGTGCACGCGGAGAACGCGACGTCGCCCCCGTTCTGAATGAAGACGGCGCCGCCGCGCGTCACGGCGGTGTTGGAGGTGAAATCGCACTGACTCACCGTCGCCTGGCCCGCCGTGACGTGCAGTGCCCCGCCCTCGCCGCTTGAGATCGCCACGGTCAGGTTCGAGTCGAAATCGCAGTCAGTGATCGTCGCAATAGTGTTCGCGCCGATGGAGATCGCGCCGCCGTCGCCGAGCGACCGGTTGTCCGTGAAGTCGCAGCCGCTGATCGTGGGCGACCCGCCCAGGCAGCGAATGGCGCCGCCGTCCCGGGTGAAGACGTTCGGCGGAGCGCCGCACAGATTGTCAATGAACTGACAGTCGATGATCTGCGGCGACGCCGCCACGACGCCGATCGCGCCGCCATGCTGCTCCGCTTCATTCTCCTCGAACACGCAGTCGCGGACGATGGGGCTTCCAAAGGCAATGAGCATGCCGCCGCCATCGGCTGCGCTGTGCCCGTTGCGGATTGTCAGGCCCTCGATGATCGTGCCGGGGCCCTCGCCCCCATTCAGCAGAACCACCGGGCCGTCGCCATGGCCATCCAGAATCGTCGCCCCGGCGCCGCCGGCCCCGGTGATCGTGATCGCCTTGCCGTTCAGGTCGATCGTGCCAACGTAGGTCCCAGGCAGCACCGAGATCTGGTCGCCGTTCACCGCGACGTCGATGGCCGCCTGGATCGTTCGCTTGGGCCCCAGCGGGCCCATGCAACCGGGCTGGACGCCAATCCAGGCATCCTGTCCGCAGGGGGAGACGAAGTACGTCGCGGCGTCTGCGGCGCCCGCGCCGGCGAGCGCCGCAACCATGGCCGCAGCCGCGGAAAAGCGGAAGATAGAAGTGGGAATCATGATAGAGGCTCCTTGTCGTGGTCTGTGGTTGGGATGGGCGGCATCGCCCGTCAGACCAGACGCGGAGTCGGCGCGAAATCGCGCCACCGAAAAACCGGGGAGAGGCCCGCCGACCGCCGCCCGAACAGATGAGCCGGCGGTCAGACCCGTCCGGCCTACCGCGCATGCGTGTGCAGCGCCGCACTCGTCCGGGTCTGCCTGCGCAGGATCTCCGCCGCCTGCTCGGCGAGCCTCGCAGCCTGCCGACCGCACGCGGGCGACCCCCTGAGCGATTCCGCGGCCGCGTCCAGCCGCGCCAGCAGCGCCCGAATCTCGCCGGCGGAAGCCTCGGCGAACCCGTGGGCGATTGAGCAGGCCCGCGCCGCATCGCAGAGCCCCTGCGCCATTTCAAGCCACGGATCATCCTCCGAAACGATCGCGCGCCAGGCCGATGCGTTCCGCGCCGTCACCACTTCCGCCTCGGCCCAGGCCTCGTGCCGCAGCAGCCAGAACCCGTATGCAGTCTCCCAGATCAGCGTGGGGACGGCCGTTTCCCCATGCGCCTCCCTCAGACCATCAAGCGTGTCCTTGATCAAGTTCAGGCGCGTGTCATTGATCATCTCCAGCGCCTCCGGTGCGTCAAGAACATGAGCGCCATGCACCGAATCGAGCACCGAAAGGATCATGAGCGCATCGTCGGCGCCCTGTCTTTCCCTCGCCGCCGCAAGCCCTTGAAGAAGCCTCTGAAGATCCTGCGCGTTCTTCTGACGCCACTCGCGCCCGATCTCTGCGCGGGCCGCGCGGAGCTCCTGCGCGTGCGCGGTGTCGATCAGCCGCCTCGCAACCACGAGGCCCACCGTGACACTCGTCATGAGCAGGATCATCAGACAGATCGTCGCCGCAACAAACGGCCTCCGCCGAACAAAAAGCGTGCCCGACCTCCACAGCGAAGGGCGAGTCCACGAAAGCGGCTCCCGCCCAAGCCATCGGTCCAGGTCGTCTGCGAACAAGCCCGCCGACGAGTATCGATCACGCGGCCGCGCCGCCATCGCGCGACGGCATACCGCGTCGAGGTCGCGATCAATCCCGCGCCGCCGCTCCGATGGCGCCGCCGGCGGCTCCCCCTCCGCCGCGGCCGAGTGCGATCGCTCGATCTCCCCGCGCGTGACCCCGTTCGGCGGCGCCCCCGTCAGCAGCCAGGAGAGCAGCCCTCCCAGCGCATACACATCGCTCACCGGCGAAATCGCCCCTGCCTCCCCGCGGAACTGTTCGGGAGACATGAACGCCAGATTTCCAATTCGATTCTGCTCCTGCGCGTCTCGCCGCCACCCCGCCCCGCTCAGCCGCACGGCCACGCCGAAATCCGCCACCTTCGGCCGTCCTTCGGGCGTCATGAGCACGTTCGCCGGCTTCAGGTCGCAGTGAACAATGCCTGCCCGGTGCGCCGCCTCCACACCGCGCGCAATCTCCGCCGCGAGCCCCACCGCCTCGCGGATCCCCAGCGGCCCGCTCCGTGCCGCAATCCACGTCCCCAGGTCGCCCCCCGCAACGTGCTCGAGCACGATGTACGCCTCGTCCGGCTCGTGCACGCCGAAATCCAGCACGCGCAGGATGTTCGGGTGATCCAGCCGCCTTGTCTTCGTCGCCTCCTCAAACAGCCGGGCCCGCAGACGGCCCAGCGCATCCCCCCGCCGCAGCACCTTGATCGCCACCAGCGCCGCCGCGTCAGACTCTGAGAGCCTCCGGTCCACCGCGAGAAACACATCCGCGAACGCCCCCCGACCGAGGTGACGCCGCAGTTCATACCGCGCCACACCAGCCTCCAGCGTCGGGCCGAAGTCCGCGGGCAGCCCGCGCTGATCTCCCGAAACCTCCTCCAGGCCCAGTGTCACGACCGCCGTCAGCGCCACCGCCTCCTCGATCGCGCCCCGCAACTCCGGGAAGAGGCCCCCGAGCAGCGCCGCTCCCTCTTCGCCGCTCCGCCCCTCCCGCGCCATCGCCGCCAGCGCCAGGTCGATCGCCGCGTCGATCGCCAGCCGCCCCGACGACGTCGGAGCGCACTCGATCAGCGCCGGCATCAGCGCCGCGATCTCATCCGCCCCCTTGAACGCCGCCGTGGAGCGCAAGAGCATCGCGAGCGCGTAGTCATCCAGCCGGCCCGAGCGGATCAGGCGACCCCAATCGATGGCGTTGTTTCCTTGCATGGCGCCGCTGTTCTTATCGGGCCGCGCATGCCGCCTCAACGCCGTGCGCCGCGACGCCCCCACCGCCCACCACCGCGCCAGTCTCCTCCTCCCCCCCCGGCTCGGGCCAGCCCTTCAGGACGCAGGCCCGGCATCGGTGGCGCATGCGGCGCCAACGCATCCGAACAGTAGGGGATGTCAGACCCAGCACCCGGGCGATCTGACCGTGCCTGACTCCCCGAATCCGCATGAGCAGAATCACACGGTCAATATCGCTCGGAATCTCGCGCAGCATCGCGTCGATCTCAATCGTATTCATGAAATCATGCCCATCGTCCCCCGCCGTGCATGGAATGCCCTCAATGTCGGCCCCATCCGCGGCCGTTCCCAGCGCCCTGGCCTGCTCACAGATGGCGTGCGATCCGATCGCCGCCACCAGCGACCAAAGCCTCGCCTCGTTGTCCGCGCTCACACGCTGATCGGCGACGATCGAATCCAGCCGCCGACAGATCGTGGACACCAGGTCGTCGGAATCGAACACCCGTCGTATCGAGGCCCCGAGCCGGTGCCGAAGCCTCAGCCGGATGTGCCGTCCGTACAAATCCACGAACTCGGCGACCGCGGAACGGTCGCCCAGACGCATCCGCTCGAGCAACGCGCCGACCAGCGGCCCCCTGGTGCAGTTCGTCATAGCAGTGCTCTCGCCGAAGACCGCGGCGTCTCTCGCTCCGCCGCAATCCGTGTGAAGCCGCTCGCGCCACCAAGCGCATCCTACCGCGCCGCGCCTCGTTTCCGGCGGGAACTCGCTCAGATTCGCCGCATCCGCGCGGCCATTCCCGCGAATCAGTGATGTCCATCACACACTTGTCATCCCCCAGTGAGGGATGACATTCAGGGGGGTCTATTCCGGAGGTTCAGCGATGATTCACCAACGCATCTGCAACGCCGAAGCGGCCCCGCCACGTGGCCACGCGGCCGGCGAGGGGCAAAGACCGCAGGTCGATCGTCCCTTCATCGCGCCGTCGCGCGCCGTGCTCATCGGGGCGATTGCCGCAGTGGGCGTCCTGTCCGTCAGCGCGCACGCGGAAGCCGACCAGCCGTGCGCGTGCGCGGCGCCGCAGCCCAATGCTCAGCCGACACCGACGTCCGATGATCCGTACGACAAACTCATCGAGTATCTCGAGTGCCTGATCAGGCGGCTCCTCGGGCTGCCCTGCGCCGGCGACCCACCGACCGATCCTTGATGTTGACCGCGCTGGCGGGCGCCGCCGCGGCGCCCGCTCAGCGCGCCCCCTCATCCTGACCCAGCCGCTCCTCCACCGCGCGCAACGACGCATCGATCGCCGCGTTCACGGCCGAGTAGTAGTGCTCGCTCAGGTAGAACAGGTAGGCCGTCTCCGCGTCGATGACCGATACCTCCTGCGCCCCGATTTCAGGGAGCATCAGCAGCGATCCAACCTGGAACTTCGCCAGGCTCAGGTCCCGCCATCCGCCGTTGAGTGTGATGCAGCGCTTCAGCGCCATCGCGCTGCGCAGCCGTTCCATGTCCTCGGCGTTCTGGATCAGGATCGTCGCCCGGCGCTCGCCTTCTCGCTCTTGTTCGTTCAGCCGCCGCAGCGTCGCCGCCCATTCGTCGCGATCGCTGCACGGCACGACGCTGATCTCAGGCGCCGCCGCCGCCAGCCCCGGCGACGACGACCACTCCCCGTTCGTCGCCTCGCGGAACGTGATCGCCAGCGCCGTTTCGCCCGCAACCACGCCGCCCGCCTCGTCAACCACAAGCGAGCGGCCCATGATCGCTTCAAGGAACTCCACGCGGAAGGCATCCTCCCCGTCCGGCGACAGCACGATGCACCGCGATGGGTTGATCGCCGCGGGCAGCTCGAGCCGCTTCACCACGTCATAGAGCATGCGCACGACGAGGATGTTCTCCCCGGGAACGCCGCTCCCCGCGAAGGGCGACAGCAAGGGATCGGACGAAATCCCCGGATCCCGCGCCGCCGCCTCGCGAACCCGCTCCCGCGCCCGGGCGAGCCGCGCATCGCGCCGCAGGAAGCCCAGGTCGAACACGTCCCCCTCGGCGAGCCTGTACGAATCCCGGAACAGAACGTGCCCCACGTCATGGAACGCATCGCTCGCCTTCGGCTTGACGCGCGAGGCTCGCGTCGCATCCGTCAGAACGTACGGCGTCAGCACGATGATGACCTCGCGCTTCAGCGTCTGCGTGCGCTCCGCCCGGAACGCCGCCCCGATGAGCGGCAGATCGCCCAGAATCGGCACCTTGTCGATCACCGTCGAGTCATTGCGGCTCACCAGCCCGCCGATGATGAACGGCGTGTTGTTCGCGATGCGGGCGTACGTCTGCACCCGCCGGCTCGCGATCGTCGGCGCCGAGGCAAGCAGCGCGCCCTCCGCGTCGCGGATCTCGAGATCCGCCCCAGGCACCACCGCGGACACCGTCGTATCGATCTGCAGGCTGATCTGCTCGTCCGCCGCGTCGATCCGCGGCCGGACGTTGAGCAGAATGCCCGTCGGGATGTACCGGAAGTCGAACGCGATCTTGTTCGATGTGCCGGATGTCCCCTCCTGGCTCGTCGCGACCGGAATGTCCTCTCCCACCCGGATCGTCGCCTGCCGGTTGTCCAAGGTCAGCACGCTCGGCCGCGAAAGAATCTCCGCCTTCCCCTCCCGGATCAGCGCCCGGATCCGCACCGCCCAGTCGCTCGCAAAGTCGGCCGACTTCTGCGCGAGGATCTGCACCGTGTCCAGGTCCACGCCCGCGACCGCCGCGCCGAGCATCGCTCGCACCGCACCGTCCTGAAACTCCCATTCGATGCCGAGGTCGCGAAGCCCGTCCTCGCTGATCTCCAGCACCATCCCTTCGATGAGCACCTGCCGCGCCGGCACATCGATGTGCTCGCGCAGCAGTCCAAGCACCCGCGCCAGTTGCTCCGGCGCCGCCGGCGCATAGTGAATGAGCAGCCGCCCGACCGGCCCCGAAACCGTCTCCTGGTTCAGCGGGCCCGCCACGTTCGGAATGACCGTGAGCCCCTGGCTCGTCCGCACCATGTCCTGTGGCCCCGCCGCCGATGCGCCCACCAGCGAAGTGGCGCCTTCGGGCGGCGAGGGCATCGCCGTGACCATGGGCAGAAAGTCGGCTGCGAGCGTCGCGCTCAGCGCGCCCGCCTCCGCCTGCGTGGAGACGCCGAAGCCCTGCAGCGCCGCGAGCGCCGTCTTCGGATCGACGAAACTCAACTGAAACACTTCGCTCGCCATCCCCGAGAGCGCGACCATCGCCTGTCCCGGGCCGCGCCCCGACGCCATGTCCCGCACGTACCCCTCCGCCTGCGCCAGGTCCGGGTTCGCGCGCAACGCTCCATCAACCCGCTCCACGCCCAGCACCTGAAGCTCCATGGGACGCGTGGCGTACTTCACCGCCGCGAACCGGAGATACCGCTCATGTCCATCCTGCGTCCTGACCAGCGTCAGAGCCTCGAGCCCCGATGGCGGCGCCGGCGGAAGAAACGCGCTGCGCTCCGCTGACGCCGGCAGATAGGAGTGCGCCGTCGTGAACCACAGCGCAGCGCTGCGCAGAACGTCCCCCGCCTCCGCCTCCGAAACGTCCGGCATCGGCACAACAATCCCCGCATCCCTCGGCAGAGCCTCGGGCAGCGTCTCCGTGTCCGTTTCGGGCTGAACGAGCGACGCCGATTCGATGGCGCGGGCCAGCGCGTTCACCCCCTCGATCGCCGCCTCGCCAAGCCGCGCATCATCCTTGTCAATCCACCTGGCCGGCGCGAACAGCGCGGGCTGATCGCGCGGCCGCTCCTCCGGCGCCGGCGGCTCACCGATGATGGCGCGCGGGCCCGAAGGCGCCATCTCGAACCGGCGCTCATCCACACGCGACACTGTCACGCATGAGGGTGACGCAATCCCGACCGCCGCCGCCAACGCCAGAACGCCCATCACGCGCCCGAGCCGGCCCGCCCGCGCGCCGCCCCGCCCCGGGTCGAGCAGCGCCACCCGATCAGCCGCCGCCGCGAGCGCGCTGCGGTGCGTGCAATGCACGATCGCGCACCGCGGACGCTCCCTCCGCACACGGCGCAGGATCTCCATCGCCTCTTCGTCGTCCAGCGCATCGATGCCCTCATCGAGCACCAGCGCCTCCGGATGCCTCACCAGCGCCCGCGCCAGCCCGATCCGCTGAATCTCGCCCCGCGACAGGCCTCCATGCAAGTCCCGCGGCCGCGCGTCCAGCCCCGCCGGAAGGTGCGCGAGAATCGGCCACAGCCCCACGATTTCGCACGCCCACGCCACATATTCATCCCGCTTGCCGTCAAGACCACGCAGAATGTTGTCCCGGATCGATTCATCGAAGAGATGCGGCGCCGCGTGAACCACGCCCAGCAGATTCGCTCGCTCGTGCGGCGCAAGCAGCGCCGTTGCGCGACCGAACACGCTGATCTCCCCCCGCCGCGGCACATAGAGCCCGCTCACGAGCCGCACCAGCGTCGTCTTCCCCGCCCCGCTCGCGCCAAGGATCGCCACGTGCTCGCCGGGCGCAACCACCAGCGAATACCCATCGAGCACCGCCTCGGCGCCGTCATATCCGAACTCGATGTCCCGGCACTCCACCGCCATCGCTCCTCCCATCCGCGGCCCCGCCGCCGCCACGGAAACCCGCGGTTCCTCCGTCGGCGCGCGCTGCCGGCGCGCACGCTCCACGCTCGCCGAGGCCCGCGTCCAGTGGCCCAGACCGCTGAACAGATCCAGGCTCGTCGGAAACAGCATCGCCGCGTACCCGATGAACACATAGAACGCCGCCGGATCCGCCCCGTGCCGCCCCATTCGCGCGCCCGCCGCGGCAATCAGCGCGATCGTGCACCCGCTCACCAGCAGATCGCCCGCAACCTTCTGCCGCGTCACCGCGTGCTGCGCGCGAGCGCTCTCCGCCGCCGCGCGCATGAGCGCTTCCTCGAGAATCCCCGCCTCGTGCTCGATGTCTCCGGAAACCGCGATTTCCTCGATCGCCTCCACCCGATCGAGGAACAGACTCGAGAACGCCGCCTGCTCCTCCACCGCCGCCCCATGCGACGTCCGCAATCCGCGGCGCAGCATGCAGAACGCCCCCCACTGCAGCGGAAGCGACGCCGCGCACACCATCGCCAGCCCCCAATCGAGCCAGAACAACGCCCCCAGCGCCGCCGGCAGCGTGAACGACGCGAGACACAGCGTCGGAAGCCGCTCATGCACGAACTGCCCGACGTGATTCGTGTCTTCGATCAACCTGGCGCACGCCTGCGCCCCCGGCCCCGGCCGATTCCGCGCACCGCTCCCAAGCAGCGCCCGCACGCCCTCCGCGCGCAGCGAGGCGCTCACCCGCTCCGCCACACCCACCGTCACCCGCCGGCCCAGGTAGTAGGCCCCGTTCCGGAGCGCATGCACCACCGCGAGCGTCACCAGAACCACAAAAAGCGCATCCCGCGCGATCGCCGCGCCGCCATCCCCCGCCGCGTCCAGCATCCGCTTCACAACCAGGGGGGGCGCCAGGTTCAGCGCCGCCAGCCCCCCCAGCATCGCCAGCACCACCGCCAGACGCCCGAAGTGCGGGCGCAGCACAGCCGCCAGCCCCCCGCGCGCTCCTTCGGCATGCCCTCGCGCCCGCGGCATCAGTGCCAACCTCGCCGCTCCCGCGGCTTACATGTCCGCCCGCGGCGCACGCCATCCCGCGCCGCCGACGGGCCGTCGATCCCCTACCTGCGGGTGAGGCCGCCCCGCCCAGCGCCCCCTGGCGCGTGGGACGAGGACGCCCGCTCGGCGCGGCGACCTCCCCTCCGCTAGTGACAGATCTGCCACCCGGCGCAACAACGAAAACTCAAAAAAGTGAAAAAATCCGCCGCCGACCCGCGCCTAGCCCCAGTTCAGCGTCTCGGCAGGGAACTCCAGCGTGATCAGGGAGTGCAGAACGGGGTATTCGACCCGGCAGCGGAACGCATCAAACCCCGCCGGATCCCACCCCATCCGCCGGCAGACGTGCGCCAACGCATCCAGGTACCGCGGCGCCGAGGGGACTGGAAGGGAGTCCAGCCCCGTCCCGAGGTACACCGCCTGCTCCTGGACGCTCAAAAGATCCACTTCGCGGCGTTTTTCGCGCAGGGGGCTCATCGCGTTGCCAAAGACCTTCGTCAGCGGGTCGATCGGCGGCGCCAGCCCAATCGGGAGCAAGACGTCGTGAATCAGCAGCGGCGTCGGAAACATGATCGTCTCGCCCAGGCTCAGTTTTTCGCCTTTGGCGATCACATTGACCAGTTTCTCGCCAAACATGTACGACACCTCCCCCGTCCGGCCCACCGACTGCCCCTTGATGTAGAACTCCATGTACCCGGTGGGGTCGATCTGACGGCTGAACGAGGGTGTCGGCTGGGAACAGAACTCCTTCATGACCGGAACGTCGGCGATCGCCTCCTTTTCGACCGGCTCCAGCGTCACCCGGGAGTGGCCGGGCTCGTGGCTCTCATATCCGCGGCGGCAGAGGCAGAGGCGGTCCATGGGCTTCATGATCCGGAGGCCTACGGAGCCCTCGACGTTCAAAAATGAGTAGCGGCCGGGCTTGGCGCCCTCGTGGACGATGCTGCAGGAAAGGGCGACGTCGCGCTGGACGCCGTAAATGTGCGAAAGGGCGCGATAGGCGTCTCGTTTTGCGTCAAAATCGATCTGCGCGGCGCCTTGGGTGGTCAGGGCGCTGATCATCGATGAAAACGTGGGGCGATCACCCGCGTGCCGATCGATGAGGTCTTCCAGCTCCTCAAAAGCGCGCTCCACATTTTGCAGAATTTCCGCTTTCACGCCCTTTTTGCGCGCGCACTCGATGACCCGCTCAAAGGACGGGCGCCCGGGCAATTGCCCCAGGGCGTCGAAGGGGCTATGGGCCTCGCAGAAGGAGTACATCTGCCAGGCGAGCGTGGAGCCGAGGTTGAGCCGCCGCGCGAACTCGGAGCCGCTGCGGACGCCGCCGGGGACATCGCCGATGAGCCGCGCCAGGGCGGCGCGGAGGCGCGTGGAGACGACGAGGCTCTCGCTTTGGAAGGCGTCGGCTGGCCGCGGCTGGGCGGGGCCGGGGGGTGCGGTGGGATCGTTCACTTGGAGGATCAT
>CAZGVW010000107.1:0-8442 GCA_964529265.1 uncultured Phycisphaeraceae bacterium
GGCGCGAACGAAGCGCCGCCGGCCATCATTTCCATCTTCCTGGGCGACATGCTCACCGACATCATCGAGCAACTGGAGGCCGGCGAGGCCTCCTCCACCCGCAAGGCCGGCGTGCTCGATCTCGGCGCCCGCACACTGCCCCAGATCCCCCGCCACACCGGCGACCGCAACCGCACCTCCCCCTTCGCCTTCACCGGAAACAAGTTCGAGTTCCGCGCCGTCGGCTCCAGCGCCTCCGTGGGCTGGCCGAACACGGTTTTGAACACGATTGCCGCCGAGTCCATCCGCTGGATGGCGGATGAACTCGAGAAGACCGCAGGCCCGAAGGCCAATCAGTCCAAAATGCAGCAGGCGGTGAAGAATCTGCTCAAGAAGGTCGTCAAACAGCACAAACGCGTCATTTTCAACGGCGACAACTACTCCCAGGCCTGGCACAAGGAAGCCGCGAAACGCGGCCTGCCCCACCTCCGCGACACCGTCGAGGCCCTGCCCGTCCTGCGCGAAAAGAAGACCATCGACCTCTTCGGCGCGTTCAAAGTGCTCACCAAAGCGGAAGTCGAGGCCAGATTCGTCACCAACGTCGAAAAATACGTCAAACAGGTGACGATTGAGGCGCGGACGATGATTTCCATCTCCCGCCGCATGATCCTCCCCGCCGCCACCCGCCACCAGACCGAACTGGCCCAGGCCGTCGGGGCGACAAAAGCCGCGGGCGTCAACGCCGAGCCCCTCCGGGCCCGGCTGGAGGAGTTCGCGGAACTGGTCGCCGAGTTCGCGGCTTCCGCGGATTCGCTCGAAAACGCCCTCGACCACGCCCACGGCGACGACCATTTCGCGCACGCCGAGGCCATGAAGGAAAAAGTGCGCCCGATGATGGCGAAAACCCGCGAATTCGGCGACAGATTGGAATCCCTGATCGCCGACGACCTCTGGCCCCTGCCCACCTACCGCGAAATGCTCTTCGTCAAGTAGTCTGGAGGCCTCCCGGCCCCGTAGCTCAGCGGTCAGAGCGCCCGACTCATAATCGGTGTGGTCCTCGGTTCGAATCCGAGCGGGGCCATTGTGTCCGCGGTCGATTCCCGGCGGCTCGACGCGTGTTTTGGCTTGTTTTTCCGGCGATTCTGCGCGTCGCCGCTTCGCCGGCCGTCCTCCTCATCCTCGCCAGTCTGTGCCAGCCGGAGACCCCCCGAGCCCCCTCCGTTGTGCGCTATTGTGTGCTCGCCCTTGTGCGCTCCCCTGCCTGCGGGGGCCCCGTCGGCGGGTCCCGCGGCGTCCGTCCCGGTCAGGCGGAGGGCCGCCTGGTCCTTGCTCTCAGGGCGGCCGTCGAGCGGCGGGAGGGCCTCCAGAGCCGCGGTCTGATCCGCCAGCACGACGTGCGCGTAGCGGTCCATCGTGAGCGTGATCGTCGAGTGCCGCGCGAGGGTCTGCGCCACCTTGGGGGACACGCCCGCCCTCGCCAGGCGGGTGATGTACACGTGGCGCAGCGCGTGGAAATCGAAGACGTGGCCGCGATCGTCGCGGTAGGGGATCCTCGCCCGCGCGAGGTCTTTCTGGAGCATCGCCGCGGCGAACGGGAGGTTGGGCCAAAGCCGCTCGTTCTGCGGCCTGCCCGCGAGGAACCGCCGCAGCGCCTCGGCGAGGTCGGGGCGGATCGGTTGCTCGTCGCGCCGCCGACGCTTCGAGTACGCCGCTTCGACGATGACGACGGGCTGCGCCGCGTCCAGATTGAATGACTGCGGGGTGAGGCTCGCCAGTTCGCCGCGGCGCAGACCGGAGCCGACGGCCAGCCTGTACAGCATCGCACGGTCGGGGCCGGCGACATTCTCCACAATCGGTCCAGTCTCCGCGGCGGCGAAGAGTTTCTGGAGTCCCGCATCGTCCAGTGCTCGGCGCTCGCGACGCCGATCGGCGGCCTCGTTGAGGCGCGGGGCATTCGCCAGCGGGTCTGCGGGCAGCCGCCCTTCGCGCACGAGCCAGCGCGTGAAGGACCGGAGCGCTCCGCGGCGCCAGTTCACCGTTCGCGCGGAGCGCCCGTCGTCGGTCAGGGCCCGGAGGCGGTGGGCAAGCTTCGCGGCGTCAATGTCCGCAAGCCGCGTCCAGCCGCACTCCTCCGCAGTCTCCTCGATGATCACGAGCGAGGATCGGACATGCTCTGCCGTTCCTCCCTTCGCGGAGAGATAGGCGCGATAGTCCTCCGCGTGTTCGTCAAGCGTCTTGCGCCCGGCCTCAGCCAGTCGAACGACTGCCGGAGACACCGCTCCGAGGCTAAGCGCCCGCGCTTCATCCTCCAGTTTTCGCGCCCAGCGCAGGGACTCTTCGCGGTCAACGAAGGCAAGCCTGCGGACCCGCCGCCCGTCGGCCCCCTTGTAGACAATCGTCCAGCGGGCGCCCTTCCGCTTCTTGTCTCGTTCTCTCTTGAAGGCTGATGCCATTGCGATTTCCTCGTGCGTCAGATTATGCCAGGTGGTGACTGCCAGCGCCAGCAGAATCCGGCGAAAAGTTCCACAAGCAGTTGCAGGGTTCATTCTGACGAATCTTCGTAGTCGCCCCAACCGTTGTCCTCGTCGTCCAACGCAGGCGGCGCTCGCCCTTCGACCGATGCAGGCGGCACAGCATCGTTCGCAGCGTTCGGATCGTTCCCAGTGCCGTGGGGAGGTCGCGCCGCCAGGACGGTCCTCCGGGGCTCATCGTTCGAGGGATCGTTCGCATGCACGGACGCGAGGACGCCGTTCTTCGACGTTTCCTGAGCCTTCTGAACGATTGGAACGATCGGAACGATGACTGGAGCAGTCTTTCGGTTGGTGAATGTCCAGACCTTCCTTCGGTCTGTTCGCGCCCTCCGGCAATCCACATCGATGCCAGCCGCGCGGAGGTTCGGGGCGAGGCGCGCGATGGCGTTGCTCAGGGCATTGCTCGCCCGTGGCCAACCCTGCCGACTTCGCATCTTGTCCGCGCCCCCCATGATGTCGTTCAGCTCGTCCAGCAGGCCCGTTGCCGTGCCGGACCATCGATCTCGCCCCTCCATGAGCAAGCCCATGGCCTCGCCGACGGGCGAAGCCTCCAACGCCGTCTTGTGCGCAGAGTCTCGGTTGCCGGCGTAGGCCCTGAGAAACGCCCCCGCCGACCAGGGGAGCGCAGGCTCCGCGGCGTTGACCCACTCCGCAAAGTCGAGCATGCGGGGCCCCGCGCCCAGCCGGTTTGAATCGACGCGGCTCAGACCTACTGCCACGGCGTCCAGGAGCGCGCCGAGCAGCCGCGCCTGCATCGCGCAAAACCGTGCCCACACCTCCCGCTCGGTCTTTCGTCGCTCATCGGGAATCGCGGGCAGGTGGACGCGAAGGGCCCGGTCGAGAATGTCGCTCGCAGTCACGACCTCGCCGATTCCGTTCAGGATGATCGGCCTCTTGAAATCGAGGATCGTCTCCTCAGTGTTCTCGTAGAGCGTCCTTGTGCTGAAGCCTCCGCCGGTCGCCACGCGGCAGAACGCATCGCTCAGCCAGTCGCGCAGGTTCGAGATGTTGTCGAGGCCGACAATCCACGAGTTCGACGCCGCAATCGCGAGGTCGCGCTCTTCGCGCGGCGCCGACCGGAGCGGGGCCTTGTTCGGATCGACGAGCATCCGGACCATTCGGGCGGTTGTGCTCTTTGCGCTCCCCTGCTCGCCGCTCAGGACGAGAACCGGGTACGGGCCGCACGGATGGAGCGCCCCGAGCGTCCAAGACACGAGCAGCACGAACTGGTCGCCGCCGCCGTCCTCTTCCCGAACGGGAAGGTTGAGGAGGTCGCGCAACTCATTCAGCGAGCCGCCGCGCTCGGGCAAAGGGAGCGGAAGCATGCCTGGGCGTCGGACGAAATTGACCGGCGAAGCATCGAGCACGCGCCATCCGTCCTTCGAGACCTCGACGACGCGCCAGCGCTCGTCGCAGAGATCGAGGTAGACCCGACCCTCACGCTCCCCAACGCGCACAAACACCCTTTCTTCTGGTGACCGAAAGAGCGCCTCCGCCTCAATCACGCCGAGCGCATCCTGAACGGCTTGGGCATTCGGCGCTGTGCCAGTCGAATCGAAATACCGGCCAATAAGCCACCGCCTGAAGCGCCCGCCTCGGACCGCGTGAACCTCCTTGTGCGCATCATGATTCACGACCGCAAAGGCCTCGTCGGTCGCAGTGTGGAAGAGACGGCATTCGCGGCCGATGCCGATCAGAATGGTCGCGGCGCTTCTTGGGCGGTTGTCTGCACTCTCGTTATCGCACGCATCATCATCCTGGGCAGACCATGCCGGATCGGCCATCCATGCTTCGGCCGTCGGCGCCGAATCGGCGAGAGCGCGCAGATGTTCGCCGGAGCCTCCGGTATCGAGCCAGTCCGACACATCCCCCCTTGTCGGAACGCCCGGAAGTTCGACAATGCGCACGTCCGCCGCGATCTCCTTCAAGGAAGCGGCCACGTCGCGAGCGTGCGAGCGACCCGCGGAGTCGTTGTCGGGAATGATGTAGACCACGCGCCCGCGCAGGTGCTCGAAACACGCGGAATCCACCTTCTTCCACTTGCCCGCGCCCTGTGGGGAAGTCGTCGCAAGCAGGCCGAGCGCTCTCAGCCGGTCAACGTCCTTTTCGCCCTCGCAGATCCAGACTGGCTGGTCCGGTCGCGCCGCCGCCAGTTCGGGCAGGTGGTAGAGGACCCTCCGTACACCCTTCAGGTCCCACACCCAACCGCCATTCTGGTTGCGACGGCGCTGCTTGAATCCCTTCGGGGAGTAGCGGACGACCTGGAAGAGGAAGTTCCCAGCCTCGTCGGAGTAGTCGTAGGTGGCGACAATCGTCGGACTCTGCGCCCGGGCCGGGAACAGGTCTCTGAGCCCGATTCCCATCGCCTCGCACACCTTCTCGACCGGGCAATTGGCTTGGCACTTAAGCAGCACGCGGCCGTCCTGGCCGACCGAGACGGAGAGTGACGGCTTCCGGTCCTCGTGTCCTGGGCAAGCGGCCTCCCATTGATCAGCACGCACTTGCTTCACCCGCTTGAGCCGCGCGAGGATCGCTTCGATTGGCGCCTCTCCGCTCATCGCGAGGCGCCTTCATCGATCAGCCGCACGACGTCGCGGAGGCGGAACCGGGCGGACCGATTGATTCGCACGACCTCTAGATGACCAGCGGCGGCGAGACGCCAAACCTGCCGGGGGCTGATCCCAAGTCTGTGCGCCGCCTCATCGGCGCGGAGAAGGCGGTCTTCCGGGGGCGGGACGAGTTGAACGACCATTTCCGAGACTCCAAGCGCCGGCAGTGGGCCCATTCCCACGCGGGCACGAGGAGTCTGAGGCGCTTCGCAATTCCTAACCGGTAGATAAGGGGGCGATTATCCCGTCATCTTCCAGTAGCCGGCCCCGAGGCGCCTTATGCCCGGGCGCCAGCCTCGGTAAGGGCGATTCCGCTCCGCTGGCCCCTTGGTCGATGGAGTAGCCGCCGCTCCTCCAGGCCCCGGACCAAGCCTCTCACCGCCTTGTCCGTCCTCGGCCCACCTGCCTCGGCCATTCGGAGGGTCAGCTGCGTGATTGTGATGGTGTCTTTGGCCTCGGCGACCACTTGCAGAACCCTTCGCTCATCGGCGGTCAGGGGAAGAGGGCCCGGCAACTTCGTGTTGAGGGCGTTTGCGACGAGCGATCGGAATCGCTTCCAATCACCCGATCCATGGCTCTCCATGTCCTGGGCGAATGAGCGCCGGAACGCCCACGAAAACATTCGGCGCTTTCGTTTCCTTGTCCCCGTCGGTTCGACAAATGAACGCCACTCTCGCGTCCAATCCGGCAGGCCAATGATCGTCGGGTCGGCGCTGGGCGACCCGACTACGTACATCGCGGCAATGAGCCATCGGGCGCGCTCCGGGTCCAGAATCAGCGCTGGGTCCTTCTCATGCTCGGCAACCTCATCCCGGATCGCAGTGAAGAGCCGGCCACCCCATTCAGCGTCGGGCTTGCCTATTGCGCGTGTCAATCGGGCTCCGGCCTGCGCAAACTCGGCCGGGGCCGCGAGCACCCGCTTCGCGCACTCTCGTATCAGATCGGCGGCGTTCATGGATTGCTCTTGGCCGCCGGTTGTCGAGTGGTTTTCGCGCATCGCCTCCAGCGCCTCAATCGCTGCCCCGAAGGGATCGGTCAGGTGCGACGTCCACTCCCCGGCTTCGATCGCCGCGGCCCCGGCGCTTTCACAGCCTGATCCATTCCAGACGAGCCGCTCTCCGCGAAGGGCATGCACCGCCACGTAGAGGCGCCCCACTGGCGGCACAGAATCCAACGAATACAGGCCCCCCCAACCGGTTCGCGTGGCGGAGACGGCGCATCCGCCAAACACCACTCCAGCCTGCTTCCACACGGCCATCAGCCTGACCAACTGTGCACGATCCGCGATGCCTCCGCCGGCCCAGGCCCACTCAAGGTCAAACGTTGCCCTTCGCCCATCCAGGAGGTCTACAGCCAGCAGGACTAGCCCACTGTCCGCGGGCGCATGCTCGACTGAACTGAGCGTCGGGATCTCCCTTCCATCCCCAAGCTCGCGCACGGCGAGACCATCCGCAGTCCGAATCCAAGGCTCGTGCTTCTTCTCGGCCGGCACGCACACGTGCGCTATGCTTCGCAGCAAGAGGCCATGATCGCGCCGCGCCGCTTTCAGGTCTTCGATAGCCAATGCGATCCTGTGGTCTTGCATGCCAGCATGATGCCCAGCCGCGCCCCGCGGGGCCAGTCCACGCCTCAGGGAGCCTCCTCCGGTTGTGTCCCTCCCCACATTGATTGCCCCGCCCGTCCTCCATGTCGGCGCCCCCTCGCGCCGCCCGAAATCGAGCGCCGTCCCTAAAATGATGGCGTGGGGCAGTACACAGCGCAATCCAAGTCGCACCCGTCCCGCGGGATCCGGATGAGCGGGCGCACCGCGACGGCGCTTCGTGAGACGAGGGCGTTGCTCATGGAGCTCGGGCGCCTGGAGCGGCCCGGCGCTCCGATGCGAGTCAGCAACGACCGAGTCCTGAGCCAGAGTCTCAAGAACCTCCGCCGCAGTGCGGTCCGGCGGCTCAGAGTGCGAGGAATAGATCCACAGTCCGTGCTGCGTCGCTTGTCGAACTCAGGAGGCTCCTGGAGCAATGGCCAGGTTGCTGCGATTCATCGACAGAGGCATCCGGACCCCACCATTGAAGTCTGAAAGGCCCGACCCAGCGGCACCGCATCGACTCGGCATGTAGTGATCGCGCCGCAAGCCGTCCTCGACCCGTCCCCCGTTGCCCGGCGATACTCCTTTGAACAGAGGGAGGGGGGTACGCCCGGAGCCACCCTAGGGGCGCTTACCGTGGCCCCGTTGGCGATTAGGCTCAGGATCGGGCGGCCGCTGCAAGTCCATTGCGGCTGGGGCTCCGGCAGGCGTCGGCAGGCCCCGGTATTTTGCATGGTCAGTTCGGCTGAGGACGCGGGCTCTTGGCGTCTCAGCCTGTCCGAGCCCCTATCGAGAATTGGCAATGAGCTTCCAAGACAAAGTCTCATTCATCTGGAGCGTCGCGGATCTCATTCGCGGCCCCTACAAACCAAACCAGTTCGGCAAGGTCATGCTCCCATTGACGGTGCTTCGGCGCCTCGACTGCGTGCTCGCTCCAACGCGAGATCGGGTCCGCACAAAGCTCGAAGAGCTGAAGCGCAAGGGTATGTCGCCTCAAGCGATCGAGCCGGTCCTCAACCGAGCCGCAGCCCCCCCTGGGTGGCCAGAGGATCGCCCTTTCCTCGTGCACAACACCTCCAAGCTCGACTTCAAGCGGCTCAAGGATGACCCAAGCCACATTGCCCGGAATCTGTCCGATTACATCAAGGCCTTCTCTCCTAAGGCCCGCGAGGTCTTCGAGCACTTCGGATTCTCTGAACACATTGAGAAACTGGACAAGGCGAACCGCCTCTTCCTTGTCGTGTCGAAGTTCGCCGACATCGATCTGCATCCGGACGTAGTGCCAAACATCGAGATGGGCTACATCTTCGAGGAGCTCGTCCGCAAGTTCAGTGAAGCTGCAAACGAGACGGCTGGCGACCACTTTACGCCGCGTGAGGTTATTCGCCTCATGGTCAACATCCTCTTCGATCCGGATGGCGAGGTTCTGCGCAAGCCCGGCGTGGTTCGAACGCTCCTTGACCCCGCCTGCGGCACCGGCGGCATGCTTTCGGTCGCCGAGGAGCATCTTGCGGAGCTCAATCCCGACGCCCGGCTCGAAGTGTTCGGCCAGGACTACAACGACGAGTCCTACGCGATCTGCGGCTCCGATATGCTCATCAAGGGGCAGAACATCGAGCACATCGTCTTCGGCGACTCATTCACCGATGACGGCTTCGCGGGTGAGCAGTTCGACTACATGCTTGCCAATCCGCCCTTCGGCGTCGAATGGAAACCGGAGGAGGATTTCGTCCGAGCCGAG
>CAZGVW010000108.1:0-2655 GCA_964529265.1 uncultured Phycisphaeraceae bacterium
GGGGGGGGGGGGGGGGTGAAGGGAGGGCGAGGAGGATGTTGTACGCGCGGTTGGGAGGGGTGCAAGGGGGAAAGTGGGGGGTGACCGGAAATGCGCGCACAAAGGGCGTCAGTGCGCGAAAATAGGCGCACAAAGGGGGTCACTGGAGACAGGTGGGAGGGGGCAACGGGGGGAGGGGAATGTGGTAGTGGAGTGTGGAATGTCGGAGGGAATACGGAAGACGGAAGTCGGGTGGTTGTGGGGTTGGTGCGATTGTGTGTGGAGTGTCGTTCGCCCCGCCGGGGCGAGTTGGCTTTCAGAGGTCTTTTCCAGGGGCTGAAGCCCCTGGCAACACACGTCGGCCCTCCGGGCCGCGGAGGCGCACGGCTGGAAGATGTCGATGAGACGTCGGGTGATATGCGCGTTGGGTGACGTGAAAGGAGCGCGGGTGTGAACGTGTGCGTGAGGAACGTTGGGGTGGTGGTTGTGGCGGGGGCGCTGGTGGTGTTCATAGCGCTGGCGGGCGCGGGGTGTGCTTCGGGTGGGCGTGCGGGGGAGGGGTTTACGCCGCGGTCGGAGCGGGAGCGGACGGTGCGGAACGGGTTGCGGCAGTTCGAAACGCTGATCGGGACGTGGAAGGGGGAGGGATATACGCGGCCCTCGGCGGATGGCGAGAAGACGCCGCGGCGGGCGGTGTGGGAGATCGATTGGGCGCTGGATGGCTTGTGGGTGCGGATGGAGTTTCTGAACCGGTTCGCTGAGGAGCCCGATCGCGCGGGCTCGCCGTGGGCGGGGTTCATGACGTATGACCCGGAGGGGGCGACGCTGCGCACGGTGTGGGCGCATGCGGGGAACGGGTTCACGTTCCGGGAGACGGGCGGGTGGGATGAGACGGGGCGCGTGCTGGTGCTGCACTCGGTGTGGGATCTGCCGGAGGGGAAGACGCAGAAGCACAGATCGACGTTTCGCGTGATCGATTGCGATCACGTGCGGGTGGTGGATGAGGACTTTGACGAGGAGAAGGGGGAGTGGTGGGAGAGTTTTGTGTATGAGTTGGAGAGGAGGAGGCAATAGGGAAGAGGCAATAAGGCAATAGCGGAGGGGGAAGGTGGTCGGTGGAATGTGGGGGGGGGAATACGGAAGACGGGGCGGCGTGGGCGCGCTTGGTGGATGTGGGGCGCAGTGTTGTTGGGCGCACAACCGGGCACGGCGGGCCGTGCCCCTACCGGGGGTTGGACGCGTTGTTGACGGCGGGCTGAGGCCCTACCGGCGGTTGGATGCGATGATTGACTCGTCCCTCGCTTGCGCTTCGGGCTCGTTTTGCGCGCCGTGTGCTTTATGCGGGCCAGAGTCGTTCGGCGGCGCGGTAGGCGAGGGCGACGGCGGCGAGACAGAGGACGTTGGTGAGCAGGAGGTTGGCGAGGGCGGCTGAGCGGTTGCCGTCGGCGGCGCGGGCGAAGGTTTCGTAGGCGAAGGTGGAGAATGTGGTGAAGCCGCCGAGGAATCCGACGAGGATGGCGAGGCGGTGCTCCTCGCGCACGCGGGCGCCGGCGGGGCTGGTGAAGTAGGCGATGAGGAAGCCGACGAGGAGTGAGCCCAGGACGTTGACGGCGAGCGTGCCCCAGGGGAAGGAGCCGTTGCGGAAGAGGCGCTGGATGGCGCCGGAGAGTGAGTAGCGGGAGACGGCGCCGAGAGCGCCGCCGAGGGCGATGAGGAGGAGTTTGGGGAGCATTTGGGGAGGGTAGGAGGTGGGAGGCGTTCGATGAGGTGGTGTGCGAGGCGGGCTCGTTCGCCCCGCTGGGGCGATCTTGTTTGGGAGGCTGACTCCAGGGGCTGAAGCCCCTGGCAACAGTCGTTCGGCCCTCCGGGCCGGGGAGGGGGAAGACGGAATAGGGACTGTGGAGATGGAGGTGGTTGTTGCGGTGTGCGGGCGGCGCGGTGTGGGTGGACGTGCGCAGAGTCGTCGCGGGCACGGCTGGGCCGTGCCCCTACCCATGGTGGAAATGGTGGCGCACTGTGCTTCGGCACTGGCGCCCAAGTGCCGCCCAAATGGGCCTAAGCGGGGCCCAAGTGAGCCCCTGAATGATCAGTCGCGGACAGGGCCGGCGAAGTGGGCGAAGGCGCGGTTGGCTTCGGCCATGCGGATGGTCTGCTCGCGGACGGCCATGGCTTTGCCTTCGCCGCGGGCGGCGTTCCAGAGTTCGTCGGCGAGCCGGCGGCTCATGGGGCGGCCCTTTTCGCCGCGGGCGGCGGTGATGATCCACCGCATGGAGAGGGACTGCTGCCGGCGGCGGTTCACCTGCATGGGAACCTGGTAGTTGGCGCCGCCGATGCGCTTGGAGCGCACTTCGACGGGCGGTTTGACGTTATCAATGGCGCGGAGGAAGAGTTCGAGGCCGGTCTTGGGCGCCTCGGGCGCGGTTTCCTTCGCGAGTTTCGATTCGATCTGCTCGAGGGCGTCGTAGACGACGCGCGTGGCGACGGACTTCTTGCCGTCGCTCATGATGCAGTTGACGAATCGGGAGAGGGTCTTGTCGTTGAAGCGCGGATCGCCGCGGAGTTGCGAGTCTGCTGCTGTGATTCTGCCGGCCATGTGGGTTGAATCTCCTTTGGCTCATCTATCCGCCGGAATGGCGGATTCTGTTCACCCCGCGATGAAGGGCGGGATTACTTGCC
>CAZGVW010000109.1:0-5802 GCA_964529265.1 uncultured Phycisphaeraceae bacterium
ATCCGGGGCTGGCGGCGCTGGGCGAGGCGGTGGATTGCCCGTTTGACGCGAAGAACACGTTCCGGCTGGAGCGGTTCTGCGAGCGCAGCGGCGTGAACCTGGTGGTGATCGGGCCGGAGGAGCCGTTGGCGCTCGGGATGGCGGATCGGTTGCGCACGAAGGAGCGCGCGGTGTTCGGTCCGAGCGCGGAGGCGGCGCGGCTGGAGGCGGACAAGGCGTGGGCGAAGCAGCTGATGCGGGGCGCGGCGATTCCGACGGCGGAGGGGCGCGCGTTCACTGATCCGTCGCGGGCGAAGGCGTATCTGCAATCGCGGGAATCGCCGCAGGTGGTGAAGGCGGCGGGGCTGGCCAAGGGCAAGGGCGTGGTGGTGGCGGCGTCGCTGGATGAGGCGCTGGAGGCGGTGGATTCGATCATGGTGAAGCGCGCGTATGGGGATGCGGGCGCGGAGATTGTGATCGAAGAGCGGCTGGAGGGGCCGGAAGTCTCGGTGATGGCGCTGGTGGATGGGCGCAATCTGTGGGTGCTGGAGCCGTGCCGCGATCACAAGCGATTGCTCGACGGCGACCGGGGTCCGAACACGGGCGGGATGGGCGCGTATTGCCCCGCGCCCGGGATTGATGAAGACGCTCGGGAGCGCATCGAGCGGGACATTCTGATTCCGACAATCGATGCGCTGCGGCGGGAAGGGATTGAGTATCGGGGCGCGCTGTACGCGGGCCTCATGCTCACGCACGCGGGGCCGAAGGCGCTGGAGTTCAACGTGCGGTTCGGGGATCCGGAGTGTCAGCCGCTCATGGCGCGGCTGCGCGGGGATCTGGCGGACATTCTGCATCGAGCGGCGACGGGGCGGCTGGAGGGGGCGGACATCGCGTGGGATGAGCGGGCGGCGTGCTGCGTGGTGCTGGCGAGCGAGGGGTATCCGGAGAAGCCGCGGATGGGGGCGGTGATCACCGGCGTGGAGCGCGCAGAGGCGATGGAAGACGTGATGGTGTTCCACGCGGGGACAGCGCGGAGCGACGCGGGGGACCTCGTGACGGCGGGCGGTCGCGTACTGGGCGTGACGGCGCTGGGGGCGACGCTGGAGGCGGCGCGGCTGCGGGCGCTGGAGGCGTGCGAGGCGATTCAGTTCGAGGGGAGGCAGATGCGGCGGGATATCGGCCTCGCGCCTGCGGCGGCGCCTCTGCGGACGTGACCCACATCAGGCGGCCTGGGGTCTTGGGGCCGCGGCAACGGCGCGGTATTCTTCGCGTAGGAAGGAACGCGGAGGGAACACGTCATGCGGTCATTGTGTGGAGCGGTGTTGGTGTGCGCGGCGATCGCGCTCGGTGGTGTCGGGACAGCGCACGCCGGGTCGGATCTGCGGCTGGTCGGCGTCACGTGGGATGGGTTGTTCGTCGAGATCAACCCGGACACGGGTCTGGCCACGATGCAGACGAATCTCAGCGTCACGCGGTTCAACTCGCTCACCTCGACGCCGGGCGGCGGGCTGATGGGCGTGCGGACGGAGGCGGGTGGGCCCGCGACGCTGTACACGATTGATGCGGATGGGCCGAGCGCAGCCGCAGTCACGACGCTGAGCGAGGCCATCGATGTGCGCGGGCTTGCCGCGGCGGCGGATGGAGATCTTTTCGGCGTCCCGTTCGTGAGCGGACCGCGGAATCTCGGGCGCATCGACCCTGATACGGGCGGCGTGACCACGATCGGCCCGGTGATGACGCAGGGCGGCGCCGTGGTGACGGGGATTCAGGCGCTCGCGATGTCGCCCGCGGGCGTCCTGCACGCGTGGGGCACGAGTCAGGGGCTTGTGACCATCGACACCGCGACGGCGCAGGCGCAGTATGTCGATAAACTCGGTTTCGGGAAGTTCCTGGACCTTCAATCGATCGCGTTTCATCCGTCGGGACGACTGTTCGGCGCGACGGCGTTTGAGACGAGCGGCGCCCTGGGGCCGGGGTACAGCCTCTTCGAGATCGACCTGATCACAGGCAGGCCGACGCTGATCGGGGGATTCGGCGGAGACTTCGATATCCGCGGGATCGAGTTCATTCCCGCGCCGGGGGGCTTGGCGCTCGCCGCGGCGGGCCTGGCGGCGGTGGGGGCGCGGCGCAGACGGCGATAAGCGACGAAGAACGACCGGTCCCGAAACGCAGGACGTCTCGAAGCCGCGGGTGAGGCGTTCGAGACATCGCTGCGACGATGCGTGAAGTGTGGGGCGCCGAGAGATTCGGGGCGGCCGGCGCCGTAAGGCCTTATGGGCACACGCCCCACGAGCCGAGCATGCTCGCGAGGTCCCCGGCGCCGACCTGGCCGTCGCCATCGAGGTCGGAGGGGCAGGAATCGACGACGGGCGCGGGCTGGAACTCGTAGGCGCCGATATCCACGACGGCCGGGCCGGTCACGGTGGGCCACCAGCCGAAGCCGTTGGCGGTGTCCGGGTCATCCACGGCGCGGAAGGCGCCGGCGAGGTCGTTGAGGATGCCCGCCTCGACGATCCGCAGGGCGTTGCCGTGATCGATGCAGGGCGAGCCGGAGGCCAGCGAATAATCGCCCGCGGCGGGGTTCGCGAACATCGGGTCGAGGTCCACCAGATCGGCGTTGGGGTTGCCGCCGATCGTGGCGCCCGATGAGGGGCCGCGGAGGTTGAAGCCGAGGGAGGTGACGGGGCCGTAGAGGTTGGTTGCGACGCCGTCGATGCCCGTGTTGCCGATCACGACGCTGCTCGCGCACTCGAGCGTGGCCTGGAGTGAATACAGGCCGCCGCCGGCGTGTGACGCGGCGTTGTCCGTGACGGTGCAGGAGAGCACGTGGGCGAAGGCGCCGACATCGACGAGCAGGCCCGCGCCGATTCCCACGGTGTCGGCCTCCGCGAGGTTGTTCGCCAGAAGGCTGTTGTGTAGGGAGAGGTCGCCGGCCGCGCCTGAGACAACGATCGCGCCGCCGTAGGCGCGCGTCACTCCATCGGACCCGACCGTGCGGGCGATGTTGCCGCTGAACACGCAGCTCGTGATCGAAGTCGTGCAATCGATCGTCCGCAGCGCGCCGCCGTAGACCGAGCCGCGAACGTCGTTCGCCTGGTGTTCGACGCGGGCGATATTGCCGGTGAAATCGCAGCGCGTGAGCGCGACCGTTGAACCCGCGGCGTGGATGGCGCCGCCCTCGGCGAAGCGCTCGCCCGTGTTGCCGGAGACCGTCTTGACGCGGGCGAGGTTGCCGGTGAAGGAGCAATCGGTGCAGTCGATCGATGAGGCGATGGCGTAGAGCGCCCCGCCCCGGGACGTCGCCCCCGTGACGTTCACGCTCACGGCGGCGACGTTGGATTCGAACGCGCAGTTGTTGAACCGCACGTCGGAGCCGGTGATGAACCCCGCGGCGCCCTGGTTCAGCGAAGCGGAGCCCGCGAGCGAGCCGCCGCGGAAGACCACGCCCGTGAACGTGACCGGCTGCCCGTTCGACGTGATCATGAACGCGCGGTTGCCGGTCGGCTGGATCACGGCCTCCCGAGGCTGGCTGCTCATGATCGTGAGCTTCTTGCCCGTCGAGGCCAGCGAGAAGGTCTGCGCGTAGACGCCGGGCTGCAGGACGATGCGGTCGCCGGGGCCGGCGATGTTGAGCGCGTTCTGGATGGAATCCGCGGGCGTGAGGACGAAGTCGATGGCGCTCGCGGCCGGCGCGGTGAGGATGGCCGCGGCGAGGCAGGCGAGCGAGACGAACGAGCGGTTGAATGTGCGGTTGGCTGGCATGGCAGGTCTCCTTCTGGATGGCTGGACGGGGGCGGGCTGGGTTCGGGCGGGCGCCCGTGGCCTAGGTCGGCCGCCGCGTCTGGTCCTGCGGGCCGCTTTTTCGGGCGGCCGGCGGGTCGAAACGCGGCAGGCGACGCGTCACTGGCCAATCCGAGAAGGGGGTTGCGGGGCCGACAGGGAGTTCGGGATTTTGGGGGATTCTGTGTGACGACCAAGGTCGCGCCCGGAAGTGACCGCGGCGGGCGTGGTCGCCTCAGTCAATCCGCTCCAGATGGGCGTATTGCAGCACGAGCGTCTTCACGCCCACGTGCCGGAAGCGGATCTGGGCCCGCGTGTTGGGGCCCGCCCGCACGAGCGACAGCACGCGGCCCTCGCCGAACTGGGGGTGGAGCACCGCCGCGCCGGGCGGGAATGCCGCGGCGCCGGCCTCCGCGGCATCTTCGGCGTCGCCGGAGGAGCGCGGGGTGTTCCAGACCGCGCCGACGCCTCCCGTCCCACTGGCCCGCCCGGTCCTCCGCCGCGGGGGCGCCCATGGGTCGCGGTCGTCTTCGTCGTCGCGGTGCGGTTCGTCCCAGCCTTCGGCGAAGGCTTCCGATTGATCGCTCGCGCTCAGGTGCTCGGCGGGCAGTTCGGCGAGGAACGCGCTGGTGATGGTGCGCTCCCGCAGGCCGCGGTGGGCGCGGTACTTCGCGCTCGTGATGAGCAGGCGGCGCATGGCGCGCGTGATGCCGACGAAGAACAGGCGGCGTTCTTCCTCGAGTTCGGCCGCGGATTCCCGCGCCCGGGAGTGCGGCAGCAGGCCGTCCTCAAGACCGATGATCGCCGCGGCGCCGAACTCCAGCCCCTTCGCGGCGTGCAGCGTCATGAGCGTGACCGCGCCCTGCGATGGATCCACGCGGTCGGCGTCGCTGATGAGCGAGACGCGCTCCAGCCACGCGCGGAGCATGGCGAGCAGCGGGGGGGCGCCCGCGGGTGATGCGGTTTCCGTCGGGAACTCGTTCGCGGGGTCGGCCTCCGGCTCGTACTGCGCCTCGAACTCCGAAGCAGACGTCACGAGTTCTTCGAGGTTTCCCAGGCGGTCTTCATCGGGTGCGGAATCGGCGCTGCCGCGGACGGCTTTCTTCTTGTAATGCGCCTCGAGACCGCTCTCCTTCAGCACTCGATCGACGAGTGCGGAGAGCGAGCCGCTCACGGAGCCGCCCATGAATGTGCCGGCGCCGGTCCAGGCGTCGAGCGTTTCGATGAACTTCGCGATGGCGTTGAGGGAGCGCGCGGAGAGGGATTCGTCGGCGTCGGCGAGCCCTCCAAAGGCGCCCATGCCCCCGCGCCCGGTGACGTCGCGCAGCGCCTCCAGCAGCGTGGCGCCGCTCTCGATGGCCATCGTCTCCACGCGCGCGATCGTCGCCGTCCCCACGCCGCGGGCGGGTTTGTTGATGATCCGCCGCAGCGACACTTCGTCCGCCGGGTTGGCGACCACGCGCAGGTAGGCCAGCGCATCCTTCACTTCCTCGCGCTCATAGAACGCCGTGCCGCGCGCGATCATGTAGGGCACGCCGGAGGCGCGGAGCGCATCCTCCATCACGCGCGAGAGCGCATTCGTGCGGTAGAACACGGCCATGTCCTTCCACGCGAGCGCGCCCTCGGCCCCTTCCTCCTCGCGGCGGGCCTTCAGCCAGTCCACCACCACCATCGCCTCGTGCCGCTCGTCGCGGCAGAGGATCAGTTCCGGCTTCGCGCCGCCTTCGCGCGTGGTGAACAGATCCTTGTGCTTGCGCAACTGGTTGTGGCGGATGAGGCCATCGGCCAGCGCCAGAATCGGCGCCGTCGAGCGGAAATTCTGGCCGAGCGCAATCACACGCGCCTTCGGCCAGTGCTGCTCGAACTCCAGAATGTTCCGGATGTTCGCCCCGCGCCAGCCATAAATGGATTGGTCCGGGTCGCCCACCACGCAGATGTTGGGGCCCCTGGCGGCGGGGGGGGGGGGCGCCCGCCGGCGCGCCCCCCCCCCCCCACCACAAGGGGGGGGGGGGGGGCCCCCCCCCGCGGGGAGCCCCGAACGCC
>CAZGVW010000110.1:0-21141 GCA_964529265.1 uncultured Phycisphaeraceae bacterium
AGGGAATCGTGGAGATTCTGCGTCCGGAGGCGGGGGCGATCCCGGGGGGGTCGGATGCCGGGGAGGCGGTTCCGGGGGGCCCGGTTCCGGGGGGCGTCGCGCCGCCGCGGCAAATCGGACGCATCGACCTCGTCTTCAGCCACATCGACCGCAACATGGCCGGCGCGGCGTTCCCCGAGCACAACTTCGTCTTCGGCGAGGCGTTTCGGACGCTGCTGAGGATGAGCGGGGTGAAGTAGGTGGAATGTGGAATGTCGAATGTGGGGAGCGATTCCGACCCCACATTCCACATTCGACGTTCCACATTCCAAAAAAGACCCCGGCGGGTGTGCGGCCCGCCGGGGTCTTTCGCTTGTATGCGATTGTTCAGCGCCGGCGATTGGCGAAGTCGGCGCTGCGGATTCCCACCATCGCGATCACCGAAGCAGCTCAGGCGCTGCGGCGGCGTCGCGTCCCGACCAGGCCCGCGGCGGCGAAGGCCGCCAGTGCGCCAGGCGCGGGGATTGCCGTGAAAGTCACCGACTGCTGAGCGGCGCCTCCACCTTCGATCTGCGTGAACACGGTCAGTTCGCCGAAGAACGCGTTGTTGAGCACGTTCATCCCGGGGCCGCCGGAGGAGAATGGGCCCGGCAGGTTGGCCACCGTGAACTGACCGAGGAACACCTCGTGACGGCCGGTGCCGGCGTTGAACGCCGTCTCACCCTGGCCGTTGAGCGGGTTCGAGTTGAACCAGCCGCCGAACACGAAGTCCTGCGTCGGCGCGACGTTCATGTTCGCGAACGAGAACGAAGCGTCGGTGGAGGTGCCGTAGACGGGCACCGCGGCGCTGTCGAGCACGCCGATGGAGACAAAGGTGTCCCACTCGAGCGTCGGCAGCGGAACGAAAAGGCCCGAGTTCGGCGCGGTGTTGCCGCCGCCGACCTGCTGGAAAAAGCCGCTGCTCGGGTTCGCGAGGCCGAAGCCCGCGCCCTCAACCAGCTGGCCGACGTTGAGCACGCGCTCCGGCGTGTCGAACGCGGCGTACATGCGGATCACCTGGTGGCTGCTGCCGAGCGCGCTGGAGGCTTGCGAGTTCCAGGTTGCGTTCGTGCGCAGATCAACCCCGAGAAACGCCGCGGACGCGGCGCTTGACGCTGCAGCCAGCGCAGCGCAAGCCGAAACAATGCGGATCATTTGTTCTGACTCCTCTCCCAGTCTCTTGTGCTTTTCCGCCCCGGCGTGTGCGGCGCCGAACGCGGAGACTCCAGTTGCTCCAACTTCCTGTGCTGTGCCTACTTAGCATACCACTGCCGTCGCCGCCGTCCAGACGAAAGAGTCGCTTTGTGAAGAAAATTCAGCGTGGGAAAGAGGGGAAGGCAATAGGGAATAGGCAATAGGCAATAGCGGAAAAGGACAAAGGGGCGCGTGGGCTGAACACCCTGCGCAGACGCTTCCTTGCACGCTTGCGTCTGCTATTGCCTATTGCCTATTGCCCATTGCCTAATTGAAAAGCGTCGGCGAACCATGAGGTCCGCCGACGCATGTGTCGTGTGTCGGAAAGGATTGCTCGAAACAGGCTCAGGCGCTCAGGCGCGACGACGGCGGAGCGTCGCCAGGCCGGCGAGGCCGAACAGAGCCGCGGCGCCGGGTGACGGAATCTCGAACGAGACGAAGTTCTCGATCGCGGGATCCTCGCCTTCGCCGCCCTGCGTGAACACCGTGAGACGGCCTTCAAGGATGTTCGTGAGCCACACCTCCGAGTGATTCGGGACCTCGCCGCCGCCGGCCCACGCGGACGCCCCAGGGGCCAGATCCTTGATCGAGACCTGGGCGAGGAACGTTTCCCATGTGCCCTTGCTCGGGTTGAACACGGGCGCGCCCTGGAGGCCGGGCGGGTTGCTGTTGAACCAGCCGCCGCGGATGATGTCATTGGCCTGGAGCGCGGGCGTTCCGATGCCGTCGCGGTTGACGAAGCCGAAGTCGGGATCGGCCGAGGTGCTGTCGGTGTAGATCGGGCCGTAGTCGCTGTTGAAGGCCTTGACGCCGACAGAGACGAACGTGGTCCAGAGGCGGCGGTTGTCACCCGCGCCGTCCAGATTGTTGCCACCGACGCCGCCGTTCGCCCCGCCCGCGGCGCCCGGGGACTGATAGAAGTTTGCGCCGGGGTTCAGCGAGAGGTTGATGCCGATGCCGGATTCCGTATCGGGCTGGCCGAGGCTGAGCACCGTGTTGCGGATGTCGTCACCCACGCCGCCATCGAACTTCGCGTAAAGGTTGAACACGCGCGGCGGCGTCTCCGGGAAGCCGGCGAGGCCGGTGGCCGGCGGCAAGCTCTTGTCCTCGCGCAGTTCGATTCCGAGAAACGCCGCGGAGGCGGATCCTGCGAGCGCGGCAATTGCCGCAGCAAAAGACAGGGTACGAATCATGCCTGACTCTCCTCTTCGTTTGTTTCTGATCGCCACTGTCCTTGTGCTGACAGCAGCGCCTGACGCCCCGTGCAAGGGCAATCCCTGTACGACGAGCCGAATATACCAGACGCCTGCGGCCCGTCCAGCCCCCACTTCCGTGTTTGACAGAAAAAAGTCCTCGGACGTGTCCCTGAGGCGCCGATTATGCGGGCGGAACTGGCTGGAGGGGCTCGGAAGGCGGTTGTGGGCTGGACGGCGGCCGAGGGGAAGGCCCTGGGAATTTGCGCGGTTCTCGGACGGGAGGAACTTGAGTGGGTGGCATGGCCACGGCTCGGCGTGGCTATGCGGCGAGACGGCATAGCCACGAAAACGTGGCCATGCCACCCCCCAAACCGGAAAAGTGAGTCCCAAAAAAGACACCGGCGGGCCTTGTGGCCCGCCGGCGCTGCTTTGTCGTGGGTTGATACTACGAAACAACGATGCTCAGACCGAACGCCGTTCAGCGGCGGCGGCGAGCAGCGGCCAGACCGGCGACGCCGAAGAGCGCCAAGGCGCCCGGAGTCGGGATCTGACCGAAGAACATCGTGAAGCCGACGGCCGGGGGCTCCTCAGCGCCCTGGTCGCCCTGACGGAAGACCGTGATCTGACCCTCGAAGATGTCGCCGAACCACGTGCCGCCGGGGCCGACATGATTCGGGGCGGGGTCAGGCAGGTTGTCGCCATCGCCGTCCCACAGGGCGGCGCCGGTGACGTCGATCACGGCGACGTTCGCCAGGAAGGTCTCCCAGTTGCCCTTGGAGGGGTTGAACACGGGAGCGCCCTGGAGGCCGGGCGGGTTGCTGTTGAACCAGCCACCGGTGATGAAATCGGCAGCCTGCAGGGCGGGCGCGCCGACACCATCGCGGTCCTGGAAGGCGTAGTCCGGGTCTGCCGACGTGGCGTCGGAGTAGATCGGACCGTAGTCGCCGTCGTAGGACTTCACGCCGACGGAGACGAACGAGTTCCAGAAGCGACGGTTGTCGCCAGCGCCGGCGAGGTTGATGCCGCCAACGCCATTGTTCGAACCACCAGCCGCGCCGGGCGACCGGTAGAAGTTCGAGCCGGGGTTCTTCGTGAGGTTGATGCCGAAGCCGGACGTGCTGTCAGGCTGACCGACGCTCAGCACCGTGTTGATGAGGTTGTCACCCGCGCCGCCATCGAACTTCGCATAGAAGTTGAAGACGCGAACGCGAGCCGCGCCGGGGAAGCCGGCGAGACCATCCGCGGGAGGCAGATTCTTGTCCTCGCGGATTTCAAGTCCAAGGAACGCGGCGGACGCCGTGCTCGCGGCCATCGCGAGGCCGGCGACGCCAACAAGAATACGATTCATTGTGGAAACTCTCCTTTTCTTCCTCTCCAGTGAAACCACTCCCGAAGGAGTACGTTGCGCCGGCGTTGCGGTCCGACGCTCCGGTTTCCCGACGTGTTTCGGAGACGTGTTCCGATCCACCCGGAAGATACCCCAACCCCCTGAGCGATGGAAGCCCCCGAAACCGTTTTTTGCGCTTCTTTTTTGCAAAGATCCCAGACCGAACAGCCCGCAAGACCCCCCTGCTGGGGGGGTTATGGGAGTAGGCAATAGGGAGCAGGCAAGAGGCAATAGGGGAAGGCAGGGGGCGGAGGAGGGGTGGGAAAAGTAGGCAAAGGCGCCCCTTGCCCCCCCTCTCCCCACGAAGCGCGGGTCCCCTCACCCCTCCCTCTCCCCGCAGAGCCGGGGAGAGGGGGAAGAAAAGGCCCCCCTCACACACCCGCCATCAGCCCCGTCCGGAAAGCCGGGAAACGGGAAAGGGGCCCGCGGGGGCGGGTTGGTGGGTAGATTTGCCGCGGTATGGCTGGCCATCACTCCCAGAGGCGGTTGGAAGGCGGATCGGGGTTGCTCGAGGAACTGGCCTGGCGGGGGCTCCTGCACCAGGCGACGGACGAGGCGGCCCTGGCGGGGCACCTGGCCTCCGGCCCGCGGCGGGGGTATGCGGGGTTCGACCCGACGGCCGACTCGCTGACGATCGGGAACCTGGTCCCGATGATGGTCCTGCGGCATTTCCAGCGGGCGGGGCACACGCCGGTGGTGGTGATGGGCGGCGGGACGGGGCTGATCGGCGACCCATCGGGGAAATCGGCGGAGCGGCAACTTCTCGGGCCTGAGCAGGTGGCGGCGAACGTGGCGTCGCAGCGGCGGATCTTCGAGCGCGTGCTTGAGTTCTCGGGCCCGGGCGCCGCGACGATCGTGGACAACGCGGAGTGGCTGTGCGCGCTGGGGTACATCGACGTGCTGCGCGACATCGGGAAGCACTTCTCGGTGAACGCGATGATCCAGAAGGATTCGGTGCGCGAGCGTCTGCACGCGCGGGAGCAGGGCATCTCGTACACCGAGTTTTCGTACATGATTCTGCAGGCGTACGACTTTCTGCACCTGCGGCGGGCGATGGGGGTGACGATCCAGTTCGGGGGATCGGACCAGTGGGGGAACATCGTGGGCGGGGCGGACCTGATCCGCCGCGTGATGGGCGAGCAGGCGTTCGGCGCGACGGCGCCGCTGGTGACGAAGGCGGACGGGGGGAAGTTCGGGAAGACGGAGCGCGGCGCGGTGTGGCTGACGCCGGAGCGGACGAGCCCGTACGCGTTCTTCCAGTTCTGGCTGAATACCGATGACGCTGACGTGGTGCGGTTCCTGAAGGTTTTCACGCTGCTTCCGCGGGAGGAGATCGAGGGGCTGGCGGCGGAGCATGAGGGGAATCCGGGGGGCCGGGCGGCGCATCGGGCTCTGGCGCACAGCGTCACGGAGATGCTGCACGGGAAAGAGGCGATGGAGCACGCGGAGGCAGCCGCGGCGGCGCTGTTCACGGGGGACGTGGGGTCGCTGGACCTGGCGACGTTGAACGAGGTGTTCGCGGAGGCGCCCAGGACGGAGCATTCGCGGGCAGAGTTGGCGGGTGAGGGCGTGGCGCTGGTGGACCTGCTGGCGCAGACGTCGCTGGCGAAGAGCAAGCGCGAGGCGCGTGAGTTTCTGGCGAATGGATCGGTGTCGGTGAACGGGAAGAAGGCGGGTCCGGAGACGCGGCTGCGGGTGGAGGACCTGTTGCACGGATCGATGGCGCTGCTGCGGAGGGGGAAGAAGACGTGGCACGCGACGAGGTGGGGGTGAGGGGGGTGTCCAGGAGTCGGGAGTCGGGGGTGGAAGACACCGACCGCTCAGAGCAGCGGTCGGTGGCACGGCGGCACGAAGGCGGCACGATTGTGGGCGTGGTGGCACGACGTGACGCGCCTGTGGGTTGATCGCCCTGTTTTCGGGGGGATTTTTCTGGCTTTTCGGGGGTGGGGCGGGGAGAATGTGTGGTCCGAACGCGGCTGAGCAGGCCGTGGGGGAATCGGACGGAAACACCGGCGCGCCGCCGCGGCGCGACGTCTTCGAGCCGCCCGGCTGCGCCTTCGCCACGGAAAGGGGCGATTGCGATGCCGAAGGCTTCGACTGTTCTGAGCGACAAGGGCAAATCTGGACGGGGTGAGGTGCTGAGGGTCTCGCCGGAAGCGAGCGTGCTGGACGCGGCGCGGCTGATGAATCAGCACCGAGTCGGGTCTCTCGTGGCGCTGGATGCGCAGGGCCGGCTGGCGGGAATCCTGACGGAGCGCGACGTGCTGACGCGGGTGGTGGCGGAGGCGCGCTCGCCGCAGAAGACGCTGGTGAAGGACGTGATGACGACGCCGGTGGTGTGCTGCGAGCCGGGCACGCCGCTGGAGGAGTTGCGCGCGATCATGCGGGAGAAGCGCATCCGGCACGTGCCGGTGGTGGAGGGCGGCGCGGTGGTGGGGATGGTCTCGATCGGCGATCTGAACGCGGTGGAGCAGAAGGTGATGATCGAGACGATTTCGTACCTCGAGAACTACATGTATTCGCCGTGAGAGAAAGCACAGAGCGAGGAGAAAGCACAAAGCGAAAAGCGAAAAGCACAAATTGAAAAGAGCAGGGCGCGGCGAGCAGCGCGCGGCGGTTTCCCCTCTTCATTTGTGCTTTGTGCTTTGTGCTTTGAACTCTCCCTACCGCAGCTCCACGCTCCAGTACGCGCTGTCGAGGAAGGCTTTCCACGAGGCGTACTTCTGCTGGCCGAGGCGGAGGCTGATGAGGGGGTTGCGCCTGGGGCGCACCGGCGGGCGGACGAGTTTCAGTCTCGCCTGGGCGGGGGTGCGGCCGCCCTTGCGTGCGTTGCAGCGGACGCAGGCGCAGACGAGGTTTTCCCACGTATCGCCGCCGCCCTGGGAGCGCGGGGTGACGTGGTCGATCGAGAGTTCGCTCGTCGGGAAGAAGTGGCCGCAGTACTGGCACTGGTTGCGGTCGCGCGCGAAGAGGTTGCGGCGGTTGAGTTTCACGTGCTGTTCGGGCATGCGGTCGTAGCCCAGGAGTCGGATGACCTTGGGCACGGCGATGTCGAGGCGCACGGTGCGCACCCAGTCGTGGCTGTCGGGCTCGAAGCGCTTCTGGAGTTCGGAGATTTCCGTCCAGGTCTCGAAGTCGTAGGAGAGGTACTTGCCGTTATCGATGTGGATGACTTCGGCGAGATCGCACGCGAGCATGGCGAAGGCCCGCCGCGCGGGGATGACGCGGATCGCGAGGTAGAGGCGATTGAGGACGAGCACCTTGGCGCTGAGGCCGCTCGCGCCGCCTGCGGCGACGGCGAGCGAGGCTTGATGGGCGGCGCCATCATCGGACGACGCATCCGCATCGAGCATCGATGGGTGCACTTCGTGTTCCGACCGTTCGGACATCGCGAGCAATCCCTCGCACCAGTGAACAGGGCGCCAATCCGCCCTGTTTTCATCGGCACAACGGTAGCCGCGGGCCCGCGGCGGTTCAATGACGAAATGGCCGGGAGGCAGGCCCCATATGCGGGGCGGCCGGCGGGGCCGGGAATTGGGCCGCCGGTCAGGATTGCGTGAGGGGCGGGCGAGCGGCGGGTTCATCCGCCCCAGGCGCCAAGAACGATGCCGAGGTCCGAAGAGTTCACGACGGTGTCGCCGGTGAGATCGGCGGGGCAGGGCTGCCCGGGCTCGCAGGGGCCCCAGGCGCCGAGGATCTGGCCGAGGTCGGAGGAGTTGACGACTCCATCGCCGTTGACGTCGCCGGGGGGGCCTTCGGCGCAGTCGAGGAACGTGAGGCGCACGTCGTCGATCGCGGCTTCGACGAGCGCGCCGCCGTTGGCTTCCTCATCGCGCGCGATGAAGCGGAGGCGGAGCATATCGGTGGGCGCGACGAGGTCCGCGACGCGGAACTCCTTGCGCTTCCACGCGTGCCAGTTCTCGTCGTTGATTTCTTCGAGGATGGTCCAGGTTGCGCCGTCGTCGTTCGAGACGAGGGCGGTGAAGGGCTCGGACGTGGCGCCTTCGCCGAGGTTGTTGGAGAGCCAGCGGTAGTAGGAGATGTGGGGATCGCCGGGGAGGGCGAGCGCATCGAGGCGCGGGGAGGTGAGCGTTGTGCGGCCGCCATCGACGTCGGCGAGGCCGGGGTTCTCCTCGCCCTGCACCGTGCCGGCGCCGGTGACGAAGCAGCGGATGCCGGTTCCGGCCGGGTTGTCATCGCCGGGCTGAGCGTCGGTGCCGATGGGATCGACGCGGACCCAGACGCCGGTGGTGGCGGTGTCTTCGGGCGCGCCGACGGTCCAGCCGAGATCGGTGTCGAAGTTGTCGTGGAATGACGTGGTGGAGGCGCGGGCGCGCACGGTGAAGGCGCCCTGCTGCGCATCGGGCGGGAAGGAGACGGTGCGGCCATCGGTGGTCATGGCGGTGTAGTAGTGCTGGACATCGAGGCCGCACATCGCGGCGGGGAGCGTGGCCTGGAAGACGCCGGCGCCGAGGCTGGAGGGCGTGGATTCGACGAACGGGCCGGCGCCGCCGATGCGGGCGTGGCGGCGCAGCGATCCCGCGGCGAACTCGCCGGAGATATCGGTGATCTTGACGCGGAGCGGGGTGGCGGTGTCGGGGGCGAGCGCGAGAGGATGATCGTCGGGGAAGGCGAGGGCGAGGGGGGCGCGGAGGCGCTCGGCGACGGTGCGCATCGCGGCGAGGGCCTCTTCGCCGGCGGGGATGATGTGATCCGGCGGGAGGAGGTAGCCGAGTTCGCCGGTGTCGCGCATCTCGATGGTCCAGGCGAGGACGCCGCGGACGGCATACATCCAGTCGGGCATGATGCCGGAGGCGAGGCCGAGGACGTGCCCGCCGTAGCCGAAGGTGTGGGGCGCGCCGTCTACGTTTGAGATGGCCGCGGCGATATCGCGGCCGAGGGGGATGAGGGCCTCGCCATCGGGCGCCTGGAGGCCGGTGTAGCCCCACACGCCGAGGACGAGTTGCGCGAAGGAGTGCAGATCGACGTGGGCGCGGATGTGGGCATTGGTCTGCACGAAGTTGCGGAGGTTGGCGGTCTCGGGCTCGGAGAAGGCGGATGGGCCGCGGTAGTCCTCGAGGCCTGGCTGGTTGCCGGAGCCTGGTCCCCCCCACTGATGCCCCCAGTTGCGGTTGAGATCGACGCCCCACGAGCCGCCGGTGTTCTGGCGACGGTTCTTGCGCCACATGCGGTCGGTGGTCCAGGAGAAGACGTAGCCATCCGGGTTCACGATGGGGACGATGATGATCTCGACTTCGTCGAGCAGGTCGTGGATGGATGGATCGGCGTCGTAGCCCTGGACGAGCGCCTCGGCGACGTAGAGGGCGCTGGTGACCGTGATCCACTCGCGCGCGTGCTGGCAGGCGGTGATGAGGAGCGCGGGGCGCGTGTGGGCGGGGGTGTTGAGGCCGCGGATGCGCACGCCGCGGATCTCGCGGCTTTCGCGCGAGAGGCCGACGGAGAAGGTCTGGACGAGGTCGGGGCGCTGCGCGGCGAGGGCATCGAGAAAACTGTTCGAGGCATCGAGATCGGGGAAGGCGTCGAAGAAGGAGGGTGGTTCTCCGCGGGCTTCGGGGCCGACAGGGGCGCTGCGCTGCCGCGGGGCGGGGCGCTTCTGGGCATCAATGAGGGACTGGACGTCGTCGTGAATGACTTCGGCGGTGATTCCGGCGGCGCGGAGCGCGGCGAGCGAGGTGGAGTCGAGGACGCAGAGGCGGGCGCCGAGGCCGGGCGCCTCGCCCCAGAGATCGATGCCGCGGTTCAGGACGGTGGCGAGCTGGGCGCGGGAGACGAGATTGAGGCGGACGAGGAGGTTGGAGTGGGGTTGCGCTGTGGGCTGCGCGTGCATTGACGCGGGCGCAGTCGTCGTCTCAGGCGGGCGCGGCGGCGCGAGCGCAGCGCGAGGCCACAGCGCGGCGGCCGCGGCAGCGGCAATGAGCGTCAGGATGAGCGGCGTTCTCCCCATCGCGCGCCTCCATCGCGAGCGCGATGGTATCCGGGCGCGCGAGGCGCGACGAGGTTTTTCCGGTGATTGAAGGCGCCGGCTCGTCCGAGAACGGCGGCGCGGTCAGGGGCAGGGGCCCCATGCGCCGAGCATCGCGGCGAGGTCGGCCGCGCCGACGCCGCCATCGCCTGTGATATCGGCCGGTCCGCCGGGCGCGCCCCACGCGCCGAGGAGGGCGGCGAGATCGGACGAGCCGACCGAGCCGTCGCCATCGAGATCGGCGGGGCAGGAACCCGCGATGGCGAAGGGCGCATCGCTGTCATCGAAGCCGGTGTTGGAATCGCCGTCGCGGGCCACGACGCGGATCATCGCGTTCGAGGTGTTCACGTCGGGAACGGTCCACATGAATGAGCCGTCGTCAGGCGTGGCGCCGGCGATGACGGTGGGGAAGTTGGCGCCGCCATCGGTGGAGAGAAGAAGATCGACGTTCACGACGTCTTCGTCGTCGTCGGTGATCCAGCGGATCTCGACCATGTCATCCGGCTCGAACTCCTCGCCGCCGTTCAGGTTCTTGAGGTAGGCGACGGGGTTCTCGCCGCCGAGCGACGCGGGCACGTGCATGACGATGCAGTGCATGACGCCCGCGGCGGTGACGATGGAATCGCACGCGACCTGGACGATGGTGTGGCCCGGAAGCGCGGCCTGCCACGTGGCGAGCGCCTCGGCGTTGTGCTGGCTGACGGAGGCATTGGCGTAGAACGGCAGGAGGACGAGGTCGTTGCACATCACGACGTTGGTGTACGTGTAGTGCGTGCCGCCGACGGAGCGGGCCGGGACGCGGTGGACGGCGTAGCCCTCGGTCGCCATGGCCGCGGCGGTCTGATCGCAGATCACGTCCTGCGTCGAGCCGGAGTTGAACGGCCAATCGCTGATGACGACGGCGTCGTCCGCGATGACCTGCATCCACATATCGATGTGCTGGGTGAGATCGACGGAGGTGGGGAAGGGCGTATAGAAGTTGGTGTCGAGGTTCTGGTAGGCGAGCCAGTAATCGTGGATCTGCTGCTCGGTGAGGCCGGGGTTCTCGTTGTTGATGAGGCGCGAGGTGCGCGAGGCCATGTTGCAGAGGTGGTAGTTGCCTCCGCCGTGCACGAGGGGGATCTCGTACATCGGATGACCCTTGATCGAGGCAAAGTGGCCGGGCAGGATGTCGTCGTTGGGGCGCGGGCGGTTGTACGTGTGGTCGATGATGGCGCGGACGCCGCCCTCGTAGATGTAGCGCGGGCCGTAATCGCGGATCCAGATGGTGTCGGTGGTGCGCACGACGAAGTGCACGCGACTCATGTTCGCGCCGGCCGCGGAGAGGCTGCTGTTTGCGCTGGTCTGCTCCGAGGTGGTGTCAACGACCACATAGAGGTCGGCGTCGCCGAGCGTCGTGATCTGCACGGCCATGGTGCGGAGGATTGTGAGCCACGAAGCGGAGCCTTCCCACGCGATCAGGATGCCGTCCATCGGCGCGTATTCCGGCGGGCAGACGATGGGGCCGGAGGGCGGGGGCGTTGAGCCGCGGAGCGCCGCGAGCGGGGAGACTTTGACGATCTCCTGCTCCTCGGGGGTCAGGTTGCGGGGGATCTCGGCGCCCTCGGGGTAGAGATCGATGTCCCCGGCGATTGCGCCTGTCGTGCACGCGGCGGCCATAGCCAATACGGCGAAACGACGATTCATCACGGTGCAGCCCTCCCGAGGCGCTCTCTCTCGAATCAGTTCGCGGACGTCGAGGGCGGGGCCAGAGGCTCGCCGCCCCGCCGGGGTTGATCCTACACCACGGGGCCGGGCAGGGCCCGCGGAAAAAGGGGTGCGACAGGTCTCGGGCCCCCCCGATCCCGGGGCCGTCCGCGAGGCGGGGGCCATCAGTGCCGGAAGTGGCGGACTCCCGTCACCATGCAGGTCACGCCGCGTTCCTGGCAGAGTTCGAAGGTCTCGTGATCGCGCTTGCTGCCGCCGGGGTGGACGAGCATGGTGACGCCGGCATCGATGAGCAGGGCGGGGCCGTCCGGGAAGGGGAAGAAGGCGTCGCTCGCGGCGATGGCGCCATCGGCGTGGTCGCCGGCCTTCTGGACGGCGAGGCGGCAGGCGGTGACGCGATCCATCTGGCCGGCGCCGGCGCCGAAGAGGCGGACGCCGCCGGCGCCCGCGGCCTTGTCATCCGGGCCGCCGATGGCGATGGCGTTGCTGGCGAGGTGCTTGACCATCGTCCAGACCACCGCGGCGTGGGCGAGCGCCTCGGGCGAGGGCTGCGGGCCCGCGGCCAAGCGCCACTGATCGGGCGAGGCGGTGCGGATATCGCGGTCCTGCACGAGCATGCCGCCGGGGACGGAGCGGAAATCGAGTTTGCGGGAGCGCGAGCCCTCGCGCTCGCCTGTCGCGAGCAGGCGGACGCCGGTCCAGCGCTCCTTGAGCGCGGCGAGGGCATCGTCGGTGAAGGAGGGCGCGATGATGACTTCGAGGAACGTGCCTTCCTCGCGCACGCAGTCGGCCGCGGCAAGGTCGAAGACGCGGTTGACGGCGAGGATGCCGCCATACGCCGCGGTCTGGTCGCCGAGGAGGGCGGCGTTGACGGCATCGGCGCAGGTGCGCGCGGAGGCGGCGCCGCAGGCGTTCAGGTGCTTGACGACGGCGGCGCCGACGGCGGAGGGATCGAGGCGGCGCAGATCCTTCACGAGTTCAAGCGCGGCGGCGCCGTCGGCCACGTTGTTGTAACTGAGGGCTTTTCCGTGCAGTTGCCGCGCGTTGACGATGGTGGGGCCGGTGGAGGCGGGATCGCGATAGAGCGCGGCGTCCTGATGCGGGTTTTCGCCGTAGCGCAGGTCTTCGGATTTCACGTAGGCCAGGCGCAGCACATCGGGGAAGGCCTCGGGCGAGCGGCGGCCGAGGAAGGAGGCGATAGCGGCGTCGTACTCGGCGGTGCGCGCGAAGGCGGTGGAGGCGAGTTCGGCGCGGAGGGCGAGCGACGTGGCGCCATCGTGGGCGGCGACGTCGTTCATCACGCGGTCGTACTGGCGCGGGTGCGTGACGACGGTGACGTACGAGAAGTTCTTGGCGGCGGAGCGGATCATGCTCGGTCCGCCGATATCGATGTACTCGATGGCGGCTTCGGGCTCGACGTCGGGGCTGCTGGCGTTGCGCTCGAAGGGGTAGAGGTTCACGCAAACGAGGTCGATGGCCGCGATGCCGTGCTCGCGCATGGCGCGGGCGTGGTCGGGGTTGTCGCGCACGGCGAGCAGGGCGCCGTGGACCTTGGGGTGCAGCGTCTTGACGCGGCCATCCATGATCTCCGGGAATCCGGTGAGCGAATCGATGGTGGTGACGGGGATGCCTGCATCGGCCAGGGCCTTCGCGGTGCCGCCGGTGGAGATGACCTCGACGCCGCGGGCGGCGAGGGCCCGCGCGAAGGGGACGAGATCCGTCTTGTCCGAGACGGAGATGAGGGCTCGGCGGAGGGGGACGAGGTCGGGCATCTGGTCAGGATACACGGTGTGTTCGGGCCTCGGTTGGAGGCGGGGTCAGGTGAACCTGTGAGAATTTGCACCGGCCGGATCGAGATCCGGGTTAGAGTGCCGCTGCACAAGTGAGGAGTCAGACCTCACGCAGGACATCAGGTCGAGGGGCTGAGGCGGGCGCCGTTGCGCCTCCGCGCCGCGACTGAAGCGAGGAGAGCGGCCATGCTGATTGGACGTGCTTTGCGCGTGTGGTTCGGATGGGCGGCGTTGGGCGCGCTCGCGGTTGCGGCGCCGGCGTCGGGAGCGTTCCTGGGCGTCGAAGTGCGCGAGAACACGGGGCTGCCCTCGGCCGAGGGACTGCCCGGCTTCCCCGGCGCGCCGAATGTGCGCGTCTTCAGCATCTTCGGGAAGTTCAATGGCAGCGCCGAGGATGACCTGCGCAACCAGGTGCTCTCTGTCGGGCAACCAAATGAGACGGACGGGCTCGGCATCGAGTTGTTGTTCAATCCCGGCGCGAACTTCTACAGGGCGCCCGCATCTTCCGGCGCGCCGATCGGCGGCGTGGGCGGCGTGAACCTGGCCCTTCCCGGCGACAACCGGCGCTTCTGGAGCACGTTCGTCTCGATCGGCGTGCAAGTGTTCGATCCCGATGCGGGACCGATCTTCGACGACGCGACGGGCCCCGACCCCGACTTCGGATTCGTAGACCGCGACGGCGCGGGCTCGCCTCCGCTCCAGAACGCCGAGTTCATCACGGGCGGCTGGTTCAACGCGAGCCCGCCGAACAGCCAGGGCGCGCGGTGTGAAGCAGTTCGATCCGGACTACGGGCCGATTCTTGCCGACGACACGGCCGCGGATCCCGATTTTCAGTTCGTTGATCGGGATGGAATCGGCGCCCCGGCGCTGCAGGCGGCGGATGAGATCCGCGGCGGCTGGTTCAACACGAACCCTCCGGGACTTCAGGGCGCGCCCGTGTTCAACCCCGACAAGGGACTCTGGGAGACCTTCCTGTGCCAGGTGACGCTGACCAACGTGACGGGGGACGGCGGCGGCCCGGCGCCGAACTTCATCGGCCCGGGCGGCACATGGTTCGGCGAGATATTTACGGGGCAAATGACGGTCTTTCGACAGGGGAACCAGAGCGCAGGTGAGCCACCAGCGGTGGGATTCACATTTTTCTTCGGCGGCCTTGCGCCGTGCCCGGTTCCACCATCGCCGGGCGCCGCTTCCGCGCTGCTCATCGCCGGCGGCGCTTTCGGCGCGAGGCGGCGCAGGATCAGCTGATCGATACACGCAGAGCAGATGGAGAGGGACGAATCATGTCGCACTTGCCTCGTTCGGCAGCGCTCGCAGCGTGCGTCGCCACGATGATCCCGACCGGCGCCTCCGCGGCGCTCCTTGGCCTCGAGATCCGCGAGGACAAGAACCTGCCGAGCGCCGATGGCCTGCCCGGTTTCCCGGGGGCTGCGCGCGTTCGGGTCTTCAACTTCTACGCCAAGTTCGATGGGGACGTGAGCGACAGCGTCGTGGACTCGGTGCTCTCGGTCGGGCAGCCCACAAGCGCGCACGGCTTCGGCATCTTCCTTGCGAAGAACCCCGGCTCGAACCTCTATCACGCGCCGGGCAGTGCGGGGGGCGGCCGGCTCGGCGGGCGCGGCCCCATCGGCGACAACCGCCGCTTCTGGGACACGTTCGTCTCGATCGGCGTCAAGGCGTTCGATCCCGACTATGGGCCCGTGTTCGCCGACAGCACCGCGTTGGATCCGGACTTCGAGACGGTCAACCGCTCTACAGGCGAATGACACGATCAGAGGCGGCTGGTTCAACAGCAACCCGCCCGGCCTGCAGGGCGCCCCCATCTTCAACCCCTCCAAGGGCAACTGGGAGACCTTCCTCGCGCAACTGGCCATCATCGATCTCGACGAAGCCGCGCTATGGGACAGCAATGGCGACAACCTCCCTGACCCTGCGCCGAACCACATCGGACCCGGCGGCGTCTGGTTCGGCGACATCTTCGAGGGACAGATCACGGTGTTCCGTCAGGGCAAGCAGAGCGCCGGTGAGCCGCCAGCCGTGGGGTATTCATTTGTCTTTTCGCCTTCCCCCGGCGCCGCTTCCGCGCTGATCATCGCCGGCGGCGCGCTCGGAGCGCGACGGCGCCGCATCGCCTGACCCCGGCGCGAAGCGCCGAGATTCAGATCCCCGGCACGAACTTCGCCACCACGCCGTTGCGCGTCACCGTGTACAGATCCCCGTCCTCGAACTTCGTCGTGCGCATCATGTGCACGTTCGGCGTCGCGACGGTGTGCAGCACGTCCCCGCGCTCGGGGTCGAGCGCCCACGCCGTTCGGCCGTCCCACACGAGGAGCCGCCCCGCCCGCATCGCCACAGCGCGGCCGCGGACATCGGGCGCGCTCCACAGGATCTCGCCGCTCACTGCATCGAACGCCGTGAAGCCGTCGCGCGGGATCTCGACGTACAGCGTGTCCACGTGCAGCGCGGGCTGCGACCTGATCGGCGCCTGGGCGCGGTGGCGCCACAGCGTCCGCGTCGTATCCGTCGCGAACGCCCACACCGATTGATCCAGCCCCGCCACGTACATCACGCTCGAATCGCCCACGGGCTCGTTCGCCAGGCCCCCGAAGATGCTGTAGCGCGCCGTGGATGACCCCGTGGCCGGATCGATCACGATCACGTCGCCCGACTGGCTCACCACGCCCACGAGGCGCCCGAGCAGCGTCGGGTGCGCATCGATCGCGCCCCGCAGCAGGTACCCCCACTGCTTGTAGCCGGTGATGAGGCTGTGGCCCAGCGCTTCGCCGCGCGTGGTGCCGAAGACGGCCACGTTCTCGCTGATCACGGGCTTGGTGTTCACCACCATCGCCAGATCGTGCTTCGCGGCGATCTCGCCGGTGCGGATATCCAGGATGAAGAGTTCGTTGTCGCTGGAGCAATAGAGCGTGTCGTTCACGCGGGAGTTGCCGAGGAAGCGCGTGAGCCGCGCGCCGAGCACGTTCGACCAGCGGTTGCGGCCGCTCTGCGTCTCGAGCACGGTGACGATGTTGCTGCTGTCGTGCGAGACGACGACGTCGTCGAAGACGTCGAAGTAGATCACGCTGCCGCCGCGGCTCATCACCGGGAAGCCGCGCCACACCAGGCGGTAGCCGAGGTCGGCCCAGGCGTCGTGATCGACCGGGGGCGCCGAGCGGCTGCCCCCGCTCCCGCCGGAGGCCACGGTCGAAGCCGCGGTGCGGTTGCCCGACTGGCAGCCGGCAATCGCCGAAAGGGCGATGGCGCCGGACACAGCCGCGGCGACGACTCGAAAGGACAGCGTTCGAAGACTGAGGTTCATCGGGATTCCTTGGGCGATCGGGCTGCGAATGCCGCCCCGCGAGATCGGGGGGAAGCCCCGGCGCCGGGGGGGGCGAGTATCGGGATGACCCATCATCCGGTCAAACAGGCGGATGGGTTGCATCGGGGCTCGGACGCGGCCGCCCTGGGGGGGGCATGGACGCTCCGCGGACTATCCTCCGCACATGTTCACCGGGCTGGTTCAGGCAGTGGGACGCGTCGAGGCGATGGAGGCGTCCTCTGCGGGGGCGCGGCTGGTGATCGACGCCTCGGAGTGGGCCCATCGGCCCGCCGCCGGGGATTCGATCGCTGTGAACGGCTGCTGCCTCACCGCCGCGGAGGTTGGACACGGCCGGATCGCGTTCGATGTCGTCGGCGAGACGCTGCGGCGGACGACGCTGGGCGACTTTGCCGCGGGGGCGCGGGTGAACCTGGAGCATTCGCTGCGGGCCGATGCGCTCCTGGGCGGGCACTTCGTGCAGGGGCACATCGACGGCATCGGCGAGGTGGCGCGGGTTCAGACAGCCGCGGCGGATTGGCGCGTGACGGTGCGCGCGCCGGTGGATCTGCTCGAGTGCATCGTGCCCAAGGGCTCGATCGCGCTCGACGGCGTATCGCTCACGATCGCGGGCGTGCGCGGGCCGGAGTTCGAGGTTGCGCTCGTGCCGACCACGCTGGAGCGCACGACCCTCAGGGGATGGCAGGCGGGGGTGAAGTGCAACATCGAGACGGACATCGTGGCGCGGAGCGTGGCGCACTGGCTTTCGCTGCGCGCTCAGGCCGGCGAGCCTGGGCTGCGCGGCTGAGCCTGCGATGAGGCGGCTCACACTTCGAGCGATTCATCGACGAGGGCCGGCCGGCGGCGCGGCGGCCCGCAAAGGCCGCGGCGGCGCGGGGGCTCCTCCGACATCGCGTTGCGGATGAAGTCCAGGAAGATCGTCGCCGGCCTCCCCCACTCCCGTTCGGACGCAGCGGCCAGCGCATCCGACATCGTGCGCTGCTCGCGATCGCGGTACATCAGCCGGTAGACCTGCTTCAGGTTCTCGCGCTCCTCGGGCGTGAATCGCCCGGAGCGAGCCAGCCCGACGCGGTTCAACCCCACCACGACATTCACGCGCGTGACGATGACGAACGGCGGCACGTGCTGGCTCACCGCCGTGAGTCCCTGGAACATCACCAGTTCGCCGACCGAGCAGTATTGGTGCATCATACCGCCGCCCGAGAGGAACGAGCCGGAGCCGACGCGCCCGTGCCCCGCGACGCAGGCGCAGTTGGCGAGCGTGACGCCGTCGCCGATCTGCGCGTTGTGCCCGAAGTGCGAGTACGCCATGAGGTAGCACCCGCTGCCCACGCGCGTCGGAACCTCGTCGCCCACGGACCGGTTGATCGTGACGTGCTCGCGGAAGACGTTGCGGTCGCCGATGATGAGCCGGCCGGGGCGCGACGGGTTGTATTTCCTGTCCTGCGGATCGCCGCCGATGATCGCGCAGGGATGAAGTTCGTTGCCCTCGCCCAGCGTGGTGTGCGAGACGACCATCGCGGCAGGGTGGAGGCGCGTTCCGCGGCCGACGACGCACTGCGGCCCGACGACGCAACCGGCGCCGATTTCGACGTCTTCCGCGATCTGAGCGCTGGGATGAATGCTCGCCGAGGGGTGAATGCGTGATGTCATGAGGGGTGCGTATCCGTGGTCCGCCGCTTCGGGGGCCGTGGGCCGGGCATTCGTGGCCCGGCGGCGCGCGGGTGGAGATTCTACCGGGGCGAGCCCGCGGCGCTTCCCCGCCCCCGGAGCCCCGGAGCCCCGGGAGCCCCCCGGAAGCGGGAGAGGGAGAGGAAACCGATCGGGAGGCTGGATTCTTCGCCGCGGGAGAGCGCCATTTCAGCCAGCGCCTCCCCCACCACCGGCGCGAACTTGAATCCGTGCCCGCTGAACCCCGCCGCGATGAGGACGTTGGCGTGATTCGGGTGGCGATCGATGATGAAGTGCGCATCCGGCGTATTGGTGTACATGCACACCTGGCGCGCAAGCGTGGGGCCGGCGCCATCGGGCATGTATCGCTCGAGCGCCGGGCGCCAGTCGGCTTCGTCCTCGGCCCGGGCTTCGAGCGATGCGGGCGCGGGCTCGCATGGAGCGCCGGGAACGTGCCGCGCGATCTTGAGGCCAGGGCGATCGGGCAGCATCGGGAAGCCGTAGTGCAATGAACCGTCGTCGTTCTCGATGGCCCAGCACGGCAGCGCGCCGAGGCCGAACATCTCCGGGCGCTTCGGCCACACCCAGCCGACAGGCTGGCGCGTCACGGTGAGTTCGACACCGAGGTCGCGCAGCAGGCGGCTCGTCCATGCGCCGGCGGTGAAGATGAGCGTCTTCGCCCGATGCGCGCCGCGGGGCGTGCGCACTTCGACGCCGCGCTCATCGGCGCTCCAATCCAGCGCCTCCTCGTGGCCGCGGAGATCGGCGCCGGCGCGCAGCGCCTGCTCCGCGTGGGCGGCGACGGCGTCTTCGCACAGCAGCGCGCCGGCCATGGGCTCGAAGAGGGCTGCGAACTCGCGCGGGACGTGGAACTGGGGGTATCGCGCCGCGAGAGCCGCGCGAGAGAGCATTTCGTGCGGCAGGCCGTGGCGCACGGCCGCGTCGCGGCTGGCGCGGATGAACTCGCGCTCCGGCTCGCCCATGTACAGCCCGCCCGTCACGTGGAGCAGCCGGCGCTGCGCGCGGCGCTCCAGATCCTGCCACAGGTCCCACGCACGACGGAGCAGCGGCACGTAGTCCGGATGCTCGTAGTACGCGAGGCGGATCATCCGCGTGTGCCCGTGGTGCGAGCCGCGGGCGTGCAGGATCGAGAACTGCTCGAGCCCGAGCACCCGCCGGCCGCGGAAAGCCATGTGCATCGCCGCGGCGGCGCCCATGGCGCCGAGGCCGATGATGATTGCATCGTATTCGGGGGCGTGTGCGGCCATGATCGGAGTGCATTGTGGCGCAGCGCGGGCGGCGCGGCCAGTCGTATCCTTCGCTCAGCGGGCGGCGTGCGCAGCGTCCACGGCGCCGGCGAACTCGGCCATGGAGGCGAAGACGAAATCCGGCTTCACGCCTTGGGGCGGTGCGGGCGTGGCGCCGCCGCCGGCGCGGCCGCGGCGGCGATCGATCCAGACCGTCGAGAGCCCGAGAGCCTTGGCCGGGGCGTGGTCGTGATAGAGGCTCTGCGCCACGTGCAGGATGCGGCGATTCTCGACGCCGAGGCTGCTCAGCAGTGCGAACGCGCGCAGGAAGTGGCCGTGCGCCGGCTTGTACGAGCCGACATCCTGCGCGGTGACCAGGCCATCGAGTTCCACGCCGAGCCGCGGAAGCGTGCGCGCGAACGAGGCGCGATCGACGTTGGAGACGATGACGAGGCGATATCGCCGCTTCAGGCGGCGGAGCGCATCGGCCGTATCGGGGAAGGCGGGCCAGTCGCCGACCGAGCGGGCGAGCGCATCGGCGTCGTCGGGGGCCGGCGCGACGCCGAAGCCGCGGCAGAGGCGGGAATGGGCGTCTCGCAGGATGTCGGAATAGAGGGCGGAGGGCGTCTCTCGCTCCGCGGCTGACTCCGCCGCGGCGAAGGCTTCGAGGAGTTGGTCATCGGAGGCGGAGACGCCGGCGCGCTTCGCCCAGGGGCGCAGGGCGGCAAGAAGGCCGGATTCCCACTCGATGAGGGTGCCGTAGCAGTCGAAGGTGAGGGCGGAGAAATCGGTGAGCGAAGTCATGCGCATGCTCCGTCACAGGGCGCGAGGTCGCGCAAAGAAAAAGGGCCCGACCGGGTGTTTCCCGATCAGGCCCATAGAAGTCGGCGACGACCTACTTTCCCGCAGAGCAGTATCATCGGCGGCCCGGGCTTAACTGCTGTGTTCGGAATGGGAACAGGTGTGACACCGAGCCAATGATCACCGACAAGATCCGGCGGCGCCTTTCGGCGTCGCCGGCGAGTTGTTTCAACCGGTGAACGAACGCGATGGTCGTTTGTGATTCGAGTTCATCATCGAATCGCAGAGTCGCTGTGGTTTGACAGCGTTTTCGATGCGCCAATCGAGGGGCCGTCCGGCTTCGGACCCGTCCGGGGGTTGCCCGGCGGGGCCGCTGACGGCGGCGCCTGGTTGGCGTGATCAAGCATTCGACCGTTAGTGCCGCTCCGCTGAGGACATTTCTGCCCTTACACGCGCGGTCTATCAACCTGGTGGTCTTCCAGGGGTCTCTCGTTCGCTCAAGGCGAACCAGCAAGCCTCATCTCGAGGGGGGCTTCCCGCTTAGATGCTTTCAGCGGTTATCCCTGCCCAACTTAGCTACCCAGCGGTGGCGCTAGCGCGCCAACTGGATCACCAGGGGTTGGTCCCACCCAGTCCTCTCGTACTAGGGTGAACTCCTCTCAAGCTTGCAACGCCCACGGCAGATAGGGACCGACCTGGCTCACGCCGGTCTGAACCCAGCTCGCGTACCACTTTAATCGGCGAACAGCCGAACCCTTGGGACCGCCTACAGCCCCAGGATGTGATGAGCCGACATCGAGGTGCCAAACCGC
>CAZGVW010000111.1:0-10190 GCA_964529265.1 uncultured Phycisphaeraceae bacterium
GTGGTGTACGTGGATTCCGGTTCATCGGATGGAAGCGTGGCGATGGCGAGGGCTGCAGGGGCGGAGGTGGTGGAACTTGATCTCTCGCGGCCATTCACGGCGGCGCGAGCGCGGAATGCGGGGCTGGAGCGGCTGGTGGGGGCGGCGCCGGAAGCAGCGTTCGTGCAGTTCGTAGATGGAGACTGCGAGGTCGTCGAGGGTTGGCTAGAGGCGGCGCGGGCGGAGATGGAGGCGCGGCCGGAGGCCGTGATCGTGTGCGGGCGGCGGCGCGAGAGGTTTCCCGAGCGATCCGTGTACAACCGGCTGTGCGACATGGAGTGGGATACGCCGATCGGCGAGACGACGTTCTGCGGCGGCGATGCGATGATGCGCATCGAGGCGGTGCGCTCGGTGGGGGGGTTCAACCCGGCGATCATCGCGGGGGAGGAGCCGGATCTGTGTATCCGGCTCATGGACCGCGGAGGAAGGATCTTTCGGATCGATCGCGATATGACGCTGCACGACGCCGCGATGACGCGGTTCTCGCAGTGGTGGCGGCGGAGTGTTCGGGCCGGGCATGCGTACGCGGAAGGCGCAGCGCTGCATGGTCGGACGCCGCTGAAGCACTGGGTGAAGCAGAGGCGCCGCGCGTGGATGTGGGGCGCGGCGGCGCCGCTGGCGGCGCTGGCGCTGGCGTGGCCGACGCGGGGGCTCAGCGTGGCGGCGCTGGTTGCGGTGTACGGGCTGCTGTGGCTGAGGACGTACCGATCGAGGAGGGCGCGGGGCGCCGGCGCCCGAGCCGCGGCGGAGTTTGCGCTGTTCTGCACGCTCGCAAAGGTCCCTGAGGCTGTGGGGCAGGTCAAGCACCTCCTGCGCAAGGCTTCGGGCCGGACGCCGACGATCATCGAGTACAAGGGGGCAGCCGCGGCATGATCAAGAGCGCGATCTGGAAGACGCTGTACAGCAGGTGGCGGTCCCCGGCGGGCGAGGCGAGGCCCGGGTATTCGCTGCTGCTGCTCATCCCGGGCGACCTGCCGGTGTTCCTGCGGATCGCGCTGGCGGTGTGCGCGCGGCAGCGGGGGGAACGGCTGGTGGAGACGCTGGTGATTCCGGACCGGCAACCGAAGGGATTTGCGGGGCTCGTGGATCGGTTCACGGCGGACTGGCCGCACAGGAAGCCGCGGATTGTGAGCCTGGGGCCCATCGACCGGCTGGTCGTGGAGCGGATGCGAAACCCGCACTTCAACTGCTGGCTGCAGTTCGTGAACGGGGTGAATGCGTCCAGGGCTACGCATGCCGTGTGGCACGATGCGGACCTGTTCATCAACGACGGCGGGTTCCTGGATGAGCAGCACAAACTGTCCACGGAGCGTGGGCTGGCGTGCATGGGCGTGAGCCCGGTGTGGGACGAGTGGTTCCGGAAGCGCGGGCTCGAGCACGTGACGGCGACCTGGGAACTGATGTGGGAGAACGCCTGGGTGCGGTCGTTCGCGCCGTGGATGCACCGCGGGCATGACGGGGAGTTCAAGGGGGAGACGCACACGTTCGACATCACGCTGCTGCCGCAGGCGCTCACGGCGCCGGAGCGCGTGGGGCGGCGCGAGCGGACGGAGTCCTTCGTGCACTTCAACTACGTCATCAGCACGTATCGGTGGTTCCAGAAGAGCGAGGGGCCGTTTGACGACTCCAAGTTCCGGCTCCTGCTCGTGCGGCTGCTCATCGAGGCATTTGATGATTCGGGGTGGGAGTATGAGGTTCCGGGGTTGGATGAACTGGCGCGCGGGGTCGGCGATCGGACGCGGCGCGTGTTCTATGACGGGGCGGAGGCGGAGGGGGCGTACGGCGAGTTCAGAGGCAAACTGGAGCGGTTGATCGCCTTGCCGATGCTGACGCCGCGGCAGGCGGAGGTGATTCGAAGCGGTGTGGCGCCTTTCGACAGGATGTTCGGGGCAGCGCGGCGGGAGGCGCTGGCGGCGAGCGCGCGTGAGGCGTGCGGGAGCGGAGTGGAGCCTCAGGATTGAGTCGGCTCGTTCAGATCGCGCGTGAGGAGCAGGCACTGGCCGCCGCCGGATTCGAGCCGGGTGTGGAAGCCGGCGCTGCGCAGACGGGACCTGATGCGCTCCACGCCCTCCGGGCCGTAGACGTCAGGATGCAGTTCGATCGCCAGGGTGCGGATGGTCTGGAAGTCGATGAAGCGGAGGAGATCGTCCTCGCCGCCTTCGATGTCGAGGATGAGGAAGGTCGGCCGGATGCGCGCGATGGCGTCGTTGAGGCGGCGGCGCGGGACCGTGACGGGGCGCGAAGATTCGCTGCGACGGACCGTGGAGGAGGACCAGAAATCGCGCTCGACGTAGAACGTCTGCTCGCCTTCGGTCTCGCCGAGGAGCGCGATGTCGAGGTGCGGCGAGACGCTGTTCAGGGCGAAGGTTTCGCGGATGCGAGGCTCCAGCGCGGGATTGGCTTCGAAGGCGTGGACGCGCTCGGCGCCGATGCGACGGGCGCACCACGTGGAGATGAAGCCGAGACCGGCGCCCAGCTCCATGACGGTGTCGGTCGGCGCGAGATGGCGGCGGATGCCCTTGAGTTCGCTCCTCTCGTAGTCGCCGGAGTAGATGGCTTCGACGAGCGTCGAGGAGAGGTGTGGGCCGATGGCGAGGCGCACGCCCGCATGGCGGACGATGGGCGGGCGCCGGAGGCTGCGCCAGCGCAGGAGCGCTTCCCGGCGGAGCAGGATGAGGCGATGTTTCAGAGACATGGGTGGGTCGGCCGGGTGGCCGCGCTGAGCGCGTGGCGGGGGACATTATCGGCATGAAGGTGGCGCATCTCGTCAATCAGTATCCGCGGGTCAGTCATAGTTTCATCCGGCGCGAGATTCTTGCCCTGGAGGCTATGGGCGTGGAAGTGGAGCGGATTTCGATCCGGCCGTGCAATGCGCCGCTGCCGGATGAGGCCGATCGGGTGGAGTCGCAGCGGACGACGGCGATTCTTGCACGGGGCGCCGGGAGCCTGCTCCGCTCGACGTTCGGGACGCTGTTCAGCGCGCCCGCGAGATTCTTCGCGGCCCTTCAGGCCGCCTTCCGCCTCGGGCTTCGCTCCGACCGCGGCGTCGGGCGGCATCTGGCCTACTTGGCTGAGGCGTGCGCCCTGAAGAGCATGCTGGCCGAGCGGGGCGTGGAGCACGTTCACGCGCATTTCGGCACGAACTCCGCGGCTGTGGCGATGCTGTGCCGGATGCTGGGAGGGCCTCCTTTCAGTTTCACCGTGCACGGGCCGGAGGAGTTCGACAAGCCGGAGTTTCTCGGGCTGTCGGAGAAGATCAGCCGGGCGGCGTTCGTCGTGGCGGTCAGCGACTTCGGGCGAAGTCAACTGATGCGCTGGTGTCCGTTTGCGGAGTGGCCCAAGATCCACGTGGTGCGGTGCGGGGTTGATGAGCGGTTTCTCAAGGGCGGAAACCCGGGGCCCACCGGCGACGCGATCGTGTGCGTCGGAAGGTTGTGCGAACAGAAAGGGCAGGGGCTGCTGATCGAGGCGGCCGCGAGGCTTGCGGGCGAGGGAGCGTCGTTCCGGCTCATTCTGGTGGGGGATGGGCCGATGCGAAAGGAACTCGAGGCGCTTGTTTCGGAGCGCGGTCTTGAAGGCCGGGTTGAGATCACCGGCTATGTGGACGCGGGCGAAGTGCGGCGGCGGATTCTCTCGGCGCGTGCGCTCGCGCTGCCGAGCTTCGCGGAGGGCCTGCCGGTCGTGATCATGGAGGCCCTGGCGCTGGGTCGGCCGGTGGTGAGCACGTATGTGGCGGGCATTCCGGAACTGGTGGAGCCGGGCGTATCGGGGTGGTTGGTTCCGGCGGGCTCGGTGGAACGGCTTGTGGATGCGCTGCGCGAGGTTCTTGCGGCGAGCGATGTGCGGCTGGAGGGGATGGGGCGCGCAGGGGCGCGGAAAGTGGCTGAGCAACACAATGCCGCCACTGAAGCGGCGCGGCTCGCGGCTTTGATCGAGCAATACTGCGGCGTGAAGGCGCCGGCTCGCGGGGATGTCCGCCGCGCGGTGGCGCCGGGCGGCGGGCACGCGTCGGCCTCAACTGGAAGCGCCGCGGATCACGCGGCGCCGGTGCAGGCGGGATGACCACGATCGTCAACATTGTGCTGGCCACTGGCGCGCTGGCGGTGGCGCTGCCGGGGCTGGTCTACACGGTTGAGTGCTTTGCAGCGCTGCTGCCGCGGGCCAGGCGCGAGGGCGCGGCGGCGCAGAAACCGCGGGTGGCTGTGCTGATCCCCGCGCACAATGAGGCGAGCGAGATCGGACGCACGCTCGGATCGATCCTCGCGCAGACGCGTGATGGAGACCGCGTGATCGTGATCGCGGACAACTGTGAGGACTCGACTGCGGAAATCGCCAGGGGCGTCGATCAGCGGGTCGAGGTCCTTGAACGGCGGGATGATGAGCGGCGCGGGAAAGGGTTTGCGCTGGACTTCGGCCTGCGTTCGCTCGAATCCGATCCTCCCGACATCGTCATCATGTTTGACGCGGACGGCCAGATCTCGCCGGGGGGCATCGATGCGCTGGCCGCTCAGGCGGCGCGCACGGGGCGACCGGCGCAGGCGGTCTACCTCATGGAGACGCCGGCATCGCCCTCTCCGCGCGACGCGGTGTCGGCGTTGGCGTTTCTCGTGAAGAATCTTGTGCGGCCGACGGGTCTGGTGCGCCTCGGAGCGCCCGTGCTGCTTACGGGAACGGGGATGGCGTTCCCATGGGCGGTGATCCGCAAGGCCCCGATGGCGAGCGGGAATATCGTCGAAGACATGCAATTGGGACTGGACCTCGCCGTAGCCGGGCACGCGCCGCTGCTGTGCGAGGATGCGCTGGTGACGGGTTCGCTGCCTGCCGCGGATGCCGCGGCCACCAGCCAGCGCACGCGCTGGGAGCACGGGCACTTGCGGACGCTGGTCACCCAGACGCCGCGGCTGGTGGGGCAGGCGGTCCGACAGGGTCGTCCCTCCTTGCTGGCTCTCGCGGCTGAGGTGGCGGTTCCGCCGCTCTCGCTGCTGGCCGCGGCGATGCTGGGCGTGTTCATCGTGGGGAGCCTGGCGGCCGCGGCAGGGGCGTGGGCCCAGCCGGCGATCTCGGCGTTCTGGACGGGCGTGCTTGTGCTCCTGGCCACGGGCGTCGCGTGGTGGCGCTTCGGGCGCGATCGGATCCCAGCGAGCGCGCTGCTGGCGGCGCCGAAGTACATCCTCTGGAAGATTCCGCTCTACGCGAAGTTCGTCTTCGACCCGCAGAGGACATGGGTCAGGACGGCGCGTGAGGCGGAGACGCGGGACGCGCGACCGCGTTCTGCTGAGGCGAGCCCATCCGGGGGCGGGGCCGGGGCCGGCGTGGGCCCCGCGGGCGGGGGCGGCGCGTGACAGCGACTCAGGCCATGAGCATGGGGAAGGTCGCAGCGCACATTGCGCCGGATGCGCCTGCAACGATCGACCTGCATGGGCTCAGCATCCACGCGATCTCTGAGCAATCGTGCATCGCGCATATTCTCGACTCGCTGGACGCCGGCGCGGGTGGCTGGGTCGTGACACCGAACCTCGATATTCTCCGCCGTTGCTCGCGTGAAGGTGAAGTGCGCATGCTGCTGCACCAGGCCGATCTGCGCGTGGCGGACGGCATGCCGCTCATCTGGGCGAGCCGGCTCCAAGGGACGCCGCTGCCGGAGCGCGTGGCCGGCTCCAGTCTGATCTCGACGCTCTCGGCTGCCGCGGCAGAGCGGGGTCGAACTGTGTTTCTGCTTGGCGGCGAGCCCGGCGCGGCGGAGGGCGCAGCGGCCGTGCTGCGCGATCGCCATTCGAACGTGCGCATCGCAGGGATTCACTGCCCACCGATGGGGTTTGAGCGCGACGAGGCGCAGATGGGGGAGATTCGCAAGGCGCTCTTGGCGGCGAGGCCGGACATCGTGTACGTGGCGCTGGGGTCGCCGAAGCAGGAGCGGCTGATCCGCGAGCTGCGGCCGCTGCTCCCGCAGGCATGGTGGATCGGTGTGGGCATCTCCTTCAGCTTCCTGTGCGGAAGGGTGAAGAGAGCGCCGCTCTGGATGCAGCGCATCGGGCTTGAGTGGGTCCATCGCCTGGCGCAGGAGCCGCGGCGGCTGGCCCGAAGGTATCTGGTGGAGGGGCTGCCATTCGCGGTGGCGATCATGGCGGGCGCCCTGCGGCGCCGATGGAGCGGGTCAACCCAGAGGCAAGGAGCGTCGGGATGAAGGTGGCGCCGGTTCCAGTCGTCAACGCCCCGCTGAGCGAGGCATTCCAGCGCGCGAAGGCTGAGTCCATGCCGGTTTTCGTGCCGACATCCATCTACACCGATGACAGGGGCTGGTCCCTCATGAACCAGTTCACCGGGATTCTGTCGCCGCAGGGGCAGGTGAACTTCTCCGTGCAATACCCCGGCGTGATCAAAGCGTGGCACAGGCACAGTCGGCAGACTGATTTCTGGATGTGCGTGCAGGGTCATCTGAAGGTCGGGATTCATCGAGACGATGGCGCCGCGTGGCAGGTGGTGACGGGTGAAAAGCGGCCGGGCGTGGTGATCATTCCGCCACCGTTGTGGCACGGCGCGGCGACCGTGGGCCCGACGAGCGCCGGCCTGCTCTATTTCCTCACACACGCCTATGACGCGGCCGATCCGGACGAGGAGCGAAAGGTGTTTGATGCGCTCGACGGGTTCCCGTGGGCGGTCGAGCACCGGTAGCGCCTGTCACCATGGATCGATTGAACGGAGAACTTCGGCATAGCGAGGGCGCGATTGCCGCCGCGATCCTGCTGGCGGGTGCGCTGCGCCCTTCTCCCCTCGCCTCCGCGGTCGATCGTTCGGTGCTGAACCTGTACTTGTGTCCGTCGCGCACCGTGCTCGGCAGGTGGCTCGACGCCGTTGCGGGATTGGACCTCGGCTCAGTGGCTGTGCGCGTGATTCACGATGACAACCTTCCCGCGCCCACGCGGGCCGGGCTCAGGCCGGATGACTCCGTGGAGATCGAGAAGGAGCGAGGCCGGTTTCGCGGCCCCGCGGGCGTCGTGCGGGACGTATGCGAGACCATCGGGCCCGACCTCTCGGTGTTGATCGCCGATTCAGCCCGTTGCTTCCGGGGCGACCTGGGGGGGATGGCCGCGGAGCACGCTCGCCGCGGCGCCGATATCACCGTCGCCTGCGATGAGCAGGGGGCGCCGGCGGGCCTCTACCTGGTGAGGCGGGGCGTGCTCGACCTGGTTCCGAGGTCGGGCTTCATGGACCTGAAAGAGCAGTTGCTGGACAGGGCCGTGAAGGCCGGCCTCGGCGTCTGGGTGCACCGCCTGGCGCCGGGAGCGTCCACGCCACTGCGCACGCGAGGCCAGTTCATCGCGGCCGCGGAGGCAGCGGGCGCCGGGGAGGTCCCATTCGCGGTTATCTGCCTGGAGGCGGACGTGGACCCGAGCGCGGTGATCGTGGATTCGGTGGTCATGCCGGGCGCCCTGGTTGGAGCGGGGGCGGTTGTGGCCCGGTCCATGGTTTGCCCGGGCGCCCGGATCGAGGCGGGTCAGGAAGTTGTCGATGCTGTGGTGGCCGCGGCAGGTGTAAGATCGGGAGAGTCATCGGGCCCGTTCTGGGACGCGAAGGCGCTGCGATGATCGAGCGAAGATCCTGGAGATTCTCGGACGGCATCCTCCTCGCCGGCCTGGTGGCCATGGCGGCGGCGGCTACATGGTCGATCTGGGTTGAGATGTTCTCGATCGGCCTGCGGGAGGAGGAGCAGTCGCACATCCTGCTGGCGCCGGCGATCGCGGCATGGCTGGTGTGGGTGCGGCGTGAGCGGCTGCGGTTCACGCGGCCGAAGTGGACGATCGTGGGACCGGCGGTGGTTGCGCTGGGATGGGTGTCGGCGTGGCGCGGTTTCCATGGCGAGCACGAAATCCTGCGGCACCTGGGAGCGCTGCTCATGGTCGGGGGCGCCGCGCTCACCGTGCTCGGGATTGACTTCGTGAGGCGGTTCCTTCCAGCCGCGGCGGCGCTGCTCTTCCTGCTGCCGATCCCCGCGCGCGTGCGCTTCCAGGTGGCGCTGCCGCTCCAGGAGGCGACGGCTCAGATCACGCAGTTCGGCATGGAGCTGTTCGGCGCGCCGGTGACGCGCGCGGGCAACGTGCTCTCGATCAACGGCGTCGAGGTCGCGGTGGCGGAGGCGTGCAACGGAATGCGAATGGTCGCGGCGCTGGTCCTGATCTCGTACGCGTTCGTGTTCTCGATTCCGATGCGGATGGGCGTGCGCCTGTTCATCCTGGCCATCAGTCCGCTGGTGGCGATCCTGTGCAACGTGATTCGCCTGACTCCGACTGTGCTTCTCTATGGATACGCCGATGAAGGCGTTGCAGACGCGTTCCACGACGTGAGCGGCTGGGTGATGCTGCCGATTGCTCTGGGCATCCTGTGGGCGATCTTCGGCGTTCTGCGGTGGATCGAAGTCCCGATTGCGCCCTATGCGGTGGCGGAGGAGAGACCATGAGCCGGCCCGCGTCCAGCATGATCAATCGACTGGCGCCGGCGGCGTGCGGCGCAGTTCTGCTCGCAGCGCTGGCGTTCGCGAACTTCGGCGGCGAGCCCATTCCGGGCGCCGTCGAGTACCACGCGCGCGTGCGTGAGGCAATTGAGAAGATCCCGTACCGCATCGGCGCCTGGGTGGGTGACGACATCGAGACGCCGCCGGCCGCGGTGCGGTTGCTCAAGCCGAACAAGATCATCCAGCGCAAGTACGTCGATCTGGGGTCCGGGGAGACCTTCCACCTGCTCGTCGTGCACTGCCAGCAGACGCGGGACATGCTCGGGCACTATCCGCCGCAGTGCTACCCGGCGCACGGCTGGACGCAGGAGGCCGTGCGCGAGACCACGCTGGAGTTCAACGGGCAGACGTTCGCAGCGCGCGACTACGAGTTTGATCGGCCGGGTCAGAGCGCGGAGCAGCGCATGCTCATCTACTCGTTCTTCGTCCTGCCGAATCGGAACATCGTCGCGGACATGGAGACGCTCAATCGCGTTTCGGGGCGCCGGGCGGCGTCACAGCTGGGAGCAGCGCAGGTGCAGATTCTGGGCGGAGAGAACATGCCGAAGGAGCAGCGGCGGAAGATCATCAGCGAGTTCATCCTCGCCATTGAGCCGGTGATCCGGGAAGTTGCGGAAGGAGTCGGCCATGGGTGAGCGGGACCTTGTTGTGGATGCGCGGTCGGCCCCCGGGGCCGAGCAGCAGTCGGCGGAGACCGGGCAGGAGAATGTGCTTGCCCTCGTGCACCGGCGCTTGCGCGGGCGATACCGATACGCGATCGCGCTGGGAGCGCTGCTGGCGATCCCGTTCGCGTACACGGGCTACACGCTGAAGAAGCCGGAGTTCCGGAGCAGCGGAATCGTTCGGATCGCGCCCTCCATCGATTATGTGATCGCGCCGACGCCAGAGACGGGGGAACTCCCCGCGTTCGAGTCGTTCGTGGCCGCTCAGGCGAGCTTCATCAAGAGCCGCAAGGTGCTGGACACGGCCGTGGACGACCCCAACATGCGGAAGGTGGAGTGGCCCGCCGGCAACCAGGGGGTCAAGGACCTGCAGGGCGCGCTCAGCGTGGGCCGAAAGCGCGGCGAGCAGTTGATCGAGGTATCGGTCGCGCACGTTGACCGGAAGTTCGCGCAAACCGCCGTGAACGCCGTGCTCGACGCCTATGACAAGCACTTCGGCAACAACAGCGACCAGAGCAACCAGAACAAGAAGGCGATCCTGCAGCAGCGCGAGCGGGATCTGATGGCGCGCATCTCGACGATTCGCGACCAGATGACGGCCCTCACCGATGAATACGGCCCCGACATGCTCCCGCGCGTGCACGCGGAGAAGGTTGATGAGCTGACCACGCTCGAGAAGCAGCTGGCGGACCTCATCGCGCAGATCGAGCAGGCGGAGAGCCGGGGTGGGACACCGGTCGAGCAGGGCCATCCTGAAGCGATCGACATGGCGCTCATCGAGAGAGATCCGCAGTTGCAGCAGATGCACGCGAATCTGAACGCCCTTCGAGCCCGCAAGGAGGCTTATGCGCGGCACTACATGCAGAACCACCTGCAGATGAAGCACCTTGCCCGTGAGATCGACCAGGTCCAGGTCAGCATCCGCCTCCGTGAACAGGAACTGATGGCGACCGCGGAGCGCGGCGAACTGAACCCGAAGG
>CAZGVW010000112.1:0-12158 GCA_964529265.1 uncultured Phycisphaeraceae bacterium
GGCGACTGTCGAGAGATCCGCCTGAACCGTGTTAAGCGCCGCGTTGTTGTACGCGGGGGCGCCAACCAGAGTAACACCGAGGTTGCCGAAGACGACCATCCCCGCGTCGTCAAGAAGATTGATCGTGCCGGTGAATGGCTCGGTGTCGCCGAACTCGACGCCGTCCAGGCCCGCCGGAACGGTCATCGTGACGATCGTGTTGATTCCCGCGAACTCTTCCGTGCCGACCGTCGGGTGCGTGACGAGCAGCGCGGGGCCGCCGGCCTGTGCGACGCCGGCGAGTCCAAACGCCGCGGCCGCCACAAGCAATGCTGGTGTGAAACGCCTCATGCGATCTGTTCCTTTCATCATTGAGGTGTTCGTTTTTCTGTGTTTCGTGTGATGCTGACGCTGCCTTTGGCCTTTTCGCGGCGAAACGCTCGCTGCGCTCACCGTTCCGGGGGGTCTAGTCCCCTGAGTGCGGGGAGTCGGAGCCGCGCGGGCTTCGCCGCGGCGGGCAAGGCGGGAACTCATGGGGATCGGGCTCTTCCACTGAAGCATCCGTTCTTCTCTGTCGTCACGGGGCCGTCCTCCGACCTGGTCTGTCTATCGCCGAGACACGTCCAGCGCGGAGGCTCGCTCGGCGAGGGACGAGCCCCGTTGGTCCGCAGATATCGGGCTGGGACGTGGAATGGCATTGAAATCGCGCGACACATCAGGCTGACATCGCCTGACTTACGATCCGGACCCGACGATTCTCGGACGCCGCGCCCGGGTTTCCGGACGTTCCCTGCGCCGCAAAGTTCCGCCGCCGCGACCATCCGCACGAGCGCGGCAATTCGCCGGTCCTTCTCGTCTCTGCAAAAAGAGCGTCTCGCGCCGACACGGCGCACCAATCCCTCCATCGACCCCGGGAACTGCCGGATTGACAAGTGTTCACTTACTTCCGCGGGCTATTGTGCCGAGCCACTCGCCGGTGTCGTCATCGGAACCGATGATTTCTCCCCGCTTCAGGCGCTTTCCGACTCCACTCCCGCGATCCGGGGACGGGGTCCACGGGACGTTGACCCCACACCCCCCACGCCGAAGATCTTCCCCTCCGCGATCGAAGCCGGGCGCGGCGCCGAAATTTCCCCGCGCCGGTAGCCCTCCAGAAGCGAAGCGGAAACGAACCGAACGAGGTCGCTCTTGCTCGTTGTGCCCAGTTTTTGATTGATCCGCATCAGATGCGTGCGCAGCGTGGGCAGGGCGATGCACAAGCGATCCGCCACGGCCTCGTTCGCGCCGCCCAGGCAGATCGCGCACGCCACCTCCCGCTCCCGGGGGGTCAGCCGCGTCAGCGCGATCAGCAGGTGCTCCTTCTCCTGGGGCGTGAGATCGAGTTCCCACCCATCCGCGGCTTCCGGCCCCTCGGCGAGGTATCCATTGAAAGGATGGCCCGCGAGCCCCGGCCCGGCGCCCCCTCCTAAATGGATGGTGATGGCCGACTGCCCGATCGGCCCCTCCGGCCGACCCGCGCCGAGGACCGCCATTCGCCTCGATGGATTCCGCTTGGTCGCTCGCGTCATTCTTTCGCCTTCCGTGCTCACCCCCGGCCTCGCCCGGAAGGGATCATCAAAACCGACGACCACCCCCGGCCTCCGGATTCCAGCCGCGAAGCCCGGCCTCCGGCCGGCTCGCAACTCTCTCTCCCACACCCCACAACTCACGACACGAGCCGCGCCCCCGGCCCGGACAGAACCGAGGGGCGCGGAATCGTGACAAAAACCTATCGGACTTTGCCGCCGGGACGCAAGCCGGAACCCGGGGCCGGGGCGCGCTTGTGGATAAGTTGGGGAGGATGGGCAGGGTGATCGACCCACCCGCTCGGCCCGCCCGGCCCCTCCGACCGCGCCCACCCGCCCGACCATCGCGACCGTTTCAAAGCGTTTCGGCGACCCCGGCCGCGTGGGCGGAGCGGTCATCCCATGTTGGCGAACGGCCGATGTCAGCCCCGCGTCGGAGCCTGCGCGCCCGGCGCTTGGAAATTGGCCTTCCGCCGTCCCGGGGGGCCGGACGTGTGGAGTCCGGGAGAAGCGCGATCATGAAGCTCGAGGAAATCCTTCGCACCGCGGCCGAGAACGACGCGTCGGACATCCACATCATCGCGGGGCACCCGCCGGTGATGCGCGTGCACACGGTGATCACGCCGATGGATGCCCCCGCGCTGTCGCCCGAGACCGTGCGCACCATGTTCGAGCAGATGGCCAGCCGCGCGACGGTCGAGATCTTCGATCGCCAGCACGACGCCGACTTCTCGTACGCGATCCAGGGCCTGGGCCGCTACCGCGTGAACGCGCACATGCAGCGCGCCGCCGTGGGCCTGGCGATGCGAATCGTGAAGAGCAAGGTGCCGCCGCTGCCGAACCTGAACCTGCCTGACGTGATCGCGCGGCTCACCTACCTGCCGCGCGGCCTCGTGCTCGTGACGGGCGACACCGGCTCGGGCAAATCGACCACGCTGGCCGCGATGATCCAGGCGATGAACGAGCGCTATCGCAAGCACATCATCACGCTGGAGGACCCGGTCGAGTACACGTTCGAATCGAACAAGTGTCTGCTCGAGCAGCGGGAACTGGGCCAGGACATGCCGAGTTTCTCCTCGGGCCTCAAGCATGCGCTGCGTCAGGATCCGGACATCATCCTGGTGGGCGAAATGCGCGACCTGGAGACCACGGCCCTCGCGATCACCGCGGCCGAAACGGGCCACCTGGTGCTCTCCACGCTGCACACCGTGAACGCCAGCCAGACGGTGGAACGAATCATCGATATGTACCCGGCGACGCAGCAGAACCAGATTCGCTCGATGCTCTCCAACACGCTGCAGGCGGTGATCTCGCAGACCCTGTTCAGCCGCGTGGACAAGCCGGGCATGGTTCCGGCCGTGGAAGTGCTGCTGTGCACGCCGGCCGTGCGGAACATCATCCGCGAGGCGCGCACGTTCGAGATTCCGAACGTGATCGAGACGAACCGCGCCATCGGCATGTGCACGCTGGATGCTTCGATCGCGGAGCTCTACTTCAACGGCATGATCAGCCGCGAAGACGCGATCGCGCAGTCGGCGTACCCGGACAAGCTGGAGCGGCAGCTGGTGGCCTGATCGAGGCGCGCGGAGCGCGAGCCGAAGGACGAACGAGGCACGAAGAGGAGGAGCGGAGCGCCGTGAAGCACGAAGCGACGCGAGGAGCCCGGGGAGCCAGGGAGCGAACGACGCTGCGGACACGCTGCGCCGGCCGCCCCGCCCGCTGCGCCTCCGCGCCGTCGTGCGTCCGTGCCTGCTGAGAAGCCATGCCCACGTATCGCTACCAGATCAAATCGGCCCGGGGCGAAGTGACGGTCGGCGTGCTCAGCGCGGACAACGCGATGACCGCTGCGGCCCTGCTCCGCAACCAGGGGCATCATGTCCTCTCGCTGAGCCCGGTGACGGGATCGATGTCCAGCGGCGCGCTCATGGACCGGCTGCGCCAGCTGAACGCGGGCAAGCCGAAGCAGAAGCACGTGCTCGATTTCACCACGCAGCTGGCCGTGATGGTCCGCGCCGGCATCAGCCTGCGGGCCGGCCTCGAGGGCATCGCCGAGCAGACGGAGCACTCGACCTTCCGCAAGGTCATCGCCGGCCTCAAGACGGATGTGGAGTCGGGCAAGCAGTTCTCGGAGGCCATCGCGCGGCATCCGAAGCTGTTCGGGCCGCTCTACGTGAACATGGTGCGCGCGTCGGAAGTCTCGGGCTCGTTCGGCAAGATGCTGGACCGAATCGCGGCCAACATCGCGCAGCAGATCGAGACGAAGAAGATGGTCATCGGCGCGATGATCTACCCCGGCGTCATCGGCGGCATGGCCGTGGGCGTCACCGTGTTCCTGCTCACCTTCGTGCTGCCCAAGTTCGCGGCGGTGTTCGAGGGCAAGGAGGATGCGCTCCCCGGCTCGACGACGTTCCTGCTGGGGCTGAGCGCGTTCCTGGTCTCGCAGTGGCCGCTGGTCGTGGGCGCCACGGTCGCGCTGGCGATCGCGCTCTTCGTGTTCCTCAAGACCGAAGTGGGCGCGCTGTGGTTCGACAAGATGAAGCTCACCATCCCCATCTTCCGGAGCATGTTCCGCGCGCTGTACATCAGCCGCTCGCTCCAGACCATGGGCGAACTGATCAACGCCGGCGTGCCCATGCTCGATACGATCGCCATCACCGGCGATATCTCGGGCAACCGGCTCTACAAGCGCCTGTGGCGGACGGTCTTCGCGGCGGTGAAGGAGGGCAAGAAGATCGCCCATCCGCTCCAGAAGACGAAACTGCTGCCCCGCGCCGTCGTGCAGATGATCGCGGCGGGTGAAGAGTCCGGAAAGCTGGGCGAGGTGCTCGACGAGATCTCGATCTACTACCAGCGGCAGCTCAAGGACCGGATAAAGGCCGTGACGTCCATGATCGAGCCCATCATGATCATCGTAATGGGTTCAGTCGTCGGATTCATCGCCATGGCCATCATCCTGCCCATCTTCAAGATGAGCCAGATCGTGAAATAGCCGATGCTTCGTACGCGGACCAGACGGCGCCCGATCCCCCTTCAAGGGGGCGGGGGGGCCCGGTGAGCCGCGGAGGCAGGAGCAACCACGATGCGCTCATTCGTTCCAGCGCCTGATCGGACGCGAAGTCCGGTGCGCCGCGCAACGCGACCCCATCGACGGGCGTTCACGCTGCTCGAGACGGGCCTCGCCGTCGTCATCATCGGCGTCGGCGTGCTCGCCATGATCGAGGCCACCAACGCCTTCATCCGGCGCAACGCCTGGTCCACGCACTCATCGACCGCGACATTCCTGGCCAACGAGATCCGCGAGATGACCCGCGGCTGGCCGCGGCATGACGCCTTCTCGGGCGGCATCTACTTCGAGGATCCGCTTGCGCACACGGGCTTCAAGGGCTGGGGCCCGGAGCCGGATGAAGCCCTGCCCATCGACATCGACGACCTCGACGACCTCGACGGCGTGATCTTCGGCCTCGCGCCGAACCCGCCGGGCACGGTCTCGCGCCGCTTCGACACCGGCCCCATCAACGGCTTCGGCGAGTTCATCCCCGAGACGCTGTGGTCCGGCGATACGGCGACGGACGAGGGCGGGCAGGACATCGGGCTCCGCGGCTGGAGCCAGTACCTGATCGTGGAGAAACTGGACGCGAACAACCTCTCGATCACGCGCACGATCGACTACTTCGAGCCCGCCGTCGGGGCGACGCCCGAGGTGGAGGTGGATCGATTCCCGCTGCGCGTGACGGTCGTGATCCTCTACCAAGATCCCGCCGCGGCCGAGGCCGCGGAGATCACGCGCGTGACGTGGGTCGTTCCTCCGTGAGCGACGATCTGAACGAACCAACCCGGCGGAGCGCCGAAGGTCGCCGCGCCGCCACGTTTCAGGGGGCGCCGGGCGTGTTGGAGGATGCAGGAGAGCAACGCATGCGCTTCACCCACCGAATGATTCGCCGTCGCGCCGTGAGGCCGCGCGCCCGCCGGGGCGTGGTCGGTGTCCTCTCGATGATGTTCATGATCATCTTCGGCTCGCTGGCCGTGGCGATGGCCATCGTGAGCCAGGGCAACCTGACCACGGCCCAGACGCAGCTGCGCGTGAACAACGCCATCGGCGCCGCCGACACCGGCCTCGCGATCGCGCAATCGCGCCTCGCGATGGCCGCGGCCCAGTTCCGCATCGAGCGCGGCGTGATCGACGCCGACTACGCCGACGACCTCTGGACCGGCACGTTCGACAGCGACGACGGCGTCGTGCTCGATCAGAGCGGCGCCCCCGCGACGCAGGGCCTGCGCGCCTGGCTGGGCGACCTGCACGAGGACGACGCGGTGATCGCGATCGAGTCCGAGTACACGCCGCAGGAGGCGTGGCTCGTGACCTCGCCCATCGTGCTCGAGAGCATCGCCGGCCAGACGGCGACGGCCGCGCAAATCACCTACATCCCGATCGACGCCTCTACCGCCGTGCGCGCCGTCGTGACCGGCTACGCCTGGGACTGGACGAGCGAGCGCTGGATCTCGCGCACCGTGCAGCAGGACTTCCAGATCGGCAAGCGCGTGAACCACGCCATCCTCGGCCCCAGCAAGATCATGATCGGCAAGAACGTGCAGGTGAACGGCCCGCTCGGCGCCCGGTTCGCCGGCGTCGAGAACCAGGACGGCCACCCGCTCGTCATGCGGAGCGATTTCTACGGCCTCGCGAACCAGCTGGATGACAAGCTGGATGACCTCTACGACGCCGTGGTCGCCGACGACACCGACGGCGACAACCGCCTCCGCACCCATCACACCATCGAATCGCGCTCGCTGGCCACGCTGAATCTCCAGGACTACGACGGCGACAGCACCGGCGACAACGCGTTCGACGACGCCTCGGGCGACGGCGCCGTGGACGACTTCGACATCTTCATGCACCACTTCGATTCCAACGGCGACGGCCGCCTCGTCCTCTCCGCATCGCTCACCGCGGGCACGCCCGCCGACGGCATGAGCCCCGAGTTCGCCGACGTGGACGAGAACCTCGCCCTGCTCATCGACAACGCCCAGCCCGATCGCAACGGCGACGGCGCAGTGGACGCCCGCGACACCGCCCTCGGCTACCGCGACGGCGTGATCGATTACCGCGACCGCTACGCGAAGATCCGCGGCGCCGTGGTCTTCCGCGCCAACCGCGCCGACTGGGAAGACCAGGACGACGGCTTCGGCAACCCGATCGGCGACTACCAGCCCTACGTGCAGGGCCCGATCCGGGCCGAGGCGCCCGATCGGCCGATCACGTTCGCCGCGGGCGACGACGTCCTTCCTGAGATCAACACCGACACCTTCGACACTGCCAACAGCGATCTGGCCGACGCCGCGGACGGCGGCACGTTCCAGTCGCAGGCCGGTCTCGCCGCGCCGCCCTTCACGCTGGTCCTCGGCGCGGATGGCGAGGTGGTCGGACAGGCGATCAACCCCGACCTCGAGACCGTGATCGAGGCGACGCCCTGGGGCTCTGGCGCTCCGACCGACTTCTATCAGCGGCCCGTCTTCCGCGACATCGTGTTCAAGGACGTGGTGATCCCGAGGGGGCTCAATGCGCTCTTCGTGAACTGCACGTTCGTGGGCGTGACGCGCGTCGAGAACTATCAGGCCAACACGCACCCCTCGTGGCAGTTCTACGGCCAGCAGCTGAGCAGCCTCGCGCTCAAGTATCCGCCGCCGCCGGCGGAGAGCGAGGCGCAGCTCGACAACGATTACTTCACGGAAGACATCATTCAACCGGCTGACTTCGACATCCCGCGCCTGAGCGTCGGCGGCGCGGACTACGTAAACACCAAGCCCCTGGCGAACAACATCCGCTTCCACGACTGCATGTTCGTGGGCTCCATCGTCGCCGATAAGCCGACGAACTACACCCACATCCGCAACAAACTGCAGTTCACCGGCGGCACGCGCTTCTACCAGCAGCACCCCGACTACCCCGACGACCCCGACTACAACCCCGAGTCGTCCGATGTGCCGGAGATCCAGAAGAGCGCCATGATGGCCCCCCACTACTCGGTGGACATCGGCGCCAACAACGCGCCCCAGTCGCAGGACGTGAACCTGCAGGGCCTCATCATCGCCGGCGTGCTCGACATCCGCGGCAACACGACCATCAACGGCGCGCTGCTGCTCACCTTCGAGCCCACCATGAGCGATCCGGCGCTGCAGCACTTCGGCCAGTCCGTCGGCAACCCGGCCGACTTCAACGCCACGCTCGGCTACTTCGGCCCCGACGACGGCGACGAGGAGGGCTTCAACCTGCAGGACCTCACCGACCTCGACGGCGACGGCGTGCTCGACATCGGCTGGGACCAGGATGGCGACGGCATTCCGGACGCCGACGCCGACCCCGCCACATCAGTCGCCGTGCCCTTCAACGGCTTCGGCCGCGTTCAACTCAACTGGGACCCCGACCTCGTGATGCCCGACGGCCTCATCGCGCCGATCCAGATCAGCCGCATCTCGGCGTCCTATCGCGAGGGCCGGCTTGTCCAGGGAGATTACGACTGATGCGCACGATCCCAAACAACGCGCTCCGCGTGCGGGGGCGTCGCGCCTCGGCGGCGGGCTTCAGCATCATCGAAATGCTCGTGGCCCTGGCCATCAGCGCCACGCTGCTCACCGCCACGCTCGCCGCGCTCCACAGCATGTTCCAGCAGTACAAGGCGACCACGGAGTCGGCCTCCACCCACGTCATCAGCCGCATCGTCACGCACCGCGTCCTTACGCTCATCCGCACCGGCGCGGAGTTCGGGCCGATTCCGGACGATGTGCTCGACCCGGCTCAGAACCCGGTCGTCTCCAACCAGATGGAGTTCGTCAGCCAGCGCGACCTCGCCGGCGGCATCTCGCGCATCACGCGCCTCGAGTTCCGCCCGCCGACCGAGGATGACCCCGGCGTCCTGTGGTACGTGCTGCTCACGCCGGGCGATCCGCCGACCGTCGATGAGGAGCGGCCGCTGCTCTCCGGCGTCACCGGCGCGTTCACGCTGCACTTCAGCGAGCGCACCTGGCTGCTCGACCGCGCCGAGATCGACATGACGGTCGAGCCGAACGATTCGCAGGACCTCACCATTGGCGCGGACTCGACGCCGCAGACGATCCGGCTGATCGCCTCCGCCGCGCCGCGCCAGAGCCTGTAGCAGCAGGCGCTCTGTCTCGCGCGTCTCAGGAGCACGCATCGTCATGCACGGTCCCCGCAGACATGCAATCCACGCCCCGCCGGCCGCGGCCCCCCGCGGCTGCGGGGCGTTCCGTCACGATGCTCACGGCCTCCCTCGCCGCGCGTTCACGCTCATCGAGATCCTCATCGTCGTCGCGATCCTCGCCATTCTCTCCTCCGTCGTCTTCACCACCTTCGCCGGCGCCAGCGAGGAGGCCCGCGCCTCCGCCGCTCAGGCCGACCTCCACCGCCTCCAGACCCAGGTCATGCTCAGCGCCCAGGAGTCCGGCGGCGCCTTCCCGCCCGTCGTCACCGACGCCATGCTCATGTCCTGGTTCCGCAACACGCTGCGCAGCCCGTGGGCCTCCGGAACAACTCTCGACGGCGTCGAAACCGATGCCTCCGGCGATGCGAGCGTCAACCACCCGGTGGATAAGACCGTCACCGGCGCGCTGCACGCCTTCTGGTACAACCCGGCCAACGGCATCGTCCGCGCCCGCGTGCGCGACCTCGGCGACCCCGCCCGCACCATCGACCTCTACCAGTTCGTGAACATCACGAGCATCGGCGGCCTGTCGGACGTCGAATAGCCCCCCAGCGGCTATCATGCTCCCCCTTCAACGGGGCGGTAGCTCAATTGGGAGAGCACCAGCTTTGCAAGCTGGGGGTTGCCGGTTCGATCCCGGTCCGCTCCACTTCACCCTTCGGCACGAAAAAGAGAATCGGCCGCGGCTTCCGAAGAAGCCGCGGCCGTCATGGACTGACGCAGTTCGCGTCGTCAGCCGCCGAGGAGGCTTGCGCCGGGCGGCGGCGGGTGAACGAGAAATCCGCGGCGTCTTTCTCCAACGCCGCTCCTGTCGCTCAGCCGCCCCAACTGCCCAGCATGATCGCCAGGTCGGATGCGCCGCAGGCGCCGTCGTTGTCCAGGTCCTGCGGGCACGCGGCGGGCGGCGCCGGGCACGGGCCCCATGCCCCGAGCATGATCGCCAGGTCCGCCGAGCCCACGACGCCGTCACCGTCGAGATCGGCCGGATTGCCGGCGATGCTCTCGATCACGACGTTGTCGATGGCGATGTCAAAATCGGTGAAACCGAAGAAGAATCCCGGCACGAACGTGGTGAACACCACCTGATCCACGCTCTGAAGCACGCTCTTGAACGTGCGGTCGGCCGGCAGAATCGGCTCGAACGTCTCTTCGTCCTCCGCGCCGTAGCCGCCCCAGCCCTTGGGCAGCGCTTCGGACGTCGGATCGTCAATGTTCACGGAGTACGACACCCAGCCATCGTCCGGCGCGGGCAGCAGGCCGAAGTTGTACCACACGGAAACGTAGGGATACCCCTCCGGCGGATTGTCGTAGTCGCGCAACTCCACCACCATCTCGCGCGTCACATCCTGCCCGAAGAACCGGATGAACGTGATGTCAAAATCGATGCCCAGCCGCACCGGGCCCTTCATCGTGTAGTCGCCCAGGAACTCCGCGCTCGAACTGTTGCGCACTTCGATGCCGAAAGTCTCGGCGATGAACAGATGAATGTTCGCGCCCGGATTGCCGCCCACCGGCATCACGTTGTCGAACCCATTGATCGACCAGCCCTCCGGACCGTTGTCGAACGTGACGAGCGCATCCGCCGCGGCGGACGCGCCGGCGCCAGCAGTGCACGAGGCCAGAACCGCCAGGCGACTCATCTTCCTCATCATGGGAGTTGCTCCTGAATGCTGGGTCATCCGTGTCGTTCCCATTCCGGCCCGGCGGATTCAACCACACCCGCCGGGCCCCCACGGGCCACCTTGTACCGGTGCTTCGGCCGGGTTGCAAGGAGGTTTCCGAGAAACTTCCCCAGAAACCGGAAAGAACCCGCCCCCAACCGCCGTTCCTGCGGTATCCTCCCCCTGATTGGGTCGGCAAGGTGGATACCCCCTCCGCCGCCCCCCCGGCGAGCCTCCGACCATGCGTGACGAAACCTCAGCCCCCCCCGGAATCCCCGGAATCCCCGTCACGGTTTCCGTGCCGGATGATTCCCCCGCCGCGCACCCGCTCGAGCAGCGGATCTCCCTCGCCGGCAACGAACTCCAAGCCTCCCTCACCCGCCTCATGGAAGCCGTCCCCAGCCTCCCCCAAGGGCCGCAGGCCTTCGCCCGGACGCTGGGCATCGACAAGGTCCTCGCCAGCCGGTTCCTGAAGGCCGTCCGCAGCCCGGATCCGATGTCCGCCATCCACCGCATCCCCGGCCCGGAGCCGCTGCGCCGGGTGGTGCGGGCGCTCGGGCGGCAGGGCGGGGATGGCGACCTCGTCCGCCGCGCCCAGCACGCCATCGATGGCTACGAGACGCTGATCCGCACCGAACTCGGCGATCGGAGCGAACTGGAGGCGGTTCTGAGCGCCTGGGCGCCGGAAGCCCGCCGCGAGTTTGAAATGCGCCGAAAACAGGCCGCTTTTCGCGCCATGAGCCAACTGAAGGGCGTGGAAATGAACACGCTCATGGCCACCGTCCTGCTCCATCCCGCGGCCGACGGCGAGCACATTGACATCATCTGGATCAACGGCGCCATCGGCCTGCGCCGGCTCCGCCCCGGCGTCGGCGTGAAGTTCGCCACGCGACGAATGTCGCGCGAGCCGGAGGCCCGCCGCCCGCGCACGCTCGATGGCGACGAAATCGAGAGCGCCGAGAGCATCCGGCTCGATGAGTTCTGCTCCAAGCCCCTCGCCTCGCTCCGCACCGATCGCATCGGCGAGGTCGTGCACTACACGCTCGCGGACGAGACGTTCGGCCCGCGCTCCGCGGCGGATCTCGTCTTCTGCGAGGTGAACCTGAGCGAAATCCGCCGTTTCGTCTCGCCGGAATCGCGCCGGAAGCGATACGTCTTTGCCGAAGTGTCAACGCCCGCGCGTCTGCTGCACTTCGATGCAATTGTGCACGAGGATCTGTTCACCACCGACCCCGCGCTCCGCATCTACGACGCCGCGATCGAGGGCGTGGCGGACGTGAACGACCCCGCCCGCGACATCGACCGCCTCGACCTGCTCGAAACCATCGAGCCCCTTGGCCTCGGCCTCTCGCGCTTCCGCTCCGCCGATGTGCCGCGCTACGCCGACCTCCTCCGCACCGTCTGCAACCGCATGAACTGGGACGGCGCCCGCTTCCGCGGCCACCGCTGCCGCATCGAATACCCCGTCTACGGCTCGCAGGTGGTGATGGCGTTCGAAGCGCCCGTCGCGCGCTCCCAATAAGGCTTGCCGCCGGGATTCCGGACAAACCGCGCCGCGGACCCGAATCGCCCGCCGCGCGCCGTTGATCGGATCGCAACGAACGTGCGCATGGCTCAGGACGTGAGCCATTCGATGACTTCGACGATGTGGTCGATGAGTTCCGACTCGCTGAGCGAGTTGAGCCAGTTCATGTAGTCCTCGACGCTCTCGAACTCGTAGTGCTCGACGACGGGCG
>CAZGVW010000113.1:0-5170 GCA_964529265.1 uncultured Phycisphaeraceae bacterium
TCGACGCCGGGGACCGGCCGGCAACAATACCCCCTTGACCGCCCCATCCTGGCCGATCTCGTTGACGACCCGCCACCCCAGCCGCCCCGGCAACCCCGCCGGCGCCAAAGGACCAAGGGCCGACCCGCGCTCAGCGGGCTCAGCGCAGCCTTGGCGCTCACGCTCACTCACGCAGCCTTTGCACAATGGACGCAAACAAGCGGTCCGCCCGGCGGCGAGCTTGACCACGCGGTGGGTGACGGCAGCGACACGTTTTTCGCAGCCGTGGAAGGCGTCATGATGCGCACCGACAACGCAGGCGATTCCTTCGTGCTGCCTACTGGCGCAGGGTTGCCTGATGGCGCCGCGCGGCCGGTGTTGCAGACCAATGGCATGATCTTCGCAGTCGTTTCATCGAGCATCGACGCCGGTGATCTTTTCGTGTCGACCGATGGCGGCGAATCGTGGACGGCCACCGGCCTTGCCTCGGTCGTCGACGACTTCGCTGACGCCACGCTCTTTCGCTGGCAGGATGATTTGCTCGCCTATGTCAAGACCTCGACCACCGACAAGCTGCTCACGAGCGACGATTTCGGCCAGACGTGGACCATGCTGGACGAGGACATGGGCACAGGGTTCGGCATCCGCTTTGTGCCGCTCAGCGATGCCATCGTCTCAACGCAAGGCGGCGCCAGCCGCAGCATCGACGGTGGCGTGACGTGGGAGCACATTGCTGAGGCCATCCCCATCTTCAACGCATGGACCCTCGTCTCCGTCAGCGAGCCGGCCATCATCGTGCGCGGCGAGCTTTTCAGCTCGCTCTATCGCACGCTGAACGACGGCCAGACGTGGTCATCGCTGTTTGCGAATGGCACCGGCAACGCATACAACCGGACCGTCACGCTGCCCGATCAGTCGCTGCTCATGCCGCACGAAAGCGGCATCTTCCATTCCACCAACAACGGCTCGAACTGGACGCTTCTCAACCCCGCAGGCCTTCCCCCCGGACCCGTGATGGAGATCATTTCGCTCGGCGGAAGCGTGCTCATGGTCAACGCCGGCGTCGGCGCCCACGTGTCAACCGATGCGGCCGCCTCGTGGAGTTTCATCGGCGATGCCTTCACCAGCTCGTCCGTCGCCCGGCTGCGCAGCGCCAACGGCATCCTCTTCGCCACCACAAGCGGCACGCCGCATACCTTCCGTTCCAATGACGACGGCGAAACGTGGCACGAAGTCACGCTCCTTGTCAGCACGTTTCCCATCGAGTTTACCGACGTCGTCGCATTGGACGCCACGACGCTCCTGGCCACTTCGGCCACGCGCGGCACATTCCTCTCCACCGATGGCGGACAGTTCTGGTCGCAATCACCCACCGGCCTTCCCGTGCTCTATCTCGACGACGACACGCCGATCTATGAACCACTGAACGCCGTGGCGAAGCTCGACAATGCCATCTTCGTCGGCACGGGCGGCGCCACCGTCCACGTGCACGACGGCTCGCACTGCTCCTGCACATCGACAACCTCGGGACAGGGCGTCTTCCGCTCGTTCGACGACGGCCAGACCTGGCACAGCGCCTCCACCGGATTGCCCATCAACACCTTTGATATCGGCGGACCGCTGCTGCACCCCATCGATCATTTGCCCACGGTCGGCAGCACCCTCCTCGCGGGCACGCCCTTCGACGGCATCTACCGCTCCACCAATCTCGGCGACAGCTGGTCAGCCACGACCGGACTGCCTACCGGTATCGAAAACAAGCTCGTCGATATCGAAACAGCCGGCGAAACAGCCTACGCACTCACCGCAGGCGGACTCTATCAATCCACCGATGACGGGAGCACCTGGTCGCTTGTCAACGACGAGTTCACCTTCGGCGACATCACCGCCGGCAACAACCTGCTCTTCGGAGGCGGCAGCAGCAACTGGTTCCATGCACCGGGCGTGTTCAGTTCCGCCGACGGCGGCGCATCGTGGTCGCCCACCGGTCAGCCCGTGGACGACATGATCGTCCTCTCCGTGCACGCGGAGAGCGATTCGGTCTTCGCAGGCACGCACGGCCAGGGCGTCTGGATGCTCGATCCCGATCCCACGCTCCCCGGCGACATCAACAACGACCATGTTGTCGACGTCGCAGATCTGCTGATGTTGCTGGGCGCGTGGGGCGAGTGCCCGGGGAAGGGCGAGCCGTGCCCCGCCGACATCGCGCCGCAACCGAATGGAGATGGCGTCGTGAACGTCGGTGATCTTCTCGTCCTTCTCGCAAATTGGAGCTGATGCCTCCCTCGCTCGGTGAGCAGGTCCCCCTTGGCTCACCCGCCTAAGCGACTCTCGCCCCTATCGCTTTGCCAAGGCCAGGTACGCGCGGATACGCTCGGATGCCTCATCTCGAATGCGCCGAAAGATCGCCAGTTGCTCGTCCGGATCGTCGCCCGCGATGGCGGGATCGTCCAGCGGCCAGCGCTCTCGTCTCGCAGCGCTGGGGAACACTGGACACTCCTGATCGGCCTGCGCGCAGACCGTCACCACCACTTCGAACTTCTCGCCGACGAACGCATCCACCGGCTTGGGGCGCTGGCCGCTGATATCGATGCCACTCTCAGCCATGACGCGAACGGCGATCGGGTGCACCCGCGTTCGCGGGCGCGTGCCGGCGCTGAACACCTCCCACGCCTCACCGCCGTGATGCCGCCACAGCCCTTCAGCCATCTGCGATCGCGCAATGTTGCCGGTGCACACAATCAGCACGCGTTTTTTCATCGATACGATGATAGACAGAACGACCGAAGTCGAAACGGTTGGGCATCCTTTCGGCTTGCACACCTGCAGACGGTCCACCCGTGGCGCGTCGGTAACCTGTCGGCCTTGCCGCGTGTCACAGTTTCACGACCAGCAACCCTGATTCCAGGCTTCCAGGCCCGCTCGGCGTCCACGTCCGACAACCCGTGACGTTTACCGGTTTCGTGCAGGAAACCAGTTCCGCGCCGCCATCCGGGATCCGATACGACGCGTTGAAACTGGTAAACGTCACGGTTTTCCCGTCACGGTTTTCCCGTCACGGGTTTCCACGGGTTTCCGTGATGGGCAGATGAAGTGCAGCCGCCGTGGAGCAAAGGAGCACTGTGGTTGATGTGAGCGTGAGCATCGCGTTCCCTTGCTTCCCTTCGTTGTGACTTCGCGTCCATCAACTCCAGGCAGAGAGGAGTTGGATGAGGTCGTTGAAACTGACGAACCCATCGCCGTCGAAATCCGCATGACAAGGTCTGCCTGCCTCGCATGGACCCCACGCAGCGAGCAATGCGAGCAGGTCCTGGACGTTGACTTCGCCATCGCCGGTGACATCGCCGGTGAGGACCGGCTCAAGGCGTTGAGCGAGCGGCAGGAAGTCATGGCCGCCGGGCTGTCGGCCGACGCCCCAGACATCGCACTCGCCGATTCCTGCGAGGCCGAGCAGTGTGCTTTGCGGCGGACCGCCGACGGTCGCCTGCACGGTCCACTCGTTGCCGTCGAAATGGGCGAGCGAACCGCCGGTCGTCCAGACATCGGCGGACCAGACGTTATCCGAGGCAAGGGCAACGATGCTCTGGCCGCCGCCGGGGCTTTCGACTTCGGTCCAGTCCGAGCCGTCCCAATGCAGCATGAACGGCGAGTATGAAATGTCAACATCCCACTTCTGTCCGGCGATCCAGATATCATCCGGTGCGACGGCGTCGATGTCATGCAGGAAGTTCCAGAAGTATGGACTCGGCGCATCGACCTGGCGCCACGAGTCACCGTCCCAGTGGATGACGTAACTGGTCGCCCATGAATTGCCTGAGCCGCCGACGGCCCAGACATTGTCGCTGGCGATGGCCTTCACACCGCGAATCTGCTCGCTGTACGCTGCGTCTGGTGTTTCGTGAACGGTCCAGTCCGAGCCGTCCCAGTGGAGCATGAACGCGGGGAACCCATAGCCGGCTGGCGAAGGCCAGATGCCGCCCGCCCAGATGTCATCGGAGGAGATGGCGTCAATGTCATTGAGAATGGCGCCTGAACTCTCACCCTGCGAGAACGGCGCGGGAACGATTTCCCACGATGAACCGTCCCAGTGCAGCGTCAGCGGTTGCGGCCCGACGTGGCCGTGACTCTGCTGCGTCTTGAAATGGCCAACCGCCCAGACGTCGTCGGGGGCGATGGCTTTGACGGCAGTGAGGTAGCACTGCGTGCCGCCGTCGTAATCAAGGCCGGGGCTGGGGCTGGGGATATGTTCCCACGTTGAGCCGTCCCAGTGCAGGATGTAGGTGTAGTGCTCGGTGGTGAACGGCATGAGCTCGACCTTGAAGTAGCCGACCGCCCATGCGTCATCTTCCGACAGGGCATCAACATCCGTGAGCCAGGTGTTGATGCTTTCGGGTGGATTGGGCACGTCGATCTCCGTCCATTGCCGGCAGTCGCCTCTGGCGTGCGCAACCGCTGTGAAAGCAAACGCGATGATGATGGTTGCAGTGTCTCGAATGTTCATGGTGTACTCGCTGTCTGATAGATGTCGCTGATCTGCAACGTCAACGGCCCCGCTGCGATTGAGGTCGGCAGGACAGGCCGCTGGCAAGCAAAGCGGCAAAGGAACAATGGCAAGCGTGTCAATCGGGCAAGTGGCAATGCGGGTCTCTCTCCATGGGTCTCTGTCGATGGGTCTCTCTCTCATGAACCAGAGCCCCATGGACGCGTCCCTGATACGCCGTAGAGGGCGAATTTCGAGGGCTCGTATCCGTCGTGGCGGAAGTGGCTCTACTCTCATAGGGGCAATGGACGCACGATTCCTGCCAGAAAACTTTGCGAAAATCAGGACAGGCACTTTTCTGACCCGCCGGAGCCAGATCGCCGCCGCGAGCGCGAGGAGTGCCGGATCGATCGATTCACCGCCGACCGATGCTCGCGGTACGCCGAGGTGGACCTGAAGAACCAGGGCAGCGCGCGGTATCGCCGCCGCAGCCGCAGCCGCAGCCGCAGCCACAGCCGCGGCAGCCGTGGGCCGGGAGGCCGAGCGGAGAGGGCGGGCGCTCGCTTGTTCAGGTGGGCACAGCCGCGATCCGATCAGCGATCTCCGGTCGTTCGGTGTGCGCGCCGGGCCGCCCCGTAGGGGGCCGGGGGGCCGGGACATGGCCGCAAGCGACCGGGATCCTGACGACATATCCGCATGGATTCACACCCC
>CAZGVW010000114.1:0-2017 GCA_964529265.1 uncultured Phycisphaeraceae bacterium
CATGCTCGCGCGACTCGCCGATCGCCTCACCGCGCTCTTCCGCGCCACAGCGCCCGATCCCTTCGTCCTCGCCATCTTCCTCACCGCGCTCACCTTCGCGCTCGGCGTCTTCTTCGGCCACGCCTTCGACCCCGATGGCCCGCCCCGCGCCCTCCAGATGCTCGATTGGTGGCAGGCCGGCATGTGGCCATCCGGCCTGCTCGCCTTCGCGCTCCAGATGTGCCTCATCCTCGTCACCGGACACGCCCTCGCATCGGCGCCGCCCGTCGAGCGCGCCCTGCGCGCCGTCTCATCGCTCCCGCGCACCGGCCGACAGGCCGTCGCCATGACCAGCCTCATCGCCATCGCCGCGGGACTCATCAACTGGGGGCTCGGGCTCATCGTCGGCGCCATCCTCGCGCGCGATGTCGGCCGCGCCATGCGCGCCCGCGGCGTGCCTGTCCCTTACCCCCTCCTCGCCGCCGCGGGATACACCAGCCTCCTCTGCTGGCACGGCGGCCTCTCCGGCTCCGCGCCGCTCCAGGCCGCCAAGCGCGATGACCTCGTGAACCTCATCGGCGCCGATCTCGCCGCGCACGTCGGCGATCTCCCCGTCACCTCAACCCTCTTCACACACTGGAACCTCGTCATCACCGGCGGCCTGTTCGTCCTCATCCCACTCCTCCTCGCCGCGCTCTGTCCGCGCCCCGGCCAGCCCTGTTGCGGGCTCGATGACCCCATCCCCACGCCGCCCCCCGCGCCCAACCTCCCACGCCCATCAACACTTCCCGAGTTTCTCGATCGCTCCCCCCTCACCGTCTGGCTCATCGCGCTCCCCGCGATCATCTGGCTCGCGCGCGCCTTCGCCCAGAGCGGCCTCGCCGCGCTCAATCTCGATACCGCCAACCTCGCTTTCTTCGCGCTCGGCCTCATCCTCCACGGCTCCGCCGCGCGCTACATGGACGCCGCGACCGAAGCCGCGAAAGGCTGCGCCGGCATCATCGTCCAGTTCCCTCTCTATTTCGGGATCATGGGCATGATGCGCTCCAGCGGTTTGGGCGCCGATCTTTCGCGCTGGTTCGCCGATGCCGCGGGCGGCAACGATGGCGCCCTCGCCGTCATGACCTTCCTCTCCGCCGGCCTCGTGAACCTCTTCGTCCCCTCCGGCGGCGGCCAGTGGGCCATCCAGGCCCCCATCGCCCTCCAGGCCGCCGTCGATTCCGGCGCCCAGCCCGCCCGCATGGTCATGGCCGTCGCCTACGGCGACCAGTGGACCAACATGATCCAGCCCTTCTGGGCCCTCCCCCTCCTGGGGGTCACGGGAGTCAAGGCCCGCGATATCGTCGGCTACACGGCTGTCGCCTTGGTTGCCGCGGGGGTGTGGATTGGCCTGTGGCTGGCCATCCTCTAGAGCCCCGCCGCCTCACAACGCCCCCGTCCTTGCATCCCCAACCCTCCCCGCTACACTCCCCGGCTCGGCTGAGCCCGGTGGGGGCTCCGCCCGCTCCCCAATCGTGGCCCGAGACCCCAGCCGCGCGTCCAACGCCGGCGCGGGCGCCTCGGAAGAGCCCGCCTAACTCGCTCCCGGATCAGCCGGGCGCATCACTTCACCCGCCGCCACGTGCGCCACCACGCACCAAACGGCGCCATCGACGGAATCACCGCTTCATGCCGACCATCAATCAACTTGTCCGCAAGCCCCGCTCAGTCCAGGTCAAGCTGAAGAAGAACAAGGACCTCGACGCCTGCCCCCAGAAGAAGGGCGTGTGCCTCCAGGTCCGAACCGTCACGCCGAAGAAGCCCAACTCCGCCTTGCGCAAGGTCGCACGCGTGCGACTCAGCAACGGCAAGGAAATCACGGCCTACATCGGCGGCGAAGGCCACAACCTTCAGGAGCACTCGATCGTCCTCGTCCGCGGCGGGCGCGTGCGCGACCTCCCCGGCGTCCGCTACCACGTCGTCCGCGGATCTCTCGACTGCCTCGGCGTCGACGGCCGCAAACAGGGCCGCTCCAAGTACGGCGCCAAACGCGGCAAGT
>CAZGVW010000115.1:0-21355 GCA_964529265.1 uncultured Phycisphaeraceae bacterium
GGTCGAGGTTGGCCAGGTGGATCGTGGCGCCGTCGAGCAGGCGATCGACGTCCGCGGCGCTCGCGCTGTCGCCGCAGAGCAGGCGGTGGTCGCCCAGGATGATCAGGTCGCCAGGCTTCGTGACCGGCTCATCGGGCGGCGCGGGGACCATGTCAGGGTCGGTCAGCCCCGCTTTCACCCCCTCGCCCAAGATCCCGGCGAGCTCATCGGGATTGAACCCCAGCAGCGACCAGTCAATCTCCACGTCGCCGAGCGCCTCCAGTTCGGCCGAGAGCAGGTCCATGTCCCATGTGGCCAGCTCGTTCGTCTTGTTGTCGATGACGCGGTAGGCCCGGGCCTGCTCGGGCGTGAGGTCGCGGGCGACGTGCACCGGCACCTTGTCGAGCCCGAGCCGCTGCGCCGCCTTCCATCGAGTGTTGCCGACGACGATGACGCCCTCGCCATCCACGACGATGGGCTGTCTGAAGCCGAAGCGCTTGATGCTCTCAGCGACGGCGCCCACCGCGCCGTCGTTGCGGCGGGGGTTCCTGTCGTAGGGGATGACGGCGCTCGTGGCGCGCTGCTCGATCTTCATGAGATTGTCCGCCAAGGTGACCAGCCGCGTGCACGGCTGCGTGTGCACGCGCCATGATACGCATCGCGCGCAACGATCTTGGCGACATTCAACCACTCCTTGCGCTTTGCGGATTCATCGCACCGGGCCGCATGCCTTCGCTGGGTGTCGCGCTGGCTCGCACTGACGTGCAGATGTGTTGACTTCATGGGCACCGTGGGGCGTCGCGCCGGCCGTTCGAGGCCGAGGGCCGGGACGCCGGTTTCGACGCGACTGGCGCTGCGCGAGCCGCCGGGCAGGCGCGCGTCCCGGGTCCGTCGCAACGACGGTCCTTGCGGAACGCGCCCGGAGAGATCCCGAAGACGCGTTTGAACTCGCGGCAGAGATGGCTCTGATCGGCGAAGCCGCATCGGGCGGCGGTGGCGCTCAGGGGGACGGAGTCGTCCAGAAGAAGGGCCATCGTGGCGTCGATCCGAGCGCTTCGCACGAACTCGCTCATCGTGTAACCATGCATGCGTCGGAAGATTCTGCCAAGGTGACTCTGGTTGAACCCGACTTCACGCGCGATGTCCTCAAGTTGCAGCAGGCCGCCCAGCCGGTCTGCAATGAGCAGTTCAACGCGGGCGCACGTGGCGAGGTGAGGGTCGCGCCGCCGTGGATCGGCGTCGATGACGCCGATCAAGTCATTGCATCGCGCGTGGATGCGCACCCGATGGCCCGCTTGCGGCGCCCAAAGCTCTGCGACGATTCGGTGAACGAGCTCGACCAGGGCGCCATCCTGGCGCGCCGTGAGATCGCTGACTGCGCCGCGAAGCGCCCATGGAGGCGTCTTGACGCAGCAGGTCCACGCAACGGCGCACTGCACGGTCATGTGCTGCGAGTCACGCGGTGAAACGTCGCAGGCTGCCTGTGGCTCCGAGCGCACAGACACCACTCTGTGCGGTCCGCCGGGGCGCCCCGCGACGATGCAGTTGACTGGGCGCTGCGCACGCGTGCGAGCGCAGCGATCGTGGCCTCGTCCGCAGCGCATGAGCGAAATGCGGAATCCAGCGACGTCGATGTGACGAAGCAGGCGCCAGGCCGCGCGGCCGTGCGGCCCGTCCGAATGCCCGGGCGCTTTCTGCGCAGGTATGCATTGACTTGAGCTGGGCATTCGGTTCTTTCCGCGCAGGGAAAGCGGCGCGCAGAGTCGGTTCAAGACACCTATGCGCAGTGCCCATACCTTTCCCATCAACTTTGCGTGCAATCACGATGTCCGATTGCGGAGAACAGGCTTCGGGTCGTGGCGGCCGGTTCTTCGCGCAACTTCAGGGGAGCGATCCGATGCAGACCGTTCTGAATCGCAACCAAGCGCGTATCCTTCGTCACCGGACCGGCCTGTGGGCCCTCGTTGGAATCGTCGGCGCCGCCTGCGGGGTTGCGCAGGGAGGATCCGCGCCGCTGGCCAGCGGGGTGGATCTCCCCGTTGCGCGGGCCCCCCGTGCAGAAGTCGCGGAAACGCTTCGTTCGGTCCTCGCGTCAGATCGCCGATCGCGCCTCTTCCTCATCCTGGAGCGTGCGCCATCCGCAGCCGAAGTCGAGAAACTGCTTGAAGCCGGAGTGGCGCTTGAACAGGCCGTGTCCGACAGGCTCTTCGTCGCGCGCCTTGCCAAGGATCGGCAGGATGTGGAGGCGATCCTCGCGGCTGCGCCCATCTCCGCGGCTCTCGACATCGAGATTCAGCACAAGCTCGACCGCCGCCTGTTGGAAGGCGAGCCGCCGGAATGGGCGATCGTCCCTGCCGGGGGCAAGTCCGCGAAGGACAGGGGCGCTGCAGCTCTCGAAGAGCGGCAGCTCGCCGTGTACGTCGCATTTCACCGCGGTGTCCCGCAGGGCGAGGCGGTGGAGACGGCCAAGCGACACGGCGCCGCGGTCATGGGGCGGATTCGGTCGCTTGACGCGCTTGTCCTTGAACTTCCCGAGAGCGCATTGCGCCGGCTGGCCTCCGAAGACAGCGTGATGTGGGTCGAGCCCGCGTCGCCACCCCTCGGGGAATGCAATGACGGCGTGCGGGCGCGAGTGCGGGCCGACGCCGCGCACGCAACGCCGCCTTTTGGGCTCTCCGGCGACGGCGTGCGTGTTCTCGTCTACGACGTCGGGATGGTCTCCGCCTCGCACCCGGACCTTGCGAATCGTGTGCTCATCGGGGATGAGACGCTCGTCGCCGCTCACGCGACGCACGTTGCGGGCACGGTCGCTGGCGACGGCGCCCTGAGCTCGGGCTTGTACGCGGGCGTCGCCCCAGGAGCCGATGTCGTGTCGTTCGGCATCGAGGTCTCGGGCGCCGGCCTCCCCTTCTACCACAATCCTGCGGACATCGAGGCGGACTACGACGAGGGCGCCTCGCATTTCGGTGCGGCGATCACCACCAACTCACTCGCCCTCAACGTGGTGCGGAACAACCTTCCCTGTCTGCTTCTCGGCGACTATACCTTCACTTCGCGCCTGCTAGACGCCATCGTCGTCGGCAGCCTCGGACGGCCGCTTCCCGTCGTTTGGGCCGCCGGCAATGAACGCATCGTCAGCGTCTCCAATGGCCAGTACATCTGCGGCGAGTACGGCTCCATCAGTCCGCCGGCTGCGGCGAAGAACGCCATCGTCGTCGGCGCCGTGAACTCCAACGACGACTCGATGACCTCATTCTCCAGTTGGGGCCCAACCGACGACGGGCGGATCAAACCCGACGTCGTCGCCCCCGGCTGCCAACTCGGCGGCGACACAGGCGTGACTTCGACGTGGCCGGACGGCTGGTACGACACTCAATGCGGCACTTCAATGGCGACGCCCGCCACGGCAGGCGCGTGCGCTCTGCTCATCGAACAGCACAGAGTTCTCCGCTCAGGAGAGCCCGACCCCACCGGCGCCGCCCTCAAGGCGCTCCTGATCCACGGCGCAGAGGACATCGGCTCGGTCGGCCCCGACTACCAGTCAGGCTATGGGTCCATCAGGGCGGATCGCTCCGCGCTGCTGCTGCTCGACGACGCCCTTATGAGTGGAGACGTCGGGGCCGGTGAGGTCGTGGAGTTCACGATGGACGTCCCGGTGTCGTCGGACGATGTTCAGAACGTCAGGATCACCATCGCGTGGGATGACGAGGCGGGTCCTCCTCTCAGTGGAGGCGCTTCGCTGCGCAATGACCTCGACCTCGTCGTGATCGACCCCCGCGGCGGTCGCCGCTGGCCTTGGACGCTTTCGCCCTCGAACCCGAGCGCGCCGGCCGTCCGCACCGGCCCCGATCGCCTGAACAACGTCGAGCAGGTCTCTGCGCCGTTGATCCCAGGACGGTGGATTGTTCGCGTCCAGGCGGCTTCGATCCCGACCCCTGGGGCCCGGCAGAGTTTTTCGCTCGTCGCAACGCCGCGTCTTCATCATTGCTCTGACCGCGGCGTCGCGAGGCTGGACCGCGCGGCGTACATGTGCACAGCCACGGCGGGCCTGTGCGTCGCGGACTGTGGAGCGAACTCCAATCCGACCCAGGCCGACGTTCTTGCCGTCATGGTGACCTCCGACTCTCAGCCGCTCGGCGTCCATGTGAATCTGACCGAGACCGGGCCGTCGACGGGCGAGTTCCGGGGCCAGGTCGCCCTCTCGGATACTCCCGGCTCAGGCGTCCTGCTCGTCGCGCCGGGCGACTTCATCACACTTGCGTACAACGATCCCGACGCCGGTGGGCAGGGCCCCAGCCTCGCAACGGACACGGCGCCTATTGATTGTGCGCCGGCGGCGGTGCTCGGGATGGATGTGCAGCCCTCTGCGCGGAGCGCTCGGGTCGAGCTGATCTTGACGGAGCCTGCCGGGGTCAGGCTCGAGGCCGCCCTTTCCTGCCCCGATCTGCCGTCGTCGCCCGTCGCCACAACGAGCGCCGCAGTGCCTGCAACGGTCCAGACACTCGTCCTCTACGGGCTAGAGCCGGGAGCGACGTACTTCCTGAGAGCCGTCGTCACCGACCAGGCGGGCAATTCGACGATCCATGACAATGCAGGTGCGTGCTTCTCCTTCACAACGCCCGATGTTCCCAACTCCTTCACTGACCTGTTCTACGGGGGCGATGCGCGCCTCGCGTCCCTGGTCGGGCGCTCGCTCACCCTGTCGCCCGCGGACACGGAGGACGGATACCTCGCCTGCTGGGCGGACGCCAAGGGCTTCCCGACAGACCCCGCGGGCGGCGCGATGCTCTCCGGTTTCGCATCGGCGGAGCGCACGCCGCCGATCGAGCTTCCGCCCGGCCGCTTTTTCCCGTTCGCCGGGCGACAGCTCAGCCGCCTCTACGTCGACCTCCAGTCAGGCGTCACGACTGCGAAAGCAGCCAGCGTCCGAAACTCGTTCCTGCGCCCGGAACACACTCCCTTCGACGCGAGCCCGGCGGTTCATTTCGCCGTGCCGCGCGTCTCAGGGCTGCTGTTCGACATGTTCATCGACTCGCTGGGCTCTGTCATCTACAGCGCTGAAAGCGATCGCGTGGCGCTGACGTTTTCGGGGCTCAGAGCCGCCAGCGACGTGCCGGGCGATTTCGGCGCCGACTACCAGATTGAGCTCTTCTTCGACGGCCGCATCCGCCTCACGTGGCTGCGCCTCGATCTGCCTCCAGGCAGGCCGGCGATCATCGGCCTCTCCCAGGGCGGAGGCACGCCGCCGGGCTTCGCCCTCTTCGAACACGATCTCCTTTCGGCGAACGCTCCCGGCGCGCCGCCGACGGTCCCGGGCAAGGTCCTGATCACAACCTCCGGCGGGAGTGTCGACATCCCGCTTGAAGGGGCAGACATCAAGCCCGGGCCGAGTCCGCTCATCCACCGCATCGAATCGCTGCCGACGCACGGCACACTCTACGACGTCGCATTTGGCTCGCCGATCACATCCGCGCCGCATCTCGCGGCCGCCTCGTCTCTGCGCTACGCGCCGGACCCGGGTTACCAAGGGACCGACCGATTCACCTATGTCGCCGACGATGGCGGAACTCCGCCCTACGGCGGCAGGTCGGGGGTCGCGACGGTTCTTCTTGAAATCGGCGCTCGACAGGACATCGCGGAGTTCCTTGTCGACGACTCCGACCCGAAGTGGACGATCGAGGGGGCATGGTCCTTCGGTGATCCCGGCGGAGGCGGCTCGCACGCCGGAGATCCCGTCACGGCGTTCACCGGGGTCAACGTCTATGGCTACAACCGATCGGGCGACTACGAGAATGGAATCGGCTTCGCCCCGGCGGACAGCGTCGGTCTCGCCGAGGGCTTTGAGAATGGGGTTCCGGGGCCCGGCTGGAAAGTCGCCGCGGAGTTCATCGGCCTGAGCAACCTCATCTGGGCCGAGAACAGGGCCTTCCTCGATCCCTTCGGGCCCGGTCCTTTCCCCCCGCGGTTCCCGAACCACACCGGAGGCGCCGGCGAGTGCGCGGCTTCCCTGGCCGATCTGATCCTGATCGCGGATCAGGCCGACCTCCTCTCGCCCGTGTTCCGCGCGCCCGACAATGCGGTGCTGAGGTTCCGGACAAAGTGGTTCGGCAACGCGGGCTCTCCGACGTTCCCGCGCCAGCAGACGGGCACGGTCGATGTTTCGACCGACGGCGGCGCCACATGGACGACGCTGCGGACGTTTACGGAGCAGGACGGCGAACGACCCGGAGAGCTCGTCGAAATAGATCTCTCTCAGTACGCCGGGCAGAGCCTTGTCCTTCGATTCGCCTACTCGGTTTCTCAGGACTCTCTTTCCTACTGGCAGGTGGACGACGTGTACGTCGTGGATGCGCACCTGGCGCCGAGGGGCGAGTCAGGCGCGATGCCCGCCCCGCACTTCCTCACGTCATCTCCCATCGATTGCTCCCAGGCCTCGGGTGTCGAGCTGGTCTTCCGGCGATGGCTCGGCGTTGAGCGGGCCGCGTTCGACCACGCGAACATTCAGGTCAGCGAGGACGGCCAAACATGGGCCACGGTGTGGGAGCACCAGTTCCCGCCCGAGGACTCCGTCTTCCTGCCGGACTTCGACCTGGACGACGGTCAATGGGTTGAGCAGCGCCTTGATATCGCGGAGTTCGCCGACGGACGGCCGAACGTTCAAGTCCGCTGGGGCATGGGGCCAACAGACGCTTCCATCACCTACAGCGGCTGGAGCATTGACGACGTCGTGATCCGTGGGTTCATTCCCACCGGACGAGCCCTCCATGGCGATGTCGATGGAGATGGCGTCGTGGACGCCGCCGACCTGGGCGCGATGCTGCGGCGTTGGGGCGCGGCTGGGGGCGACGGTGGCGCAGCGGACATCGATCATGACGGTGTCGTTGACGGCAAGGACCTGCAGCGGCTCCTGTCATCGCTCCGTGAGTGAGGCGCACCAAACCGGCCAATGAGGGCCCCACAGTGGGGCCCGGCTGGCGAACATCCTGAGCGGGTGGTGGTCCGTTCGACACCACCGCCCCGGCGTGATGTGGGCGAAGCGCGGGAGGTCCGCAGCGCCCAATGGTGTACTGCGTCGAGCGAAGCGCGACGGTCGCCTTCTGACACAACCCCCTCCGCCCGCGGCGGAACCGGCCAGGGCGCGTCCGGAACGGGGTTCTGTCAGTAGTGTCAGTGTCAGAGGAGCGCAGATCATCGATCGCGCTCCATCGCCTTGAACATCGCGGCGAGCCCGCGCCGGACGTCCTCGGGCAGCCCGGCCCAGGCGCCGATCAGGTCGCGCAGGGCGGGATCAATGTCGGGTGGGACGGGGGTATTAACCCCCGGCGCACACGGCGCTGCGCCGGGCGCTGCGCGCTGTTCGGAAATCGCGATTTCCTCGGGAGAATCCGCGATGGGACGGGGGTTCGAATCCCCCCGGGTCCACTTTTCCGACGTATCGCACTGGCTCGCAAAGTCGCGCAAGGCTTCGCACGTGGCGGAGTTGGGAGGCCCCGGATTCGCACTGAGGGGCGGTGGAGCGTCGGCATCAGGCGCGCTCACTCCCGCTCGAACACGACGTCGCCGAGCCGCTCCTCAGTCAGCACCAGTCGCGCAACGCGGCCATTATCCATTTCAAGCCGCCCCTTGACGCCGTCGAAGACCGGGCCGTCAAAGAGAAAGTGGTCCGGCGCGTCGCCCGCGTGGAACCGCGAGGGGACGATGCCCATGTTGACGAGGATCGTGTCGCCGTCGGGCAGCACGTGCGCGCGGCCCCAGTGCGGATTCGTGTACGTCCCGAGGTAGGCTTCGCGCGTTTGTGAGAGAACGCTCACCGGGAACGGCCCGCCGCCCCTTGCCGCCATGAACGGACCCTCAAGGGCCTTATGCCTCGTCGCCCGCTCGACGAACCGCCCAAAGACGTCCCACGCCGGCGCGGTGTTCGTCAGCCGCGCCATGACGTCGATGGCGACGACGTCGCCCAGCATTCGCGCCGGTCCCCCGCCGTTGATCAGCACGACCACGCCCACCCCCTGCTCGGGGAGCATCGCGAAGTAGGTCGATGTGCCCAAGTACCCGCCGCCATGGGCCGACAGCGGAGTCCCGTTGAACTCACCGACCATCCACGCGAGACCGAATCCCTTCTGAATCCGGATCGTCCCATCCGGCTCGGGCAGCGCCGCGAGCAGACTGTGCGATTCGTCGATCAGGCCTTCCGACACGATGCGCACACCGTCGATCGCGCCGCCGTTCATGTGCAGGCTCAGCCAGCGGGCCGCATCAAAGGCGGTCGTGCCCATGCCGCCCGCGGCGTGCATCACCGAATCATCCTTCACCAGTTCGGCCCTCTGAAACTTCTCACCGCCGATCCGCTCCATCGGCGTGGCACTGTTCTCCCAGCCGTAGAGTTCGCTCGCGTAGCCTGTGGTGCGCTGCATGCCCGCGGGCTCGAACACGGCCACGTCAAGATAATCGCGCCAACTCTTTCCCGTCACGGCCTCGATGACGCGCCCGAGCAGCGTGTAGTGCGTGTTCGTGTATTCAACCTCGCGCCCGATCTCCGCCCGCGCGAGCCAGTGAAAGTAGCGATCATCCGTGATCTCGCCGGTGTACGCATCGAGCATGACCGCCGGCCCGGAGTTGATGCCGTGGCGGTGCGTCAGCAGGTCGCGAATCGTCAGCGCGCTCTCCAGCTCCTTGTCCGGCAACTCCATCTGCGGCAGGTGGCGCTTCACCGCATCGTCGAGGGAGAGCCTTCCCTCGTCGGCGAGGCGGCAGACCCCCGCGGCCAGGTAGGTCTTCGTCATCGAAGCGATGTAGAAGCATGTGTGCTGGTCGATCGGCTTCCCCTCGAGATCGCGGAATCCGGCGCTCCACGCCGCGTACGGCCTGCCGTCCTTCACGACCGCGACCGCGACGCCGGGAGCGTCAAAGAGGTCCATCACCGGCCCCCAACGGGCCGGGAGGTCGGCAAGGTCGGGGCGCTCGCTGAAGGGAGGAAGATCGCCGCCTTGGCCGGGTTCGACCCCGAAACCAAGGACGACGGCGAGGGTTGCAGCCTGAATGCCTGTTCTGACGCGGATCATCGCGGAATCTCCATTGGTGGTTGGTCACCATGATCCCGCACCCGCGCCGGCCTGTCTTGAACGGATCAAACCGCCCGCGTCAGATCCCGGAACGCCCGCGGCGTCAGCCCGCTCTCGCGCCGGAACTCCCGCGAGAGGTGCGCCTGGTCGCTGAACCCCGCCTCGCAGGCGATCGAAACCAGCGGCCGCGACGTCGTCGCCAGACCGTCGGCGGCGCGGCGGACGCGCTCCCGCCGCCGCCACTCCCGCGGCGAACAGCCCATCTCGCGACGGAAACGGCGAGCCATCGCGACCGGGTGCATGCCGATCTCCCTCGCGACGCTCGCCACACGTTCTTCTCCAAGCCGCGAGGCAATCCGGCCCATCCGGCCGTCGATCGTCCGGCCATGCGCCTTCCCATCGCCGACGAGGCCGGCCAGCGCGCTCAGCCACGGCTCAACCGGGCCCGCCTCAACCCGCCCGCCACGCGCACGCGCCCAGAGGCCAAGCACCAGGTGCGCCGCGCGGCCGTCGGCGCTCCACGCGCATCGCTCGAAGAGGCCGCACGAACGACGCAGCCAGGCTTCGAGACGGCGGTCCACCTCGACGACGATGGTCTGCGTCCCATGTGGCCCCGCCGCGCTCTCGTGCGCGCTCCCGGATGGCTTGACGAGCACGCACAGCGCCTCGCAGCGGCGCTCTCCCTCGGCCGTCATGTCGTCCAAACGCCCCGCGACCACCACGGTGACGTTCGCCGTGCGGTGAGAGTGCTCCGGCATCACGTGGCCCGGCGCGTACGCCACGCGGTGCACGCGGGCGGCGCCGGCGGGGAGCGTCGCCATCACGCGGCCCTGGGTGATGTGGGCGAGCAGAGGGGTCACTAGGGGAGTATTCGGGAACCCTCCGGGTCGGTTGCGGGCCCGTCCCCCCGGAAGCAGCCCCGAAGCGCCATGCCGCGGCTGCATCGCACCCCCACCCTGACCGATATACTTGAACGACGTGCTGCACCGCCTTGTCGCCATCCTGCTGTTCTCGTCCCTTGCCGCGCAGGCGGCGATGGGAGGCCTCCGCGGCAGCGTGGCCCTCTGTCTCGGCGGAGGCCACGAGCACGCCCCGGAAGAGGTCGTCACCGAGTGCACCCTGGTCTGCAGCCATGAATCGGAGTGGCCCGCGCCGGCGCCCATTCCGCCGGGTGAGCACGATGGCGGCTGCGGCTGCATCGATATCGACCTTGCGTCCGTCGATTTCCTGACGACGCTTCAACCCGCGTTTGAGGGCGCCACGGTCCTTGCCCTCTCCGCCGCTGCGCCGAACATCGGCGAGGCGCTGTCGGCCGGGCCTTCCTGGCGCGGTCCGCCTCCGGAGTGCGATCGCGACCATCGCGGTGCGCACCGCCTGGCGCTCGTGCGGTCCACGCGACTCATCATCTGACGCCTGTCCGAATTCGAGACGTAGCCTCCGCGGCTTTGCCGCGCGGGCTGGTTGTCCGTTCCCCGACAGGAGACCGAAGTCATGCGATTCAGAAGTCGCCCGCGCCCCCGGCGGGCGGTGTGGTCCGGCGCGAGTTCCGCCGCCGCCGCGGCGTGGCTGCTCGCGGGCTGCCAGTCCTACGAGCGCGCGCCGCTCGATCTCGCGGCCCACCGCGAGTCGCTCAGCGCCCGCATGGCCGATGCGGAGCCCGTCGCCGCGTTCGCGGAGCGGCTGCGCGCTACGGACGCCGCTGCGCCGGAGCGATTCGACCTGGCGGATGGGCTCTCGCCGGCCGAAGGGGAGGCGCTCGCGCTCTTCTACAACGCCGATCTGCGCCTGGTGCGCCTGGAGGCGGGCGTGGCCCTCGCGACGTTCGAGACCGCCGGTCTCTGGGAGGATCCCGTGTTCGGGTTCGATGCGGAGGACATCGTGTCCAACGCATCGCCGCTCGAGTTCGGGCTCACGCTGAGCCTCACGATTCCCATTTCGGGACGGCTCGAGGTGGAGAAAGCGCGGGCGGGCGCCGCGTACGAGGCGGAGCTGCGGCGCATCGTGGATGTGGAGTGGTCGGTGCGCCTCGGCGTTCGCCGCGCATGGGCCGCGTGGACCGCGGCCGAGGAACGCGCCACGGCGCTTCAAGCCGCGGGCGAGCAGGTGCAGGGCATCGTGGAGATCACGGATCGCCTCGAGTTCGCTGGCGAACTCAGCCGCGTCGAGGGCCGGCTGTTCCGTGTCGAAATGGCGGATCGCCGCGCGGCCCTCGCGCAGGCGGAACTCCTCGCCCGCCGGGCGCGGTTTGATCTGCTCGGCCTGATGGGCCTGCCCGCCGAGGCGGGCGTGGTGTTGCTGCCGGCATTGCCTGCGGCGGACGCTCCGCGCCCGGATGACCCGGTCGCCTCGCTCATGGAGTCAAACACCGAACTCGCTGTGAAACACGCTGAGTACGAAGTCGCGGAGGAGACCCTTCGCCTGGAGGTTCGAGAGCAGTATCCGGATCTCACCATCGGCTCCGGGTACGGAAGTCAGGAAGACGATGACCGCGTGCTCTTCGGCGCGTCACTTCCCATCCCGATCCTGAACGCGAACCGGGCCGCCATCGCGGAGGCCCGGGCCCGCCGCGAAACCGCGCGGGCCGCGGCAGAGGCAACGCTCGAACGCCTGGCCCGCGAGTACGCCGCCGCGAGCGCCGAGTTCGAGGCCGCACACAGCCAGCGCGCCCGGTACGAATCGGAAATCCTGCCCATGCTCGAGGATCAGGCCGCCGACCTGGCCCAGATCGTCCGACTGGGCCAGGTGGACACGCTGCTCCTGCTCGAAGCGGTGGAGCGCCAGTTCGAGGCCAGATCGCGCCTGATCGACCTTCGCCTCGCCGAACTCAGCGCCGCCATCACGATGAAGGAGATCCTGGGGCCTGAGCAGGCGCTCGATCCCGCGCCCGTCGCCGCGCCCCACGAAGAGCCCGGCTCGGCAAAGCGGGAAGTCGAAGCGCCCGCGGGGAATGGAGGCAGCCAATGAACGTGCCCACCAGGCTTCTCGCCACGGCGATCTGCGCAGCCGCGGCGCTCCTCGCGCCCGGATGCGGCGGCTCAGGCGGCGACGATCATGCGTCCGAGAACGCGCATGAGCACGAGGCCGGCGCCGCGCCGGAATCGAACCGCGTCGCGATTCCACCTGCGGTGCGCTCCAACCTCGGCATCACTTTCGTGCAGGTCGAGCGCCGGCGGATCGAGCAGACGCTTCGGGCGCCGGGCGCCTTCGAACTGCTGCCCACCGCGCGGCGGGAATACCGCACCATGCTTCCCGGCCGCGTCGAACTGCTCGCGCAGCAGTTCGATGAAGTCGAAGCCGGCGCGCCGCTCTACCGCATCGATTCGCCCGCATGGCGCGACAGGCAGCAATCCCTTGCGGAAGCCGCGTCCGCCATCCAGCGCCTTTCGACAAGGCTCGCCACGTTCGATCCGCTTCGCGCAGCGCACGAACGGCATGAGGAGAGCCTGCTGGAAAGCGTCGCCGTGTGGGGGGAGCGCGTGCGGCAGATCGAATCCGTCCGCGAGGCCGGCGGCGGGCGCATCAGCGAACTCGCCGAGGCGCGATCGGCCCTCGCCGCGGCCGGGGCGGAACTGGCCGACGTGCAGGAGAAAGATGCGGAACTCGACGCCGCCCGCGCCGAGACCACCGCCGAACTGGAAGCGGCCCGCTCCCGCATGTCCTTCCTCCTCGATTCCGCCGCGGCAATCGTCGGCATCGGCCGCGCCGCGCTGGCGGAGCGCGTCCCCGCCGGCGACGGCGAAGCCCCGCGATGGGCCACCATCGACAGGATCGAGGTCACCACCGTGGCCCCCGGTGTCGTTGAGTCCCTCGGCCTGACCAACGGCGCCTGGGCGGATGAGAAAACCGCCGTGCTCACCGTCGTGCAGCCGAGTCTGCTGCGCTTTCGCGCCTCCGGACTCCAGAGCGATCTCGGCGCACTCCGCCACGGGCTCGAGGCGCGCATCGTCCCTCCGACCCCCACCGCCTCCGGCCGCAACGTGCCGCTCCAGGACACCATGCAGGGCGTGCTCTCGCTCGGCATCTCCGGTGACGCCGCCGACCGCACCATCGAACTCTTCGTCACGCCGGAGCGCCTCTCCGCCTGGGCGCGGCCCGGCGTCTCAGCCCAACTCGAGATCGTCACCGATTCAACCGCGCAGCCGGAACTCGCGATCCCCCTCGCCGCCGTTCAGCGCGATGGCCTCGCGCCCGTCATCTTCCGCCGCGCGCCGGACAATCCCGATGAAGCCATCCGCATGGAGGCCGATCTCGGCCCTGACGACGGCCGATGGGTCGCCGTGCTCAGCGGGCTGCGAGATGGCGACGAGATCGTGCTCGACGGCGCCTTTCAACTCATGCTCGCCACCAGCGGCTCCATCCAGCGCGGCGGCCACTTCCACCCCGATGGAACCTTCCACGAGGGGGAGGACTGAGCCATGCTCAAGGCGCTCATCCGCTTCTCGCTTCAGTTCCCGTCGCTGGTCGTCATCTCCGCGCTGCTGCTCGTCGGGCTCGCGGCGTATCGACTTCCCGGCATGACCGTTGACGTCTTCCCGGAGCTGAACGCGCCGACCGTGACCATCATGGCCGAAGCGCCCGGCCTCGCCGCCGACGAAGTCGAGCAATACGTCACCTTCCCCATCGAAACCGCCGTGAACGGCGTCACCGGCGTGCGCCGCGTCCGCAGCGCCAGCGCCATCGGCCTCTCCATCGTCTGGGTCGATCTCGATTGGGGCGCCAACCTCTACGATGCCCGCCAACTCGTCGCCGAGCGCCTCGCCGCGGCCCGAAGCGGCCTCCCCGACGATATCGAGCCCTTCATCACGCCCATCTCATCCATCGCCGGCGAGATCATGCTCATCTCGCTTTCGTCCCCCGATGGCGCCGCCGGCCCGATGGACCTCCGCTCCTACGCGGAGTTCGATCTGCGCAACAAAATCCTCGCCGTCCCCGGCGTCGCCCAGGTCGTCGCCATCGGCGGCGAACTGCCCGAATACCAGGTCAACGTCGATCAGGAGCGCCTGCGCCTCTATGGACTCACCATCACCGATGTCGTCGAAGCCGCCGGCGGCGCCCACAGCACCGCGAGCGCCGGCTACCTCCCCAACGTCAGCGCCCTCGAAATCCCCATCCGCCAGCAGAGCCGTGTCACGCGCCCAGGCGATATCGCGAGCACCGTGATCAAGCATCACGAGGGCGTTTCCGTCACCATCGGCCAGGTCGCCGATGTCCGCCTCGGCCCCGCCCTCAAACGCGGCACGGCCTCCGAAGGCGGCTCGCCCGCCGTCATCCTCTCCATCCAGAAATCCCCCGGCACGAACACGCTCGCCCTCACCACGCGCATCGACGCCCTCCTCGACCAGATCGAACCCGCCCTCCCCAGGGGCGTCGCGCTTAATCGCGATGTCATGCGCCAATCACACTTCATCGATCGATCCGTGCACAACGTCACCAAAGTCCTCGCCGAGGCCACCGTCATCGTCCTCATCGTGCTTGCCCTCTTCCTCCTCAATCTCCGCACCACGCTCATCACGCTCACCGCGCTGCCCATCTCGCTCGCCGTCGGCCTCCTGCTCATGGATGGCCTCGACCTCGGCCTGAACGTCATGACCTTGGGCGGCCTCGCCGTCGCCATCGGTGTCCTCGTGGACGACGCCATCATCGACGTCGAAAACGTCTTCCGCCGCCTGAAGCAGAATCAGGCCCGCTCCCCCGCGGAACAGCGCCCCTTCGCTGAGGTCATCTTCGAGGCGAGCAACGAAATCCGCCCCGCCATGGTCTTCGCCACCGTCATCATCGTGATGGTGTTCATCCCGCTCCTCTTCCTTCAAGGCCTCGAGGGCCGATTCTTCCGCCCCCTCGCGCTCACCTACATGGTCTCCATCCTCGCGTCACTCGTCGTCGCCCTCACCGTCACACCCGCCATGTGCCGCCTCCTCCTCCGCGGCCGCCTCGGCAGCGCCCACGGCGCACAAGACGGCTTCCTCGTCCGCCTCCTCAAACGCGCCTACGAGCCCTCCCTCCGCGCCGCGATCCGCTCCCGCGGGTGGGTGCTCGCCGCCGCGGGCGTCGCCACGGCCGCCGCCCTCTGGCTCGCCAGCACCTTCGGAACCTCCTTCCTCCCATCCTTCAACGAGGGCACGTTCACCGTCTTCCTCCTCGCGCCCCCGGGCACGTCCCTCATCGAGAGCGATCGACTCGCGACCGAAGTCGAAAAACGCCTCGTCGCCGTCGAAGGCGTGCGCTCCGTCTCGCGCCGCACCGGCCGCGCCGAGCGCGATGAGCACGCCGAGCCCGTCAGCAACTCCGAGATCGAAGTCACCGTCGCCGATGGCCGCGATCGCGACGCCGTCCGCCGCGATATCGACGAGATCCTCGGCTCCATCCCCGGCATCACCACCATGGTCGGCCAGCCCATTGAGCACCGCTTCAGCCACGTGCTCTCCGGCACGCCCGCGGCTGTCGCCATCAACGTCTTCGGCGACAGCCTCTCCGAACTGCGGCGCGTGGCGAAGGAAATCGAGACGGAACTCTCACAACTCCCCGAGGCGCGCGACGTCAACGCCAACCGCGAAGTCATGATCACCTCCCTCCCCATCCGCTATCGCCACGCCGAACTCGCCGCCGCCGGCCTCAGCCCCGCCGACGCCGCCGAGCAGGTCCGCGACGCCATCTACGGCGAAGTCGTGGACACCGTGAACCAGGGCGTGCGCCAATACGACATCGTCGTCCGCCTCGCGCCGAGCGAGCGCGAAACCATCGCCCAGGTGCGCGACCTCCTCCTCCATGGCCGCGGCGGCGCAACCGTCCGACTCAGCGACGTCGCCGACATCGGGCCGGAGCGCTCCAGCAACCTCATCACCCGCGAAAACGCCCTGCGCAAGGCCGTCGTCTCCCTCAACGTCGCCGAGGGTTCAAACCTCGGCGACCTCGTGGACCTCGTGCGCGAACGTGTAGACCCCATCGTCCGCCGCGCCGGATTCACCGTCTCCTACGGCGGCCAGTTCGAAGCCCAGCGATCCGCGACCAGAACCATCCTCGTCTCCGGCGTCGCCGTGGCCGTCGTCATGCTCATGCTCCTCCAGATCTCCACCCGCTCGATGCGCGCCGCCCTCCTCGTCATGCTCAACATGCCCCTCGCCCTCATCGGCGGCATCGCGGCCATCTACCTCACCGAAGGCCGCGGCCCCATCGCCAACACGCTCGCCCTCATCGGCGTCGGCGGCCCCTATGTCCCCCCCGTCATCTCCATCGCGAGCATGGTGGGCTTCATCACGCTCTTCGGCATCGCCGTGCGCAACGGCATCCTCCTCATCAACCACTACAACCACCTCATGCGCGAAGAAGGCGTGCCCATCGACGAGGCCATCGTCCGCGGCTCGATGGAGCGCCTCGTCCCCATCCTCATGACCGCCCTCTGCGCCGCACTCGGCCTCGCGCCACTCGCCCTCGCCGCGGGCGAGCCCGGCAGCGAACTCCTCGCCCCACTCGCCATCGTCACGCTCGGCGGCCTGCTCACATCCACGTTTCTCAACCTCATCGTCGTCCCCGCCGGCTACTCGCTCGTGTTCGCGCCCTCGCGCGAACCCCGCCCGCACGACGGCGGATCACTCATCACACGCATCCACGCGTCCCTCCGCGCATCAACCACCACTGAAAAGGAGTCCTGACCATGCATCACCTTCGTTCCCTGACCCTGTTCTGCGCCGCCCTCGCCCTCGCCCTCATGCTCCCGGCCTGCGGCAAGACCGACTCCGCCTCGAACAGCGGCGACGCCGCCGGCGAATCCTCCAGCCACGGACACAGCCACGACGCCGCCGCCGCCCACGACGACCACGCGCACGACGACCACGCCGACGACGACCACGCCCACGACGCCGAACCACGCCCCCTCGGCGCCATCACCATCGCCGGCGTCACGCTCGATGTCACCATCACCGGCGACCTCGCCCCCGGCGCCGAACTCCACTTCGAAGCCGCCCGCACATCCCGCCCCGCCCCCGCCGCGCTCCGCGTCTGGATCGGCGCCGAGTCCGCCGCCGGCTCAACCAAAATCAAAGCCGATGCGCACGACGACCACTACCACGCCCACCTCCCCGCCCCCGCCCAGATCACCCCCGAGACAACCCTCTGGCTCGAAATCCAATCCGCCTCCGGCGAACGCACCGCCGCAAGCATGCCCCTCCGCTGATGTGTTCACCCCACCTCCGGAACCTCCTGCTCCACCTCGAAAAACTCCGCCCACGGATCAGCCTCCCCGCGGCTGATCCTCCTCAGCGCCGAATGCATCGTCGGCGGCGATAAGACCGTCTCCGCGCTCAATCCCTCCCACGCCACCGGCATCGACACCGTCGCCGAGTCCCGCGCCCGCGTCGAATACACCGCCGCCGCCGTCGCCCCGAACTGATTCCGCAGATAGTCAACAAACACCTTCCCCTTCCGCCGCGCCTTCGACATCGACGCCGTGAACATCCCCGGCGCCGACGCCGCCAGCGCCTCCGCCACCGCCCGCGCAAACCCCGTCGTCTCCTCCCACCCCGCGCGACGCGCCACCGGCGCCACCACGTGCAGCCCCTTGCCCCCGGATGTCTTCACGAACGTCCGCAGCCCCGCCTCCGCCAGACTGTCGCGCACGATCAACGCCGCCTTCACAACCCGCTCCGCCTTCACCCCCTCGCCCGGATCAAGATCGAACACCAGCATGTCCGGCCGCACCGGCTCATCCAGCATGCACCCCCACGCGTGAATCTCCAGCACGCCCATCTGCGCAAGCCCGATCAGCCCCTTCTCGTCCCGCACCACGATCGCATCCTGCGATCGTCCCTCCGCCTCCACCACCGCCGTCTCGATCCCCTCCGGCCACCCCGCTCCCGGCCGGCGCTGAAAGAAGTGCGTCCCCTCAACGCCGTCCGGACACCGCACCACGCTCAGCGGCCGCCCCGCAATATGCGGCAACATCCGCGCCGCCGCCGCGAGGTAATACCGCGCCACGTCCCCCTTCGTAATCCCCGCCTGCGGATACACCGGCCGCGCCGCGTGCGTGATCCGCACGCCACCGATCACCTCCGCATCCGGCGTCGTGCGCTTCTTCACGATCACCGCGCCCTTCGCATTCCCATCCGCGCCCGTTGCGTCCCCACGGTCCTTCGCTGCATCGCCCGCGCCCCGCGGCGGATCCTCAACGTCACTGCCTTCGCCGCCGTTCCCGCTCCCCGCCGCCGGCGCTCCCTCCTCCACCACGTCCCTCGCCGCCATGTCCTCGCGCGCACCCAGAAACACCGCGTGCCGCGCATACCCCTCCGTCGTCCACCCGCTCGATTTCGTCTCCACCACCATCTCCGGCTCAACCCACAGCACGCCCTTCGCGTCCGGGCCCTTCGGCCCCACCGCAAACGGCGACGTTTTTCTCACCATCCCCTCCAGCCGCGTCGCCAGCGCCTTCAGCGTCTTCGCATCAAACCCCGATCCCACCCGACCCCTGTAGATCAACCCCCCGCGCCCATCGAACCTCCCCAGCGCCAGCGCCCCCAGCCCCTGCCGCGAACCCGTCGGACGCGTAAACCCGCCCACCACGAACTCATCGTGCTGCGCGAACTTGATCTTCAGCCACGTCGTCGAGCGCCTCTGCTCGTACTTCGCGTCCCGCCGCTTCGAAACAATCCCCTCCAGCCCCGCGCGCTTCCCCTCGCGCGCAAACGCCGCGCCCTTCCCCACCACGTGATCGCTGAACCGGATCGCCCCCGCCCCCACCCCCGTCCCAGCCTCCTCAATCACACGCTTCAGAAACGCCTTTCGCTCCACCAACGGCGTCTTCGATAAATCAAACCCGTTCGCATGCACCACATCGAACAGAAACAGCACAAACCCCGTCCTGTCCTTCCGGCTCAGCGCCGCCTGCAGTGCCGAAAAATCCGCGATCCCCCGCTTGTCCAGCACCACCGCCTCGCCGTCCAGCACCGCCTCATCCAACGGCAGCGCAGCCCCAGCCCGCGCCACGTTCGCAAACCGCGCCGTCCAGTCCAGCCCGTTCCGCGAGATCAGCCGCGCCTCCCCCCCGCGCAACAACATCATCAACCGATACCCATCGTGCTTGATCTCGTGCAGCCACTCTTCCCCCGCCGGCGCCTCGTGCGCCGCTGTCGCCAGCTGCGGCTTCACCACCTTCGGAAACGCCGCCTTCCGCGCCCCCGGCAGCGCCCCCGCATCAAGACGCGACGGCGGATCAACCGCCTTCGAAGCCGCCGCGCCCGCCCGATTCCGCGGCTTCTTCTTCCCCTGCTTCTTCTTCCCCTGCTCTTGCGCCTTCCCACCCGTCCACACCAGGTCACGATCCGCCGCGATCTCATCCAGATTCCGACCGCTCACCACGCTCTCCGGACGGTCCTCCAGCGCATCGAACTCCGCCCGCGACCTCGCCGCGGCATCCCTCTTCTTCATCAACAACCAGTTCTTCCCCGCCCGCTCACCCCGCCCCTCGCGATCCGCCTTCATGCGCACCAGCGCCCACTCGCCGTTCAGTTTCTGCCCGTGCAGACGGAACTTCAGATCCCCCTTCTCATACCCGCGCACCGGATCACCCACCGGCGCCCACTCCCCCTTGTCCCAGATCATCACCGCGCCCGCGCCGTATTCACCCTCCGGAATCACGCCCTCGAAGTCTCCGTATTCGATCGGGTGATCCTCAACTTCAACCGCAAGCACTTTCACGCTCGGATCAAGCGATGGCCCCTTCGGCACAGCCCAGCTCTTGAGCGCGCCGTTCATGTCAAGCCTGAAGTCATAGTGCAGCGCGCGAGCCCTGTGCTTCTGCACCACGAACATCCGGCCGCTGGCGCTCGCCTTCGTCTTCCCCGCCGGCTCGCGCGTCTTCGCAAAGTCGCGCTTGCGCCGATACGCCCCCAGCGCATCGCTTCCGGGGCTTCCGGGGGTTCCGGGGGTTCCGGGGCTTCCGGGGGTTCCGGCGGCGGGCGTTCCGGGGGCCGCCTTGTTCCTCTTCGTCTTCTTCTTCCGCAACGAGTCCGCCATCGCCGCCCAGCCTACCTCCCCGCGATCAGGATTTTGTCCGGTTGTTCCCGCGCCCCGCGCAATGGTCCAACCCCCGTTATCGCGCTTTGCTGCATCATTCCGCGGGGGTTTGCGCTCCGGGCGACGATATAGTCGCACCGGCGGCGCAGAGTGGGGGGTGGGCCCGGAAGTTTCGCCGCCAGAGTGTGTGCCAGAGTTGTGAAGGGATCCTCATCATGCCTCCACGCGCCATGTGGAAGGGGCAACTCCGCCTCTCGCTCGTCACCTTCGGCGTGCGCCTCTACGCCGCCACCGAAAGTTCCTCACGCGTCTCCATGAACCAGCTGCACAAAGGCTGCCACCAGCGCCTCAAGCAGCAGATGATCTGCCCCATCCACGGCCCCGTCGATCGCGACGAGATCGTCAAAGGCTACGAATACGAAAAGGACACCTACGTCATCATCGACGAGGAGGAGCTCGAGTCCCTCCGCCTCGAAACCACCAAGGCCATCGACCTCGTTCAGTTCGTGAAATCCGGCGACATCGATCCCATGTACGTCGATTCGCCCTATTTCCTCGGTCCCGATGGCCCCGTCGCCGAAGAAGGCTTCCGCGTCATCCGCGAAGCGCTCAAGCGCATGGGCCTCGTCGGCCTCGGCAAGGTCGTCATGTACGGGCGCGAGCGCATCATCGCCATCCAGCCGGAGGGCAAGGGCTTTCTCCTCACCACGCTGCGCTACGCCGACGAAGTGCGCGACGCCGCCGACTATTTCGATGACGTCGGCAACGGCCAGGTCGATGCCGAGCAGGTCAAACTCGCCGAAACCATCATCAAGTCCAAGGTCGGCGCCTTCGATCCCTCGAAGTTCAAGGACAACTACCGCGAAGCCTTCCTCGAACTCGTGAAGCAGAAGGTGAAGGGCGCCGAGCCCATCCTCGTCGAAGAGCACGAGGAAGCCCCCGCCGCCTTCAACTTCATGGAAGCCCTCAAGCGCAGCGTCGAGCAGTCCGGCGGCAAAGCCGCGTCGTCATCATCATCTTCCTCCTCTTCCTCCTCCTCCTCCTCCTCCAAGAAACCCGCCGCCGCCTCCAAGTCCCCCTCCCAGAAAAAGAAACCCGCCGCCAAAAGCGTCCCTTCTTCCGAATCCAAGAAAAAGACCCGCAAGCGCGCCTGACGAGCAGGTGCCACTCAACGCCGTGAACTCGTGATCACCGGTTGATTCAGAAGTTCTGCGTGGACAGTGGTTTAGCAATCGCGCCAGTGTGCGCGGCCTCCGAGCCGATGGTTGTTGTGCTGCAGCAACCAGAAGCAAGGAGGCCACGATGTTCAA
>CAZGVW010000116.1:0-6436 GCA_964529265.1 uncultured Phycisphaeraceae bacterium
CGTGCAACCGGTTCTGCCAGAGCATTCTCTGGTCGTCGCAGACCCGACGTGGAGCCTCGTGCTGCCGACCGTGCACCTCGCTCGCGTCATGGCCGCGGACCTGCATCACGCGAATCCGGCGGACGGCGGCCTGCTGGCGCGCCACGCGGACGCACAGGAACTGCTGGCGCCGGGCACGACCGACGATCGCCGCCGCGAGATCATCGCGAAGCACGGCATCGACTTCATCCTCGTCCGCGAGGCGGGTGTCGACGTGGCGCCGCCTCGCTACGACGCTGTCGCCGACGTCGTCGCCGAGAAGAACGGATTCGTGGTGTACAGGGTCCGAGGTTAGGTCCGGGCGCTGCATGGCACATGTGGTCATCTGACAGGAGTCGTTCTCGCATGCCTGGAATGTGGTCGCCAACCGCGAGGGTCTACTGGGCGCTTGCGGCGATTGTGGCCGCCGGCGCGGGACTCCGCCTGTACGCGCTGGACGCTCAGAGCCTGTGGAACGACGAAGCCGTCTCGCTGACGGTTGCGCGCGCGTCCCTGTCTCAGATGCCAGGTTTCTTCCGTTCCGACGGCGTACGTCTGCCGTTCGAGTACAACCCGCCCGTGTACGCGTACCTGCTCCACGGCTGGCTCGCCCTCGTGGGCGTGGGCGACCACCAGGCACGGCTGCTCTCGGCGGTGGCCGGCATTGCCGCGCTGCCGCTCCTGTTCGTGCTCGTCCGGCGGCTGTACGACGACCGGGCGGCGCTCTGCGCCACGATGCTGCTCGCCGTGTCACAGCTCGGCGTCATGTACTCGCAGGAGGCGCGGCACTACGCGGTGTTCCTCCTTTTCGTGCTGCTGACGGTGTACTTCTTCTGGCTGGCCATGACGCTCCGGAGCCTGGCGGCATGGTGCGCGTGCACGACTGCTGCCGTGCTCATGGTCGGCACGCAATACTACGGGGCATTCGTCATTCTCGCGCTCGCGATCTTCACGGCCCTGTACTGGCGTTCGATCCCATTGCGCTGGGTGGCGGGGTTGGCGGTCGTGAGCGTCGCGGCGCTGGTCCCCTGGCTGCTGTTTGCCCTCGCCGGGCAGATGAGCGCGGCCTCCGACCGCGAGCAGCCGGAGTACTTCGCCTTCAGCCTGTCCACAATCGCGAGCACGATCAACCGGTTCAACAACGGAGGGCTGGCCGGGCTCCTCGACTCCGCGCCCGCGTGGACGTTTCCTGTCGGCCTCGTTCTGTTCGGCGGCCCCGTCGGCCTGCTGCTGGCGCGCACGCTGCGGCAGGAGCCAGGCGGTCCGTCATCGCGATCCGACCGTCGCGCGATAGTGCTGCCGCTACTGTTGTTCGCCGTTCCGCTCGCGTCGGTGTTCTTCCTCGCCGCCGTGCTCAACGTGCAGTACAACGTCCGCTACGTCGTGTTCTGCATCGCTCCTTATTACATCCTGGTCGGCGCCGGGCTGGCCCGCCTGCCTGGCGCGCTGCTGCGAGGGGCCGCGCTCATGGCCGTGCTCGGCTACAGCGGCTACGCGCTGACCGCCAACTACCGGGTGCCGTACAAGGAGAACTACCGCGATGCGATCCGGTTCGTGACTGCCGCGGGTGAGCCGCAGGACTGCTACGCATTCGTGCCCTTCGGCGGCCCGCCGCTGCAGTGGGCGCTCTACGCGCCGGCGAAGCCGTTGCGGCGTCTGGCGCTCGAGGACGAGCGAAGCGACATCGCCGGGTGCCGCCGCATCTGGGTGATCACGTATCAACGCGTGATCCTGGACGCGCACGCGCGCTGGCGCGAGTGGCTGACGACCAGGGCCGGATCGTTCACGAGAATCGCGGACCGGTCGTTCCACTGGGTGAGAGTCGAGCTCTACGCAGCGGGCCAGTGACTCGTCAATGACGCTCCGGACTCGCAGAACCGCCGCCCTGTGCGCCAGTCTTGGCCTCGCGCTGATCGCTGCTGAGATCGGGTTGCGCGGGCTCGGCCGGTTCGATCCGCCCAACTCCCCGCCGGTGCCGCGTTATCCCGGCTTCTATCGCCCGGATCCAGAGATTGGCTATACGTTATGGCCTTCGAGGCGGACGACGTATCGCTATCCGGTCGGGTCGTCCAACGAGCTCGTGCTGGTCTCGAACGCCGATGGGTTCCGCAGCGCGCGCGAGTTCGACAGCCCGGATTCCCGGCCCCGCGTCTGGGTGCTCGGCGACTCGATGGTTCTCGGCGACGGCGTGGCGGCCGAGGATCGGCTCACCGAGGTCATCGAGCAGCGCGAGCCGGGCTGGCGCGTGGACAATCTTGGCATGAGCGGCTATGGCGTCGACCTCATGATCCGGGCGTGTGAGCGACTCTCGAAGCGAGTGAAGCCGGACGTGGTCGTTCTGGGTTTCTACACGGACGACTTTCGCCGGCTGCATCCGTTCAACGCCGGTCAGGGCTATCCCTTTCCGAAGTTCGAGCTGCAGAACGGCCAGCTCGTCACCGTCCCCTTCCCGGTGTTGCCGGCCTGGCGACGGATGCGCGTCGTCCAGGCGATCGAGCAATCGTACTGGCGGCTGACCCGGAACCAGTTCGAGCTCCATGACGCTCTGCTCGATCGTCTGAAGCAAGGTGTCCACGAGCGAGGCGCCGCGCTGGTGGTGACGTTCCTGCCCGGCACTGGCGACACGCCCGAAGACGTCGAGCGCCGCACGTGGCTCCGCAACTGGAGCCAGGAGGCAGGCGTTCCGTTTCTGGACCTCACAGACACGATTCACGCCGCCGGGAGCGCCGCGTTCATTCGAGGCAACGCCCACTGGAACGAGCGCGGGCATCGGCTGGCCGGCGAGGCGATCCGCGCGTTCCTCCGACAGACCGTCCTCAGGAACTGACCGGCGCGGGCACGCGATCGCTGCGCGGGGCCTGAGCCGCGTCGAGCGACCTCCATGCCGGCGCGGCATAGCTCTGGAAGAGCTCGCGCCAATGCCGCGCCAGCAGCGCGATCGTCAGCAGCAACGGGGCAGACTTGACCAGCGCGGCCGCGAGGATCGCCGGCAACGATTCGAACGCGATGTGCTCACGGGCCCAGTTGATCAGAATCAGATTCTGCGCAATCGACGAGAAGAGAATGGCGGTCACGATCACGACCGCCTCCCGCCTGAAGTGCGCCCGCGCCGCGACCACGTACATCAAGGGCGGGAACAGCAGGGCGAGGTAGTGCTCCCACACGATCGGCGACCACAGCAGAAAGAACAGAATGGTGAGCGTGAAGTGGAAATGGCGGCGGGCCGCTGCCGGCCATGGCTGACCGCGGCTCCCGTGCACGAGCCACAGGATGCCGGCCACCACGGCGCCCCTGAGTGTCCAGGTGGCGATCGACAGCGCCATCTTCAACCCGGCAGGCGCGTCGGCGCCCGCGGCCTGGCGCAGGCTGTCGAGCACGATATAGACGGAACTGTTGAAGTACCAGGCATAGGTGCGACCGGCGCTGCGCTGCATCAGATCCAGAAACGCCGCGTGTGCCGGCCAGCCGACGACCGCCAGCGACAGCAGGCCAAGGGCCGCGAGCGTCGTGCCCAGCCGCCACGCGAACGCGAAGCCGGACAGGGCGGCGAGCAGCACGAGCGCCGGCGCCAGGGCCGGCTTGATCAGCGCGGCGAGAACGATCGTCGTCGATGATCCCCAGAACCGGCCGCGCGTGTGCAGAACGAGGCCGATCGCCAGCAGCATGAGCACCGTCGGAGTCGTCTGCCCGCCGACCCGGAAGACGGTCCAGAAGGGCTGAAAGATGAGGCAGAAAAACGCGAACTGGGCCGCGAACCTGGACTGTTCCAGGCTGCCGCCGGACACGAACGGTCGACAGAACCTGAAAAGCACCACGAACGTGACGGCAAATGCCGCGACGTTCTGTATCTTGAAGAGCAGCAGCGCGGTCCCCGCGTCGAAGCCGGCCAGCGGGACGTAGAACAGCGCGGAGAGCGGCGCGCCGAAGAACCCGGTCGAACCCTGCGGCGGCTGGCCGGCGATCAGGCTTCGGGGGTTGTAGAGGTCCGCGACCTGTCCGGCCGCGACGCGGCGGCCGGCGTCGTAGAAATTCGCGAAATCCCAGCCGATACCCGCGGGGACGATGACGCCCACCGCGCACCCGAGGGCCATCAGGACGAGGCAGATTGCAGACCAGCGCCGATAGAACTGCTCGCGGTCCTGGGCACCGGTCACGGGCCGGAGGAGTATAGCGCCCTGTGTCAGAATGGCGCCAGTGACCCGGCCACGGCGGCTCATCGCGGTAACCATTCTCTGCGTCACCGGAGCGCTGGCTCTGCACTCGGCTCCCTCGGCGGTGCCGGCCGAGACCGTCACGCTCAATCCGTCAGTGCGGCATCAAACGATGCGCGGGTGGGGCGGCACGCTGTCATTCCTGCGCGACCTGAACTTCGTGTCGCAGGCGACGGTCGATCAGATCATCGACGAAGCCGTGGACGATCTCGGCCTGACGTTCCTGCGGATTGGCTACAGCAAGCTGCAAGAGCCGTTCAACGACAACGGCAATCCGCGCAACATCAACTTCTCTGCCTTCCAGGATGCGGACGTGATCGATCGGGAAGTCGCGCAGAGCATGGGGCGATTCAACCAGCGCGTCCAGGCCCGCGGCGAACGGCCGACGTACCTGCTCGACATCGACTGGGAGGATACGGCACCCTCCTGGATGAACGACGACGAGTTTGCGGAGAATATCACCGCGAGCGTCCTGTATTTCCGCGACCGCCACGGCATTCACATCAACTTCAATTCCATCGACAACGAGCCTGGCCATTTCGATCCCTACACGCCCGAGCGGCAGCGCCCCATGATCAAGATCATGGGCCGGATGTTCCAGGACAACGGGCTCCCGACGAAAGTCGCGCTGAACGAAGGTCTCAACCCGAGCTCCACGTGGGACTACATCCGGGCCATGGAGAGCGACGGGGAGGTCTGGCCGCATATCGGACTGCTGAACTGGCACCTGTACGGTCCGAGCGACCCGTTCCGCAGCCTGATCCGGGACTTCGGCGTCGCACGCGGCATTCCGACCGGGATGACGGAGTACATCGGTGCAGAGATCAGCCACCTGATGGACGACCTCACGCTGGGCGGCGTGTCGTACTGGACGCGCTATTTCATCGCCGACCGCGGAGCGTCGGCGAGCGCACAATCCAACTACTTTGCCGCCCCCTTCGACGGCACGTCGTTCGACCGGAATACGTCGTACTACCGATTCCGGCAGTTCATGCGGTACGTGCGTCCCGGCGCCGTGCGGATCGACGCGTCGTCGAGCCACGGCGCGGTCCGCGCGTTTGCGTTCGATTGGGCGGACAGCCGCGTCGTCGTGCTCGTCAACACCTCGTCGCAGGCGTTCGACTTCACCGTCCAGGGGCTGCTGCCGGGCCGCTACGGGGTCAGTCAAACGGTCGGCCAGACGTACACCGAGATGGGCGTACAGGACGTGAACACGTCGATCGACGTCCGGCTGGAGGGCAGCGGGATCCTCACGGTCTACCCGGCATCCGGCAACCACCCCCCGATCCCGACGAACTGGCGAGCCGCGCCACGGTTTTTGACGCTGCCCGCGTCCAGCGTCGCGTTGTCCGCCTCTGCGCAGGATGTCGAGCGCGAACCATTGACGTTCGCCTGGTCGGTGAAAAGCCAGCCGGCATCGGCCAACGCGTTGCTGGCGTCACCGGCAAGCGCGCAGACGAACGCCACGGGGCTCAGCGTTCCGGGCACGTACGTCTTCACCGTGACCATCCGGGATGCAGCGGGCAACGCCGTGGCCCGGGACGTCACCATCCGGGCCTACCAGGGGAATCAACCACCTGTGATTGCCGAAGGGAGTCGTTACTACAAGAAGGAATGGATCCTTCTGCCGCGGACGAGCGCCATCTATGGCCCGGGGTTCATCTCCGCGATCGATCTGGAGGGCGATCCGGTGTCGACGTCGTTCAGCGTCGTCAGCCAACCGGCGGGCGCAAACGCCAGGTTCAATGGAATCACGGTGTCCGGGCTCACGGCGGCGGGCAACTACACGTTCCGGTTCACCGCCAGCGACCCTACGCACACCGTCTCACGAGATTTCGTCCGCACGGTCGTCGGATCGTCGCCGCCTCCCGGATCACCGCCGTCACCGTCGCCTGGCACCGGCAACCGTTCCCGTCCGCCGGACACCGCGCCCGTCGGCCGCGCCGTACCCCGGCAGGGCGATGACACGCCAGCTGAGGCTTCCATGAACACGAGGGCCGTCACGCCATCCCGATCGACTGGTGTATCGAGCACGGATTGGGGCCCGGTGCGATCGCTTCGCGTGGACCCTGACAGGATCGACCAGCTCGTCACGCACCTGGCGACGATTGACGACATATCGCTGCTGGCCGAGCTGTGGCACGTCATCGATGTCCTCGATCAGGATGGCGACGACCTGGTCGACGTCATCGTGATCGAGCTGGTGG
>CAZGVW010000117.1:0-15646 GCA_964529265.1 uncultured Phycisphaeraceae bacterium
TCTCTGGCCTTTCATTAGGGCCCCGGTTGAGGCCAACTTTCCACAGGAAGCCTCGGCCGGGGTTTTTCAATTGTCCCGCAGAGCGCCGACCATCGACGCTCCGCAACGAATCAATCGAACAACACATTCAACACTCTGCAAACTAATGACACTGTCCCCCGACCGCAACCCGAATCCGCGCACTCTCCTCACTCTTTCTTTCCACAGTTCGGAGAGAGCGCATCGTGGCACATGGTGGAGGCGTCCTCCGGGCGCCTGTGTCGCGGCGCAGCCGCGAAAATCACGCCAGCGCCCTCATCGTCCCCGTATTCCGTATTCCCTCCGTTCCCCTTCCCCGCCCTTGCACATCCCCTTTGGCCCTTTGGCCCTTTGCCCTTTGGACTTTGGCTCTTTGGACTTTGGCCCTTTGAGCCCTACCACCTTCCCCCCACCACCCTCCCCTCCACCACCCCCCGCGCAATCGCCTCGCTCATCGCCCCCGCCGGGCACGCCCGCCACTCCTCCCCGTTGTTGCAGTCCAGCAGCACATCCGCGCCCGCGTTCAGCGCCAGAATCAGCGCCTCATCCATGCCATACCGCTTCGTAATCGCGCCCATATCCAGCGAATCCGTCACGATCGCGCCCGAAAAGCCGATTTCGCGCCGCAAAATGCCCGTCGTGTGCGCCCGCGACAGACTCGCCGGGTGATCCGCATCAATCCCCCTGTGCAGCAGGTGCCCCGTCATCACGAAGGGGGCGCCCGCCGGCGCAGATCCCGCTCCAACCAGCGCCCGGTACGGCGCCAACTCCACTTCCGCGCGAAAACTCCGCGTGATGTCCGGCAAACCCGCGTGGCTGTCGTCGCTCGATGACCCATGCCCGGGAAAATGCTTCAAACACGTCAAAACCCCGCGCCTGGCGTGCGAATCCATCACCATCCGCGCGCATTCCACCACGCTCCGCGCATCTTCCCCGTAGTGACGCCCTTTGTGCGCAATAATTGGGTTGTCCGGATTAATGGAAATATCCACGCAGGGTGCGAAGTTAATCGTAAAGCCCGCGTCCGCCGTCATCGAGGCCAGACGCTCTGCCTCAGCCACGCGGGCCTCCGCACCAAGCGCGGCAAACTGGGCAGCGCACACAGAAGGGGGGAACCCGCGAATGGGGGAGAGCCGGGCCACGCCGCTGCGCGCCATATCCCCTGCGCGGGGATCGCCACCCTCCTGGTCCACCCCCACCAGGCAATCCGCGCCCAGCCGTTCGCGAATGTGGTCCGTCAGCGCCCGCGTCTGCGCCGGCGAAATGATGTTCCGCGGGCTCCGCGCCATGGCCTCCGCCCGCCCCACGCCCTGCCGCATCAGCCGTGTCGCCACCGGCAGGTCCACGTCGAACAGAATCACGCCCTTCACGTGGAATGCGGCGCACATGTCGAGATCGGCGCGCAAAACCGGGTCTTCCGGCGTCGCCCCGCGCACGCCCACCATCAGCCGCCGCCCGATCAGCCGCCGCAGCGCGGGCGTGTCAGCCGGAGGCACGTGCTTCGCCCCCCGTTGCGCGCTCATGTGCGGGCTCCTGTGCGCCCTGGCGCTCGTTTTCACCGCTTTTCGCGCTCTTGAACACCGATTTCGGCGCAACGCACACGAAAAACGCCAGAACCGTGCCCATGAACATCTGCCACCCCAGCGAAAGCCGCGGCAGCCCCTCCTCCCCCGGCCACAGCCCCTCCAGGGCCGATCCGGGCCCGAACTTCATGAGCGCGACGGCCACGGCCCCAACCACCAGCGCCGCCCCCGCCGACCGCGCCGTGCCCCGATGCGTGAAGATCGCCGCCAGGAACACGCCCAGCAGCCCCGTGTACGCGAACGTCATCACACCGATCGCGAAAGGAAGCAGCCCCTCCTGCGTCGCCTGCTGCCACACCGCGCACACACACGCGAAAAAGCACAAAACCACGCCCCAGATCAGCACCGAAGCGCGCGAAACGCGGATGTAGTGCGCCTCCTCGCGCTCCGGCCGCCACACCCTGTAGAAATCGCACACCAGCGCCGAACTCATGCTGCTCAAGGACGATGCCAGACTGCTCATCGCCGCGGCAAAAACCCCCGCCATCATCAGCCCCCGCAGCCCCGCCGGCGTCTCCACCAGGATGAAATCGAGAAAAACCGTGCGCGAATCGTCAATTTCCCGCATCGGCGCGGCTGCGCCCATCAGGTCCGGACGCCTGTAGTAGACATACAGCAGCAGCCCGATCGCCAGAAACAGCAATGCCACGCCGAAACCGATCAAATTGGAGAGAATCGCCGACGCCCCGCCCCGGATCGCCGACCGGCACGACAGCATCCGCTGCGCCAGGTCCTGATCCGCGCCATACACCGCCATATTGAACAAAGTCAGCCCCAACAGCGCCGACCACATGGAAAACGGCAGCGAAGGGTCCATTCTCCAATCGAACAGCGTCAGTTTGCTCGATCCATCGCCCGCCTCCGCCTCGCCCAGGGCGCTCACGATCTCGCTCACCGGAATCGGAATCTTGGCGAGCAGCAGCCAGATCGCGGCCACCGCCGCGCCGATGAAGAGCAGAGTCTGCGGAACCTCGGTCCAGATCACCGCCCGCAGGCCCCCGAGCAGCGTGTACGCCGTTGCGATGACGGAAATGAGCGCAATCGCGCAAAACAGATGAAAAGTGTCCAGATCCGCGAAAAGCAGCAGCGAAACCGGAATGGCCGCGATGTACAGCCGCGCTCCGGAAGCCAGCACCCGCCCCGCCAGGAACATCCCGCTCGCCGACCGCCGCGCCGAGACCCCGAACCGGTGATCCAGCAACTGGTACACCGTCGTCACGCTGTGGCGGTAGAACGCGGGAACGAAGAAGATCGCCACGATCACCACCGCGACCAGACCCGCGAGATTGAGCGACAAATACGTCAGATTGTTGTTGAATGCGTCTTCCGGCGCGCTGATGAACGTCGCGGCGGACACGCTGGTGGCGACGATCGCGATCGCCGCGGCCCACACCGGCGTGCTGCGCCCGGCGAGGAAATACTCCGTCGTATCCCGCTGCCGCCGCGCAAACCACGCCCCCAGGCCCAGCATGCCGACCAGCGATGCGCCGACGACCAGCCAGTCGAGCAGATTGAACGCCGGGGCGGCTTCGGCGGCCGAAGCGCTCATGCCGCGCCGCCTTCCTCGAGCGCTGCGCGCAGTGCGCCGCCGGCGCGCTCGAGGCGCGATTCCGCCTCGGCGCGGCTGATTCCGCAGCGGTGCATCACGACGGCGGTCTTGACGGCGCCGCCGGCGCGTTCCAGCAGCGAAAACGCGCCCGGGCGCTCCAAACCAGTCAAAGTGGACACAATTCGCGCTGCGCGATCCCGGAGTTTGTCGTTCGTGGCGCGCAGATCCACCATCAGGTTCTCGTACACCTTGCCCATGCGCACCATGAGTGTGGTGGAGATGGCGTTCAGCGCCAGTTTCGTCGCCGTGCCCGCCTTCATGCGCGTGGAGCCGGTGATGGGCTCCGGCCCGGTCTCGATGGTGATCAAATGTCGCACGAACAGTGGGTTTTCGATCGTTGCGCAGACGAGCAGGCCGGTCGCGCAGCCGCGGGAGTGGGCGAACTCGAGCCCGCCGAGCACGTACGGCGTGGTTCCGCCCGCGGCAATGCCCAGAACCGCATCAATCGCGCTGATTTCGAGCGATTTCAGTTCGAAATGCGCGCCATCGCGCCGGTCTTCCATTCCTTCCGACGATTTCCGCAGCGCCGCATCGCCCCCGGCGATCAGCCCGACGACGAGTTCCGGCGGCGTCTGGAACGTCGGCGGGCATTCCGAAGCGTCGAGCACGCCGAGGCGACCGGACGTCCCCGCGCCGAGGTACAGCAGGCGCCCGCCCGCGCGCAGGGAGCGCTCCGCATCGGTGATGAATGCGCAGATCGCGGGTGCAGCGCGCTCGACCGCCGCGGGGATGGTGGCGTTCTCCGCGTTCAGGAGCGCGACGCACTCCTCGACGGAGCATTCGTCGAGGCGCATGGTGCGCGGGTTGCGCTGCTCGGTGAGCAGGTGGGCGCGATCTGGCGGATGGATCGACATTGGAAGAGAGTCAGAACGCAGAGGAGCACAGAGGGACGCGGAGGGGAAAGAAAAGCATGAACCCGGAGGAAAACAGAGGAAGACGGAGGAAGGGGGAATGGAAGAAGGAAGAGTTTGGAGATGGGTCACGGGGGTGGGATTGTGGCGCCGGCGCGTGGGGGGGTTGTGGCGGGGAGGCGGGTGGTTTGGGGGAGTGTGATGGGGATTCCATCGGCGCAGAGCGCGCCGAGGGCTGCAAAACAGACGGATTCGCGGTGGGAGACGGGGATGCCGCGGGTTTCGGTGGTGGCGAGGGGGCGGCCCGCCGCCTGCTCGAGGAAGCGCACGAGCGCACGGTTGTGCGCGCCGCCTCCGGCGATGAGGATGGACTCGGCGCCCTCGATGGCGAGGCTGATGATCGCGGCGATGGCGTTCGCGGCGGTGGCGGCGAGATCATCCGGGCTGATGCGCGCGATCCAGGCTTCGATCCAGTGCGCGGCTTCGTCGCCGGAGCCGAGGGAGCGGTCGGAGCGGGATTGCTGCGCGAGAACGGCGGTGAGTTCCTCCGACGCCTGGCGGCGCACGGCGCCGCGGAAGGCGCGGGCGCCGTCGCGATCGAACGGCTGGTCGAAAGCGCGGCGGGCGACGGCGTCGAGCAGCTGGTTGCAGGCGCAGACATCGAGCGCGCGGATGCGCGAGAGCGAATCACTCGCGAGTGCGCCGGGCGCGGCGGCGGGGAGGATCGTGACGTTGCAGAATCCGCCGAGGTTCACGACGGCGACGGAGCGGGCTTCCTCGCGGAAGAGGATCCAATCGGCGATGGGGGTGATGGGCGCGCCCTGGCCGCCCGCGGCGAGGTCGGCGCCGCGGAGGTCGCAGATCACGCGGCAGCCCGCAGCCCGCGCGATGGGCCACGGATTCAGCAGTTGCCACGAGCGCGGCGGCGCGTGGAACACGGTCTGCCCGTGCGCGCAGACGAGATCGATCGGCGCGGGCGATTCGGCAACGAGGGCGCGCACGGCGTCCGCGTGCGCCTCGCCCAGGCGCAGGGCGAGGTCGGCGATGGCGCCGGCGGTGAAGGGTTCGCCCGAGGCGAGCGCGCGGAGTGGCGGCGCAAGATCGCCGAGCGGGCGCGAGTGGAAACGCAGCGGATGCCCTCGCATCTCGAGCCCCGCGCCCTCGATGCGCACGAGCGCCGCATCAAGCCCGTCGAGGCTCGTGCCGGTCATGCAGCCGATGATGTGTCGGGCGTTGCGCAAGGGTCTAGTCTCGCCAGGCGTCGCCCGGCATGATGCGCTTCAGGAACTCGTCAAACATCGGAACGGTGAATGCGGTGTCGCCGTGGCTGGGGCTCCAGATCATGCCCTTTTCGATGAGTTTCGCGCGCACCGGGCCCTGGGACGTGACCTTCTGCCGGAGGACGGCCGCGATGTCTCCGGAGCGGTGGGGCCCCGGGCCGAGTTCGGCCATCGCTCGGACGTATCTCTTTTCGGACGGCGTGAGGCGGTCGAAGCGGACGCGGAAGAAACTCTCGTCAAGAGCGGCGATCGCGGAGTCGGCGGCGGTCGCGACGTCGACTGCGCGGATCGGCGACTTCGGCGCGGAGTCCCAGACGTGCTTGCCCCACTCCTGAAGGAAGTAGGGATACCCGCGGGTATCGCGGATGATTCGCGAGAGCGCTTCGCGCTCAAATGTCACCTGATGCTTCAAGGCGGGTTTCTCGATGGCGGCCGCGGCGGCGTCGTTGCGGAGGGGGCCGACGTCGGGGAAATCGAAAAGGCGCTCGGCGTAGGACTTGGCCCGGCCCATCTTGCCGCGCAACTGCGGCAGGCCCGCGCCGACCATGACCACCGGCAACTGCCGCTGCGCAGCGCGGTGCAGGGCTGTGATGAGGGCGGCGAGTTCGTTTTCCTCCACGTACTGGAGTTCGTCGATGAAGAGGACGAGCGCCGTCTCGGCGCGCTTCGCCGCCTCGCCTGCGGCCTCAAGCAGCGCGGCGAGATCATGCTGAAGATCTCCGTTGTCCGCCAGACCCGGCTCGGGCTCCAAGTCAAGGCCGACTTCGATGTCGCCATACTTGACCTTGAGGGCCCGGACGAATCCGGCAAGGCCTCGCAGGGCGCGCTGCGCCAGCGCTTTGGCCTGGGCATTGCGTGAAAGGCCGATCAAGGCGAGTCTCAGTTGCGGCGCAAGGATCGCCGGGAGAGATCGGTCCTCCGGTGCCTCAACCCACATGACGGGCATTGCGGCAGCCTCCGCGTTCTGGCGGATCCGATCCAGAAGCACGGTCTTACCGACGCCGCGGAGACCAACCAGCATCATGCTCTTGGTCGGCAGCCCGCGGCGAACGCGCTCCAGAGCAATCTGAGCGCGCTCCAGAAGTTCGTCTCGACCCGCCAGTTCCGGGGGCGGGGTACCAGCTCCCGGCGCATAGGGGTTTTGGCGAGGGTTCATCGGCTCGGATTATAGCGATGTTAGCCAGTTTATCAAAAAACTCTAAACTCGCTAAACTTGGTCAAATTGGCCCAGAGTCCCGGCCCTGCCGCCCTGGTCGATCGTCGATGCCTTACTGTTACCGAACAAATGGCTTGCTTTTCGGGCTGCTCAAGTCGTATAGTGTGACTGGCCGAAGCCCCAAGGGGGCGGTCGTCGGGAGGGTCACCAATGGCAACGGTGCTGGACGTTGCCGCGTATGTCTTGGACTACAAGGGTCCAATGACTGCGTGGAAACTGCAAAAACTAGTCTACTACTGTCAGGCTTGGTCGCTCGTTTGGGACGAGCGGCCACTGTTTCACGCGCGCATCGAAGCGTGGGCCAACGGTCCAGTGATCCCAAAGCTGTATAAAGCGCACCGGGGCCAGTTCGTTGTCAAGGTGATCGGGGAGGGAGACCCCGACAACCTGACCGACGAAGAGGTGGATACGGTCGACGCCGTGTTGAAAGCGTACGGCGGCAAATCGTCGCAGTGGTTGAAGGATTTGACGCATTCTGAACGGCCGTGGTGCGAGGCTCGCGCGGGCATGCGCGCAGGCGAGCGAGGAAGCAAAGAGATTACCCACGAGGCGATGTCTGAGTACTATGGCTCGCTCTAATCGAAAGCGCCGCAAGCACGTTCCTCCTTGGCCCGACACTCCCAAACCAGAAAAAAGCCCGCAACTTCAAGACATCGACTGGAGGCGGCAGTCGGTGATCTGGTCCTTCGTCTGGTTTGATGGATATGACTGGCGCCGCCAAGGCGCTAACTCGCCGGATGCGCTGTTGTGCGAGGCTCTCTTGCAGTTCAAGGCTTGCGAAGGAAGAACGTGGGCGGAAATAGAGGCGAATCGGAAGAGAGATCATCCAGTTCAACTAGACCGCCTGACGCCTAACGCGCGAAGACGGCTTCGTGACCTGAAACTGGATGATGTGGATGAACTGTGGAGGCTCCGGCTTGACGGTGCCCTTCGTGTATGGGGTGTCCGCGATCGGCGAATCCTGAAAGTCATCTGGTGGGATCCAGACCACCAAATCTGTCCAAGCCCCCTCAAGCACACCTGAAGAGCCCCACCTCGCCGCTTGCTGGGCGCTCCGATGCGGTTTGCGTCTACTGCACACTTCCGACTCGGCATAACTCGACTGGTACGAGCCGCTGTGACATCTCAGCGGGGGGTTGCCTACGCCAGCAAGGATTCGCCGGTCATTTCGGGTGGTTTCGGGAGGCCGGTCATGTCGAGCGCGGTGGGGAGGATGTCGGCGAGGCGGCCGCCGTCGCGGAGGGCGCGGCCACGGAAGGCTTCGCCGACGACGATGAGGGGGACGTCGTAGGTGGTGTGGGCGGTGTGGGGGGAGCCGGTTTCGGGATCCCACATCTGCTCGGCGTTGCCGTGGTCGGCGGTGACGATGAGGGATCCGTCGCGGCTCAGCGTGGCCTGCACGATTTCGCCGACGCATTCATCGACGCATTCGACGGCGCGGATGGCGGCTTCGAGCACGCCGGTGTGTCCGACCATGTCCGGGTTGGCGAAGTTGACGATGATGAAGGGCTCGCCGTCTTTGGCTTCGAGGCGGGCGAGGACGGCGTCGCGCACGCCGAGGGCGCTCATCTCCGGCTGCTTGTCGTAGGTGGCGACCTTGGGGCTCTGGATGATGCCGCGGCTTTCGCCCCGGAAGGGCTCATCGCGGTAGTCGTTGAAGAAGAAGGTGACGTGGGGGAATTTTTCGGTTTCGGCGCAGCGGAACTGCGTGAGGCCGAGGGAGGCGATGTATTCGCCGGCGATGCTCTTCATCTTGGGGGGCTTGGGGAAGGCGACGGCGACGTAGGGCGTGGTGTCCTCGGCGTAGGCGGTCATGCAGACGAAGTGGAGGCTCATGCGCTCGCCGCGGTCGAAGCCCTGTCGGCCGGTGTCGGGCGAGGCCTTCACGACGCCTTCGAACTCGGGGTAGACGAAGGCGCGGACGAGTTCGCGCGGGCGATCGCCGCGGTAGTTGTAGAAGATGACGGCGTCGCCATCGGCGATGCGCGAGGCGCAGGCCTGCTCCGGGGTTTCGGCGACGATGGTGGGGGTGATGAACTCATCGCCCTTCTGGGAATCGGAGGAGGGGTTGTCGTAGTAGCGCTGCACGGCATCCGCGGCGGACTTCGCCTGGGCGACGCCGTGATCCTGCGGCTTGCGGCCGGTGAGGCAGGCGAAGGCGCGGGCGACGCGCTCCCAGCGGTTATCGCGGTCCATGGCCCAGTAGCGGCCGATGACGGAGGCTATGCGGCCGGCGCCGAGTGCGCTGCATTCGGCCTCGATCCGCTGGATGAAGGCCTTGCCGGTGAAGGGGCCGGTGTCGCGGCCGTCGGTGAAGAGGTGAAGATAGATGCGCGGCGCTTCTTCGCGCTTGCAGAGTTCGAGGCAGGCGAAGAGGTGCGTGAGGAGGCCGTGGACGCCGGCATCGGACGCGATGCCCATCAGGTGCACGGACTTGCCCGCGCTCTTCGCGCTGCGCACGGCTTCGACCAGCGCCTCGTTGCTGAAGAAGTGGCCGGTGCGGATGGATTTGCTGATGCGGACGGATTCCTGATCCACGACGCGGCCGGCGCCGATGTTCTGGTGGCCGACCTCGGAGTTGCCCATGGTGCCATCGGGCAGGCCGACGTCTTCGCCGGAGGTGTGGATGAGCGTGCTGGGGAAATCGCGCATGAGCGCCTGGGCGACGGGCGTGCGCGCAAGCCTGATGGCGTTGAACGAATCGTGCTCGGGGTTTGGGTTCTCTCCCCAGCCATCGCGGACGATGAGGACGAAGGGGACGTTGCGCGGCGTTGTGGGCATTGAGTGAGTCTAGCGGGCTGAGGCGCCTGAAGATGTCACCACAGAGGCACAGAGAACACAGAGGAACGCAGAGGAAGACAGAGGAAGACAGAGGAAGACAGAGGAAGACAGGGGAAGACAGGGGAAGAGAAAGGCGGGGGAAGAGGAAGGCGGAGGAGGGGAGGAGGAGGATGAGGAGTGTTGTGGAAGAGGGTGAGTCGTGCGCGAACGGTCGGGGGATTGTGGATCGTCCGGGGGCGCGAGCCATGGAGGGGAAGGGTTCGTTCCGGCGCCTGCGGCTCATGCTTGCTCGGTTGCGGGGCCGAGGAGGTCTTCGACTTCGACGCCGAAGGCGCGGGCGAGGCGGCGGATGGTGCGGAAGTGGGGCTTGACGCGCAGTTGCTCGATGGCCTGCACGGTGGTGACGCTGACGCCTGCTTTGGCGGCGATCTGGCGGTAGGTCTCGAGGCCGGAGGCGGCTTTGCAGCGGAGGTAGTTTTCGATGAATGTCGGCTGACGTGATTCGTGGCGCTCGGGCGCCGAAGCGGGGGCGTGAGCGGGGGTGAGCGCTGCTTCGGGCATGCGCTCGAGCGATGCGCGCTCCTCGGCCGGCGGCGGGAAGAGGATGCCGGCGATGGAATCGAGCGTGAACTCGGCGGTTTCGTCGTCATGCGCGGCGAGGGCGGCGACGTGTCGGCGGCGCATGCGGGAGAGGACGCGCCATTCGTGGTCGGTGAGTTGGGCGATTCGTCGCGCGGCGTCCATGCGTTGCGGCGAGGGGGCTTCGCCCGGCGCGGGGACCTGCTGCGCGAGGCGGAGGATGTGCTCCGCGGCGGAGACGAGTTCGTTGCGCTTCATCGTGGACACGTGGCGGCTCCTCGCGGCGCGCGATCAGTGCTTTTCGACATCGACGGCGCGGAGCAACATCTCCGAGAGCGCGACGGTTTTCTCGCGCTTGAGGAAGGCGTGCCTGAGGACGCCGAGGATGCAGAGGGTTCGGCGGTCGGCGTTGGCGGTAAAGAAGAGCCAGAGGGCGGGCTTTCCGCCGCGAGGGAGGGCCTGCGCGAAGAAGGCGACGCCGGCGCGCTGCGCGGTGAATGCGGCGATGCCGAACTCGTTCGCGGCGTTGCGGGCGGTGCGCCTGCCGGGCGGCCAGTCGCCGGAATCGACGAGCAGGCCGACGAGGGATTCGAGCATGGCGACGTCATCGCGCGTGACGTTGTGGCGATCACACTCCGCCGTGGCTTTCCAGTGACGTCGGACGGCCCGGAACCCATGGCTCTGTGGGGGCTTCTCGTTTGGCGGAGGAGGGGCCACATCGCACCTGAATGATAGCGTTTGTGTCAGAAAATGCCAGTTTGTGACAGAAATAATCGCGCAACCGGACCCAACGAGGCGTCGCCACCGGGGCGGCCAGTATACCGAACAAATACCGATCTTTCAAGGCTCGGGCTGCGCCGGCATTCACCCCACAGCCGCGAGGACGTCGGAGGTCTTGACGGCCTGTTTGGGCTCGCGGGCGCTGACCCACTTCACCTTGCCGGATGGGGCGAGGACCACGGTGCCTCGGGCGGCGACGTTCATGTCGGGCCAGTAGAAGCCGTAGGCCCGGCAGACGGAGCGGTGGAGGTCCGACAGGAGGGGGATGCCGAGGTGGTTCTGCTCGGTCCAGGCCTTGTTCGCGGCGAAGGAATCGCAGGAGATTCCGACGACGGTGGCGCCTTGGGCCTCGAACTTGGGGCGATCCTTGGTGTAGCAGGACATTTCGTCGCCGCAGACGGAGGTGAAGGCGAAGGGGTAGAAGGAGAGGACGACGTCGCCGCCCTTGGCGAGGAGGCTTTTGAGGGAGATTTCGTCGCGATTCTGGTCGGGGAGTGTGAAATCGGGCGCGGTTTCGCCGAGGGCGATGGGTGTGGCGCGGGGTTTCAGGTGGGCGTTGGGGGCGGGCATGGGGTGTTCCTCCGGTTTCGCGAAGCGTGGGAGCGCGACGGGGGGCATGGTAGAGCGGAGGGCGGGATGAAAGCGCGTCGCGGCGGGCGATTGGTCGCTCGCGCGGGTTTTGGCGTATTCTGTGCGGTGGCGGGCGAGTCGGCGCAACGAGGCAGCCGCGGCCCCGGGCACGGAGGTTGGGATTGGCCACGCTCACGTCGCTGAAGGACCGGTTTATCGAGGTGAAGGCGCGGATTGCGCAGGCGGCGCGGTTGAGCGGGCGCTCGGCGGATGACGTGCTGCTGGTGGCGGTGTCGAAGTACGCGGAGGCGGACCAGATCCGTGAGTTGCTGCATCTTGGGCAGGCGGATTTCGGGGAAAGCCGCGTGCAGCAGTTGATCCAGCGTGCGGCGATGGCGGAGGAGTATTTGTCGAGGCTGCGGACGGCGCCGGGGGTGGCGGCGGAGCGGAGCGCGACGGCGGGCCGGGCGCCGGAGCGCGTGCGGTGGCACATGGTGGGTCGGCTGCAGCGGAACAAGGTGAAGAAGGCGATCGAGCATTCGCGGCTGATTCACAGCGTGGATTCGCTGCGGCTGGCGGAGGAGATTCAGGCGATCGCGCTGCGGAAGGACGCGGCGGTGGACGTGCTGCTGCAGGTGAACTGCTCGGGCGAGGGCGCGAAGCAGGGCGTGGCGATGCCCGCGGCGATCCACGTGGCGGAGCAGATCGGGACGATGGTGAATGTGCGGCTGCGCGGGTTGATGACGATGGCGCCGCTGACGGGTGATTCGTCGGTGGTTCGATCGACGTTCGAGCGGTGCCGGGAGTGCTTCGAGGAGATCAGGACGGCGGGCGTGGCGGGTGAGGACTTCCGGATTCTGTCGATGGGGATGACGCAGGACTTCGAGTGGGCGATCGCGGAGGGCTCGAACCTGGTGCGGATCGGCTCGGCGCTGTTCGGCGAGGGTCCGGGGCACGATGGGGGGAGTGAGGACGAGGACGAGGAGTGAGGGGAGCGGGGGCAACGGACGCGCAGCGCGCGGAGCCTCGGACTTGGGCGCGGATCATGAGTCAAGGCGCGGTTTTCGGCTGTCGGGCGTCGTTCGCGGCGCGCTGACGGCGGTTGTGATTGCGCTGACGATTCTCGGGGCGGATTCGGCGCTGCGGGCGGACAAGGCGGTGAATCGGATCGGGCAGGTGCTTGTTTCGCCTGACCTGGCGCGTGTGGCGCTGCGCGTGAACGAGGGGACGGCGATTCACAACCTTTCGGATGGTTCGCGCACGTTGCTCGGCACGGCGATGTGGGGGCCGGTGTTCTCGGCGGATGGGCGATTTGCGGCGCTCGTGAGCATGGGCAACGAGATCGCCCTGCTGGACTTCGGCGGAGGGAGCGCGGGGGAGCGGGTGATCGCGACGGGGTTTGAGCGTGTCGGCGGCGTCGGCATTTCGGCGGATGGCGCGATGATCTTCGCTGCGGACCCGAAGGGTCGGGTTGCGCTGTGGAGTGCGGACGGCGCTGCGGCGCTGTGGGAGGCTGAGAGTGGTGTGGACGATGGCAGGCGCATTTCGTTCTCTGCTGACGGCGGGCTGGTGGCGATCGGGGGCCAGCGCTCGGGGAAGGGGCATCGCGCGACGGTGTTCGATGTTGCATCCGGGCGCATGGTCGCGCAGATGGATGGGCCGGAGCACGAGTACGTGAACATGGTGTGCTTTGAGCCGTCCGCGGGCGGCGCGGCGTCGCTGCTCGTGCAGCATGGTGTGGGGCTGACGCGATGGAGGTTTGACGCGAAGGGCGACGCTGCAGCGGCGCCGGAGCGGGCGCCGGTCGGAGGGCTTCCCGGCATTGCGGTTCTGGCTTCGGCGGATGCGGCGATGCTGACGCTGGATGAGCGCGGATCGGAGGCGCACGTCATTTCGATCTGGGACATCGCGGCGGGGAAGCGGGTGTTCTCGACGCCGCGGCTGCCCCGCATGGAGCGGGGCGCGGCGTATGACGCGGCGCAGCGGAGGCTGGCGGCGGTGGACCAGATCGGCCGGGCGCGGTGGTGGGACACCGCGACGGGCGCGATGGTGCGGGAGCAGATGCTGGCGCACGAGACGGTTCGGTGGCAGCGGCGTTGGACGCTGCTGCTCGCGGCGGGAGGCGTGTGGCTGGCGCTGTGGATCGGTTTCTCGTTTGCGCCGTGGACGCCCGGCCGGCTGGAGGGCGAGGCCGATCAGCGCTCGGTGAACTCCATCCTCGTGCCGGCGATGGCGGTTGCGTCAGTGGGCGTGCTGGCGTGGCTGCACGTTGACCTGATTTCGCACTTCACGCCGCGGCCGGGCGGGTGGGACAGTGGCGTCGGCAGCATTGGGATTCTGCCGCTGGTGGCGGCGTTCTCGGCGCTGGCGGGGATCGTGATGGCGCTGATTTCCGGAAGGAAGCAGGCGTGGCTCGCGATGCTCGCGGCGATGTTCTGCGGGGCGACGTGCGCGTGGGCTGCGATATCGCTGTGGGGGAGGTACGTGGCTTCTGTGTAGGCGGTCGGCGTGGCCAGCGGCCGCCGTGGTGACGGACGGCCGCGGCGCCTTGGGCGGGGACTCCGATCACCGTCGTGAATAGAATGGCCTTGGGAGTGCGGCATGTCGGAAGACCGGGACTTCAAACGCTTCGTCGTCGGCATCTCGGGCGCCTCCGGCGCGCTCTATGCGCGGCGGATCATCGAGACGCTGGTGCGCTTCGGGCACGAGGCGCATCTCACGGTGACGCCGCCGGGGGCGCGGCTGCTGCACGATGAGCTGGGGATGGAGGGCGTGGATGTGCGGGCGCTCGCGGGGCTGCCGGCGGAGACGGATCCACGCGCGCACGGAGTGCATCTCTACAACAACAAGGACATCGGCGCGGCGATTGCGTCGGGCTCATTCCTGCACGATGGGATGATCGTGGCGCCGTGCTCCGGGCACACGCTCGCGGCGATCGCGTGCGGCCTGGGCGACAACCTGCTCACGCGAGCCGCGGCGGTGACGCTGAAGGAGCGGCGTCCGCTGGTGCTGCTGCACCGGGAAACCCCGCTGACGAGCATCGATATCGAGAACATGCGGCGCGTGACTGAGGCGGGGGCGATCGTGTGCCCGGCGAACCCGGGGTTCTATCACCTGCCGCGGACGATCGAGGAGATCGTGGACTTCATGGCGGCGAAGGCGCTGGACCTGGTGAAGGCGGAGCATGATCTGGGGAAGAGGTGGGAGGGGGCGGCAGGGCCTCGGGAGGATGCCGTGTGACAGGAGCTTCGATGATGTCCAAAATGGGCGTTGCCGCCCAGATTCGCCCATAGGAGCCGCCCGTCATCTCCGTGAGAAAGCCAATCCGCTCGAGGCGTTGAATATACGCCCAGGCCGTCGGAGGAGTCACCTCAAGCAATGATCCTGCTTGAGACACACTGATGGCGGGCTGCTCGAGCAGACGATCCACCAGAACAAGGATCCTCGCCGGAGCATTGCTGGACGCCAAGGTTTGGCGAACACGCTCATATTCTGCACGGATCTGATGGATGCGATCAATGGCTTCCCGGGCTTCCTCGACGACGGCCTGCAGAAAAAACGCACACCACGCGATCCAGTCGCCATGGGTGCTCACCCTCAGCAGTAAGTCCCGGTATTGGCGATCGAATCGCTCGAAATAGCCGCTGACGTACACAAGCGGCTTATCGAGTGATCCAAGCCGGCAAAGTGAAAGCGCAATGAGCACGCGGCCGAGCCGTCCGTTGCCGTCCGAGAAAGGGTGGATCGCCTCGAATTGATAGTGCGCCGCCGCGATGGCGAGCAGCGGCGGCAAGCCATGGTCGCCGTTGTTCCAGAAGCGCTCAAGGTCGCGCAGGCACGTGAGGAGCGGCTCGCCGGGTGGGGGGGGGACAAATCGGGCGGACGCAAAGCGGGACGGATCACTGCCTATCCAGTTCTGCAGTGTTCGAACCTCGCCGGGTCGTTGATCATGCCCTCGTACGTTGCGCAGAAGGATTTCATGCATTTCGCGCACAAGACGCATGCACATGGGCAACTTCGACGCCAGACCATGCGCGAGCGCAACGCGATAATTCGCCACCTCAACCGTGTCCTGCCGCGATGGCGCTTGTCCGGCCTCGTAGAGCGCCACCTCCCGGGCGGTAGCGATTGTGTTCTCAATGCGAGAGGAAAGGATCGCCTCCCGCTGCATCAACGGAGCCCACAGCAGGCGCGCAAATGAGATATCGCCGGCGATGCCGTCGAGCTGGCCAAGAGCGCGTTCAGCCGGGGCGAGAAGGTCGTATAACTCTGCTAGCAGGAGCGACCGCGGAGTTCGAGGGGGAAGAGGGTCGGGGACGAAGGCCATGCCACGTGCCTCACGGGTCGAAGCCCTCCCCCCGGCCTCGAAGTTCTCCCAA
>CAZGVW010000118.1:0-4417 GCA_964529265.1 uncultured Phycisphaeraceae bacterium
CGCGGCCTTCACCTCGACGCCCTTGAGCACGGAGCGCAGCGCCTCGCGGTTCGGGGCGTTCTCCATCGCGGTGTTCAGCGTCACGAACTCCTTCTCCACGAGTTCGGCGAGGCTGTGCGTGTAGGACCGCATGCCGTCGGACAGCGACGAGTTGATGATCGCGGGGATGTCCTGGTCCTCGCCCTCGCGGATGCGCTCCTTCACCACCGCGTTGTTGAGGAGCACCTCGGTGGCGGGCACGACGCCGATGCCGCCGGTGGCGTCCTTGTTCGCCGTGAGCAGTCGCTGCGCGCACACGGCGCGCAGCGAGTTGGAGAGCGAAGAGCGGATGAACGCGTGCTCGTGCTGCGGGAAGAACTCGATGATGCGGCTGAAGGCCTGCATGGTGTCGGCCGTGTGGAGCGAGCCGAACACCAGGTGGCCGGTTTCGGCGGCCTGAATCGCGGACATCACCGTCTCGTGGTCGCGCAACTCGCCGATGAAGATCACGTCCGGATCCTGGCGGACGATGTACTTCAGCGCCTCCTTGTAGGAGGGCACATCGAGGCCGAGTTCGCGCTGGCTGATGACGGCCTTCTTCGGGTGGAAGTGGTATTCGACCGGGTCCTCGATGGTGATGATGTTCACCGGCCGCGTCTCGTTGATCCGCTGGATCATGCACGCGATGGTGGAGGATTTTCCCGACCCCGTGACGCCGACGATGAGCACAAGGCCCTCGAACGTCTCATCGGTGAGCGTTCTGTAGATGGGCGGGAGGTTGAGCGCCTCGTACGAGGGGATATCCGGCTTGATGCGGCGGATGGCCGCGTTCATGCCGCCGCCGGCGCGGAAGACGTTGCAGCGGAAGCGATCGACGTTCTCCGGCTGATCGTGCACCTGCAGGGGCGCCCCGGCCTGGCTCCCCCCGGAACCCCCCGTCCCCGCCGCGGCGGGGCCGTCGCCGCCGCCGCCCATCGGGACCGCGCCGCCCGCCTCGGCGCCGGGCCCTCCCGGGCTTCCGGGGGCGCCCGCGGAGCCGCCCGGGCCGGGGCCGGGGCCCTGGCCATCCTTCAGCATCCGGGCGCGGGTGGCGATGGTCTTGGTGTCGAGGAAGGTGGAGAAATCGAGGTCGCCGGTGCGGTCGTATCGCTCGCGCATGGCCGGCGGGATGATTTCGGAGAGGAGGCGATCGGTGTCCTGCTCGGTGAGCGGCGGCAGGCCGAGCGGCCGCAGATCGCCATTGATGCGGAACACCGGCGGCACACCGACCTTGATGTGCAGGTCCGACGCATCGTACTGGCACATGTTGAACAGCAGTTGCTTGATCGAGATGTAGTGGGCCATGGGGTGGGCTCCCGATGGGGGGCGATGGCGGCAGACGAGCCGAGGCTCCAGGGGACAACCAGGCTCTCCGCAAGGCACAGTAGCACACGAATAGGGAGTGGGGCGTGTCCCGATGCCAGCGGAATCGGTACCCATTCCGAGCCGCTACTTCGTTGCTTTTCTACCCGTGCGCACAAAGTGCACGGTCACCTCGCTGCCATGGCCCGGCCTTCCCTCAAACACTATTTTTGCTTCCCGCTTTCGGAGTGGCAGCGTTCGCAAGCTGATGGTCCGGCCGTCGCCCTTGATCTCGGCGTCTCGTGCCCAGTATCTCTGGAAGAAGCGCGCATGCGCTTCCGCCAGCGACCAAGGCCACACACTAGACTCCGACTTGTCGTCTTCGATGATGGTTCCAGCGACACCCACTGGGGCGGAAAAGTGACCTCCCGAGAACGTGGTCAGGCTGGACAGGATGCTGGCTAGCTTGTCCGCGTCGGAATCATGCCGACTTGTCATCGCCTTCGCAAAGTGGGCCGCGATCTTGTCTCGAAAGTTGACGAGGTCATCCCCCGCAGCCCTATTGCGGTACTCCTTAGCCGATGTTGAAATCTGGCCGGTTCGCTCCGCAAGCCATCCAACGAGCCAAGCATAGTTGCAGGCGCTCACGGCGTACCACTGAAACACGCAAGCGACAACAGGTAGATCTGCCCACTGGCCCGCATTGGGGTTAGACAGGGAAGGATGCTGCTTGACGATCGTGCTCTCAAAGCGATGGACCTGCCAAAAGAGCCAATCCAGCCCGCGCGCTAGCGTATCCAACGCAAGGAGCTCAGCGTAGAATTTCGTTTGCTCATCCGTGGAGAGCACGATCGATTCGATCGAGTCGAGGACCACAGGCCATCTTGGAGGATCCTCAATGTCGAACAGCCGAATCGGAGAGTCCGGCATCGTCTCTTCGCTGGTTTGACGCTGGCTCTTGTCTGTATCTGACATCCGCACGACTCTCCGGCGAGATCGAAATGCATCTACCTCAGCCGCAAGGCGGCACTCTAAGGCTCGACAATCCTCGTCGCCCTGATCTGCAGCTCATCAGCGTTCTCGGAGATCCGCTCACCCGCGACGCGGACAATGTCCTCCACCGAAATCGCCGAGATTCGTCCCGCCAGTTCTTTCCCCGTCAGGCACACAACGATGCGCCCAGACGCATCGACGCCCCGCAGCACAATGGGCGGATCGGCCGCCTGAGCGTCCAGACCGCGGGCTCTTCGCTCCAGTTCAGCGGCCTCCGCCATCATCTCGCCGACCTTGGACTGATTCGCAGCGGACTTGCGGCGGTCGATTTTCGCGGCGTCATCGCGAATCTTCTTCGCTCGCGCCCGGAGTTCTTCCGCTTCCTTCACAGCGTCGTGCATAGGCGGCCGTGTGATCTCGGACACTCGAAAGGCCCAGCCGTTGCCCGCGTGCGGGGGAACCGCCGGCAACGCGGACGGCGCCACTGTGCGAGCCGCGCCGCCTTCAAGAGCAGTGACCCGCGCCTCCAGATCCTGAATTCGTTTCGCTTGCGCATCCATCCGCTGCTGCAAGCCGCTGACACGCCAATCGACTGACTGGAGCGTCAACGGCGCGCCAGCGCCTACCGCGATCGACCCGCACACAGCCGCAGCCCAACAACCGCTGTTCATAGGATGCCTCCTCACCTTTTGCGGCATCTTACCTAGGCGCCGTCGCAGATTCCTTCGCCCCATCCGGGGCGATTAGGCAAAGGATCCCTGTCCACCGGTTCCGTCCGCCTTCGGCGGACTCCACCGGCGGCTACATCCCTGCGACCCTCCCGGGGCGAAGAAAACCATGGCCCGGCGAAGCGCTGGACCATGCCACGCAGAGACTCCACTCGTTGCATTCGCCACGCGGAAGCGTTGTCTACACGCGCACTGCGCTGCGCCCACTCCCCCTCTTCCCCGTCTACCGTCTACCGTCTACCGTCTACCGTCTACCGGCTACCGGCTACCGGCTACTTCCCCACATTCCACCTACCACCTTCCACATTCCCGTCCCCCCACACCCCTTCACCCCTCATCCAGCAGCCCCAGCGCCTCAAACTCAACGGCTTGAAAAGAGTTGACATCCTAGGGAGGTGCATTAGCCTCTAGTGCCGCAGCACCGGGCAGAGTGGCGCCGAACTCAGGCTCTTTGGGATTCATCGGATAAATGGTGCACCCGAACGATGCGATTGCGCGGCTTGGGCCGTATCTACGGCAAGATGCCGAGATCACCGTCGCCGAGGACGGCATCGTCGAATGCCCCCCGACCCGTCAGACACCCGGCCTGGACGCCAACACGTATTACTTCGGGCAAGCCCAATGGATGGACGATTGGTTGCGGTCGGTCCACCGCTACCCGGAATTTGTGCAACGTTGGCGAGCGGTCACGGGGGACTGGAATGGTAAGGTCGTCGTGGACATCGGGTGCGGGCCGGGCAATGTCGGCGTGGCACTCGGCATATCGACTGCGGCGTTGCTGGTGGGTGTCGATGTGGCGCGTGGGTCACTGCTGATCGCCCGCGAACACGGCTACGTGCCACTGCTGGCCGATGCGCAGGATCTGCCGTTTGTGTCCGGTTTCGCGGACCTTGTCGTGATCAATGCCACCATCCACCATTGTGACGACATGCCCAAGACGCTCGCTGCCGCCGGCCGACTCCTCAGGCCCGGGGGCCTGCTGGTGACCGACAACGATCCGCAGCGATCGGCCTATCACTTCCGCGGCCTGGGTAAAGCGCTCTGGGAGATGCGCAAACCGATCTACCGGGTCATGGGCCGAGGCGGCCACCGTGCGGCCGACAACGAACAAGCCTGGGCTATCGCCACCGAGATCCACCACCGGGTAGGCGATGGTGTGGACGAAACGCTGTTCCACCGGGTCCTGGAGCCGCTGGGCTTTGAGGTCCGGGTCTATCCACACAACCAAAGGGTCGGCAGGGCGATCCTCAACGGCGAGCACGGCCGAGCGCCCTGGCGGATACGCCTGGCGCAACGGCTGTCGCGGATCGATTGCGATAGTGCCGCCGCTGCGATGTCGCTCATGTGCGTCGCCCGTCGACGTTCCGATGCTGAGA
>CAZGVW010000119.1:0-9316 GCA_964529265.1 uncultured Phycisphaeraceae bacterium
GAACTCCAGTTCGAGACCGTGAACAGCACGCTGGACGACCTGTTCGAGGCGGTGGCGAAGGATGAGGAGCGCGCCGGCGACGGCGCAGCGTGGCGCCCGCCGGAGCGGCTGCTCGTCCTGAACAAGGTGGACAAACTCCGCGACAACGCCGAGATGCTCGTCTGGCAGGGACGGGATCGCGAGGCCGTGGCCATTTGCGCGCGGGACACCTCGCACCCCGGCATCGATCGCCTGCGTGATGCCGTGCGGGCCCGCGCCCTCGGCGCCGTGCGCGAAATGACGGTCGAAGTGCCCCTCGCCGATTCCCGAACCATCCACACGATCGAGAACCGCTCCGAGATTCTCGACCGCGACTATGACGACGGCGTCGCGCGCCTCCGCATCCGCATCGGCTCGCGCGTGCTCGACCAGTTGCGCGCAGCCGGGGCGCGGCTGCGGGTGCTCGAGCCCGCGACGGGCCCGGGCCCTGCATAAGCCTCATCCGTGCGACGCCCCGTCGAGTCCGGGCGCCGGTCACCCCGGCCTCGCGCCGGCGTTGGCGCCCTTGGCGTCGTTCCCCGCGCGTGAGCGCTCCTGCGACCACCGTGCGATGATCGCCTCCATCGCCGGGTCACGCCCCGACCGGTAGTCGGCCGCGGACATCTCAGCCACGATCTGCGGCGCAATCCACGTGCGCTCATCGGTTGACGACAGGTGCTGCCACTGTCGCGATGAGCAGTAGACGCGGTAGCCCGTGCAGGGCAGCACGAAGGATGTGCTCTCGCCGACGAATCGTGGGCTCGACCCGGTCGGCTCACCCACGAAGGTCGCATGCGTGTGCGCTTCGATGAGCGTCGTCGCGTTCATGGCGGCGGAAAACGTGCGGCGGCCGATGATCACGAACAGCCGGCCCGGCTGATTCACCTGCTCGCACCGGATCAGCCCGTGCAGCAACGGCATGAGCAGGCCGGAGTTGCCCCCGGAGTTCGTGCGCATGTCAATCACCAGCCTCCGAGCCCCGGACGACTCTACAAGGCCGAACACCTCGTCGCAGACCTGCTCGAAGGACCGATCGGGAGCGTCCCCCACCTGCCCAAACCAGAAATAAACGGCCTCGTGCTCCGGAAGGCGCTCAAACCACAGCGAATCGCCCGGCCGCCGGGCGTACAGCGGCGTGGGCGACTCAGCCGCGGCGTAGCGGAATCCGCTGATGGCGCCGCGCCGCAGGTCCGCCAGTGAAGACTCCCGCGCAACGATTCGCTCCTGCCGCTCCTCACCCTCGGGCGTGATCACGGTGAGGTCGAGCGCGCCGTCTCCATTCAGCGCGCCGATGGCTTCGAGAATGTCCGGCGACGCGAGCGCAGCGCCGGCCCAGTCTCGATAGCCCATCGCGTTGTCCACGGAGACGTACGCCCGAAACCGGCGCAGCGCCTCATCCACGTCCACGGCCCCGAGCCGCGTCACCCGCGCTCCGACGAGCGCATCGTGCTCCCGCGGCGCGCCGCGCACGTGCAACCCGTCGATGAACATGTACAGATCGAGCGGCATGCGCACGATCGTCTCCGCTCCCGGCTTGACGGCGCTGAGCAGCGTGTGCCCGTCGCCCACGCGTGCGAGAATCCGCCGCAGCCGCGCTCTCACCTGGCCATCCTTCAGCGAGGGGATGTCCGCTTTCAGCGACTCCACTTCGGCCGCAAACTCCTCCCGCGAGATCTTCCGGTGCAGGTCGAAGTGCATCTGCCTCATGCGGCGGGCGAAGAAATCGAGGTCGTATCGCCACTGCTCGTCGCGCGAAAGGCCCGCAGGGGGCGGCGAGCCCGTGATCTGCGCGAAGCGCGGATGCCCCCGGATCGAGTTGAGATCGGTGTCCCGCCCGATGAGCTCGTCTTCGGTGAAGCCGGCCTCGAGTGAGCGCTCGAGCCAGTCGAGCGCCTCGTCCCCGCGACCCGCAAGCGACAGAGAGCAGCAGATGTTGTACATGTTGGCCGCCGCGCCGTCGCCAAGTTCGATGGCGCGATGCCACACGCTCACGGCCTCGTCATAACGGCCCGCCCCGTGGAGCGACTGCCCGAGCCGCCGCCACATCGCGGAGTCATACGGGTGCTCCTCGACCACGCGCTGAAACGCTCCCGCGGCTTCTTCAAATCGATTCGCGCGCAGCAGCGCCAACGCCTCCGGCGCGGGGTCCGGAGGATACGCCGCAACCGGGGAGACGATGACGATCGCGGCGATCAGCGCCGTCCCGCACCGGCGCCTCAGGTCATCGCGCCGGAGCCCGCAACACAGAGTCTTCGGAAGAACGCTCTTCATCGCCCCAGCATGACGTTTCGACTCACGCGCGTCTTGGACGCCCCTGCCCTTGAACGCATTTGATCCGCCGGGTCCTCCGGGGCGCCCCGCGCCGAGCCGCACTCCGCGCTCCGCCCGACCGACCTGAGTTCCCCCGGCGTGACGCCGAACCTGGCGCGGAAGCAACGGGTCATGTGGCTCTGATCCGCGAAGCCGAACGCCGCGGCGATCTCGGCGAGCGGCGAGCCGCCTCGCTCCACCGCCTCCCTCGCCCGAAAGGCTCGCTCGCGCCGGATGAACTCGCCGATGCTCACGCCGTGCCTCCGCCGGAATACGCGGCACAGATGAGAGGGGTGAACACCGAGTTCGCGCGACATCTCGGTGAGCGAAGGTGGATCGGCGCAGCATTCGGCGAGCCGCTCCGACACCGTTTCAAGCCACGATGGAGCCGCGCCGCATCCACGCCGTGAAGCCGATTGCCCGCACCGCAGGAACAACTCCGCAACCAGGCCCTCGACCACGACGTCCGCCAGCGCGCCCGCCTCGCCCAGCGCGCGTTCAACCCGTCGCGCCGCCGCCGCGCAGCGCGAACCACCGCAGTAGCGCGGGCCCTCCCCCAGACCGGTCGCCGCCCCGATCCACGAATCGGGCAACTCGACGTTCAGAACGCTCGTCCGATCGGCGGTAAATCGATCCTGATGGGGCTCGCCCGTCAGGTTGAGGATGAGGGCGCCCGGCCCGCATGGGTGCGCCCTCCCGCTCATCGTCTCGATAAACCCGCCGCGCACCACCACGCAGAGATACGCCGCCGCGTGCGAATGCCGCGGCAGGCGCGTGTCCCTCCCGTATTCAGTCTGCACAATCGAAAGGCTCCCCGTGCTCCGCCGAAACACAGGGCTTCCGAAGTACCGTCCGCGAGCCAGACTCTGCCGCATGCCCAGCGACCCCCTCCGCGGCCGGCCCGAACCCCACAAGCGCCGATCGCCGCCGATCGACCGCCGATGGGCCGCCGCGGGACCGGCCTCGGCTCCCCCGTGGTACCGCCGAAAGCCCCGTCCGCCGCGGCCCGCCCCGCACAAGCAACCGCGCCGCAGCCCCCCCACCACCACGCCCATTGGACAACCCCGCCCCGAGGCGCGATACTTCCGCCCCCACGCCACCTTAGCTCAGCTGGTAGAGCGGAGCTTTCGTAAAGCTCAGGTCCGGGGTTCGAGTCCCCGAGGTGGCTTTGTCTGCGGCGACCGCCCCAAATCACCGCCGCGGGCTCGTGCCCAGCCACTTCCCAAACCACTCCGCCGCCAGTTCCTCAACCCGCTCCATCGTCCCGCGCTCCTCGAAGAGGTGCGTGGCGCCGGGCACGATGATGAGCCTCGTCTCGCACGTCATCTGCGCCGCGGCTTCACGGTTCATCTCGATCACGGGCCGGTCCTCGCCCCCGACGATGAGCAGCGTCGGCGCCGTCACGCGGGCCAGCGCCTCGGCGCCTGCGAGGTCGGGGCGCCCGCCGCGGGCGACGATGGCGCCGATCAACGGGTCATCCGCCGCGGCCACCAGCGCGGCGCCGGCGCCCGTGCTGGGGCCGAAATAGCCGATCGTCACGCCGCGGCAATCGTCGCGCCGCCGGGCCCACTCCGCCGCGGCTGAAAGACGCCGCGCCAGCAGCGGGATATCGAACACGAGTCGGCGATCGGACGATTCTTCTTCTGTCAGCAGATCGAACAGCAGCGTCGAGAGCCCGCCGCTCCGAAGATGCTCCGCCACGCGCCGATTGCGCGGGCTGCGCCGGCTGCTTCCGCTGCCGTGCGCGAAGAGCACCAGCCCCGGCGCCCCCCGCACGTGACCGAGCGAGCCGCCGAGAGACACATCATCGATCACGAGCGAGACTTCCTGCATCTTTACCCCATGTCAATCCATGCGAAGAAGGCGGCTCTCGATCCCGCGCCGGCCTGATGCAACGTGCAGAGCCGGTCATTGCTCTGAACGTCCTGACACGTGCATGGTCCGGCGCCGGCTACTTCCGCCTCCCCTCCGGCCTCCTCCCATACGTCAGCCACCTCCACACGTACTCCGCCGGCCCGAACCCATGCGCCCGCAGCCACACCACGCTCACCACCGCCTGAAACACCCAGATCGCCCCCGCGATCACCATCAACTCGTGCCGCCTGAACTCGCCGATCATCGCGAACCCGGCCCCCGTGAACAGCAGGAGATAGATCACCGACTGTCCGAGGTAGTTCGTCAGCGGCATGCGCCCCGCCGCCGCGGTCGCGCTCAGCACAGGCCTGAGGACCCCCGCCCTGCACACGAGCATCACCAGACCGACATGGCCGAGCGCCGTCAGCAGGCGCTGCGCCGGATACACCCACTCCCACGCCAGCCACCACGGCCCGAAGTGCTCCAGGTCGAAGCCCGACCGGCTCCACTCGAGCGCTGTCAGCCCCTGCATCCCGCATCCCAGCGGCAGCCCCACCGCCGCCATCAGCGCATACACGCGCGTCCGCCGCTCCCCCGTGATGACACGCGCCCGCAGCAGACCCATCCCGATGAGCATCATGCTCAGCGCATCCGTCTCCATGTACAGCGGCTTGGAATGAAAGTCCTGCATCGTGCCCGCGTTCGCGACGACGTTCCGGAGGTAGCCGCCCCGAGCCGTCTCCAGCGCCTCCTCGATGCGCTCCGGCGTCGGCAGGTCGTCCTCCGTCTCCTCATTCCACGCATCCAGCGTTTCCTGCTGCTTCTCCGTCAGCGGCCCTTCCGCCGCCAGGGTGCTCCGGATGGCCTGAACCTCCCGGAGCTTCTCGATCTCCCCGGCGCGCTCCACCATGCCATATACGACGGTGACCGCGATCAGCGCCAGCCCCGCGCCGATCAGCGCCCGCGTCGACAGGTTCCGCAGCGGATACAGCACCAGTCCGCACAGCCCGTAGATCCAGATGATGTCTCCCGTCCAGAGGAGCAGATACGAATCCACGAGTCCGAACACCATCAGCCACAGCATGCGCCGGTAATGAAGGTCCGCTGCGATCGCACGCCCTTCCGCCCCAGCGCGCTCGGCGCGCTGCCACATCATCATCACGCCTGCGCCGAACAGCATGCTGAACAGCGCCCGCGCCTTCCCGTCCACCAGCACCGACGACAGGAACCACGCCCACCAGTCCGCGCCCGTCTTGCCTCCCGCGGCCGCCGGGTTCCATCCCACCCCCGCCGGCAGCCCCGCAAACGGAATGTTCATGAACACGATGCCCAGCAGCGCCACCCCCCGCAGCACATCGATCGCCACGATCCGCTCCGCGCCCGAAGTCGGTCCCGGCAATCCACCGCTGTCGCTGCGATCCGGCGTTCCCAACGACGTCTCTCCGATCGCCATGCGAATCGCTCCCTGCGTGAGCCAGGCCGCCAGTGTACGGGGCCTCGCCCGGCGCAGGGCCTCCCGCGGCTACGGCGCGGCGTCAAAGAGCCCGCGGTCCGGCGCCGCCCGCTCGCACAGGCCCGGTTCGTCGTTCTTCGGGCTGTTCACGCGCATCGAAACGGGGAACGCCTCCATCTCCTCCGCAGGGAACGGCCGAAAGAGGGATTCGGGCGGCTTGTCGCCCGAGAGCCATGTGTCGTAATCCTCGCGCCGGATGATCACGGGCATGCGGTCGTGGATCTCTGCGACGACTTCGTTGGGCTCCGTCGTGAGGATGGCGAACGTCTCCACGGTGTCGTCGCCATCGCCCGATCGCTCCCAGACTCCCGCAAGACAGAACACTTCATCATTGAGCAGGCGCACGTAGTGCGGCTGCCTGCCGCTCACGGTCGTGCGCCACTCGTAGAAGCCGGAGATCGGCACGAGGCATCGCCGCGCGCGGTACGCGTCGCGGAACATGCCGCGTGTGGCGACTGTTTCGCTGCGCGCGATGATGGGCCCGGCGCCCGGCTCTTTCGACCACCGCGGCGTGAATCCCCACTGCATCAACGCGATCTCGCGCTCGCCGTTCTCGTCGAGTCGGCACACCGGCGTGGTCTGCGAGGGCGCCACGTTCCAACTCGGGCGCATCTCCTCCGGCGCCGGATAGCGAAGGTCCAGCAGTTCGTGGAGTTTCCTCCACTCGTACAGTCTCGTGAATCGGCCGCACATGACGCGTGTATTGTTGCTCTTTCCTCAGTGAAAATCACGCGACAGCGAGGCGAGGGCCGGCAACTGGGCGTCCAGGCTCATGAACCGCGCCGCGTGGACATGCACAACCTCGCCCTCGCGCTCGACCCGGCCCTCCACCAGCAGCGATGCGCTCAGGCGGATGATCCGCCGAAACCGCTCATACACGTCCGACCACACCACCAGGTTGGCGATGCCCGATTCATCCTCCAGCGTGATGAACACCACGCCGGAGGCGGTCGATGGCCGCTGGCGCACCAGCACCACGCCCGCCATGCGCACCAGCCTCCCCTGCGGACACCGCGCGGGATCGCGCAGTTCGCTCGATGGGATCGCTCCGCGCCGCTCCAAGCCTTCCCGCAGGAACGAGATCGGGTGCTCCCGCAGCGTCAGGCCGGTGAACGCGTAATCGTGCAGCGTGCGATCGGGAGCGGAGACCGATGGCAGCGATTCGCGCCCCAGCAGTTCGATTCGATCGCTCACCCCCGCATCGAAGAGCGGCAGCCGCTCATCGCGCAGCGTGCGCACCGCCCACAGCGCCGCCTGGCGATCGACGCCCATGGACCCGAAGGCGTCCGCCCGCGCGAGGCATCGCATCGCCCGCACGCTCGCGCCGCTGATGCGCCACAGGGTCTCGATTGCGGTGAACCGCCCGCGCCGTTGAACGACGGCACGGATGCGATCGGCGTCGGCCTGCGGCAACCCCTTCACCAGCCGCATGCCGAGGCGGAGCGCCGGTTTCTGCGCCCCCTCCAGGCTGCAATCCCACCGGCTGTGGTTCACGTCGATCGGCCGAACCTCGACGCCATGCTCGCGCGCATCCCGCACGATCTGCGCCGGCTGGTAGAACCCCATCGGCTGGCTGTTGATCAGGGCCGCGGCAAACGCCGCCGGCTCATGGTGCTTCAGCCAGCACGAGACATAGACCAGAATCGCGAAACTTGCCGCGTGCGACTCCGGAAATCCGTACTCGCTGAAGCCCTTGATCTGCTCGAAGCATCTCGCGGCGAACTCGGGCGGATAGCCGCGGGCGATCATCCCGCCGATCAGTTTCTCGCCGAAGCGGTAGATGAGATCGCCCTTGCGCTTCCACGCCGCCATCGCTCGCCTGAGTTTGTCGGCCTCATCCGGCGTGAATCCCGCGGCGACGATCGCCAGTTGCATCGCCTGCTCCTGAAACAGCGGCACGCCCAGCGTCCGCCCCAGCACGCGCTCGACGTCCGCGTTGGGGTACGTCGCCGGCTCCTCGCCGCTGCGACGGCGCAGGTATGGATGCACCATCTTGCCCTGAATGGGCCCGGGGCGCACGATCGCCACCTCGATGACGAGGTCGTAGAACTCCTTCGGCTTCAGCCGCGGCAGCATGGACATCTGCGCCCGGCTCTCGATCTGAAATACGCCGATGGTGTCCGCCCGCTGGATCATCTCGTAGACGTCCGGATCCTCGGCGTATTCGCCCATGACCCGCCCGATGGTGAGCGGTTCGCCGCGGTGGCCCTGCACCTCTCCGAACGCCTTGCGGATGCACGTGAGCATGCCGAGGCCCAGCACATCCACCTTGAGGATGCCGAGGGCATCGATGTCGTCCTTGTCCCACTCGATGACGGTGCGGTCCTCCATCGCCGCGTTCTCGATGGGAACCAGTTCGCACAGCGGCGTGCGCGTCATCACGAAGCCGCCGACGTGCTGCGAGAGGTGGCGCGGAAACCCCTGCATCTCGCGCGTCAGCGCGAGCACGAGGCGGATCGTCGGATCATCGGGATTCAGCCCCGCCTCGCGTGTCCGCCGCTCGTTCGGCTTCTCGCCCCACAGGTCGAGATTGCGGGCGAGCGCATCCACGCAGTCCTGCGGCAGCCCCATGGCCTTGCCGATGTCGCGCACGGCGCTGCGCCCGCGGTACGAGATGACCTCCGCGGTGAGCGCGGCCCGGTCCCGTCCGTAGCGCGCATAGATGTACTGAATCACCTCCTCACGACGCTCGTGCTCGAAATCGATGTCGATGTCGGGCGGCTCCTTCCGCTCGCGGCTGATGAAGCGCTCGAACAGCAGGCTGAAGCGCGAGGGATCGACCTCCGTGACGCCGAGGCAGTAGCACACGGCGGAGTTGGCCGCGCCGCCGCGACCCTGGCACAGAATCCCCTTCGATCGCGCGAAGCGCACGATGTCGTGACAGGTGAGGAAATAGGGCTCGTAGCGCAACTCCGCGATCAGGGCGAGTTCATGGTCGAGCGAAGTGCGCACCTTCTCCGGCGTCCCATCCGGATATCGCGCCTTGGCGCCCTGCTCGCACAGGGCGCGCAGGTGCTGAGTCGGCGAAGCGCCCGGGGGGCACGGCTCATCCGGGTACTCGTATCGAAGTTGATCGAGGCTGAACGCCGCGGCCCGGCCCGCGATCTCCTTCGTGCGCGCCACCGCGCCGGGATAGGCGCTGAACAGGCGGGCCATGTCGTGCGGATCCTTCAGATGCCGCTCGGCGTTGGCGCGCAGGCGGAACCCGGCGTTCTGAATCGTGCAGCCGTGGCGGACGCAGGTCAGCGCATCCTGAAGCGCGTGGCGGTGCGGGCTGTGGTAATGCGCATCGTTGATCGCGACAAGCGGCGTGCGCGCAGATTCGGCGAGATCGGCCAGCGCGCGGAGCCGCGCGGCGTCATCCGGCCCGTACAGACACGACGCCGCGAGGGACAGGCGATCGTCATCGAACACAGCCCGCAGCCGGCGCAGCGCCTCCGCAAACTCCTCCCCCACTTCTTCGAGAGGCATTTCCGGGGGCGGAGGCGCCACGATCGCAAGAAACCCATCCTGATGCTCGACAAGGTCCTGAAGCGTGAGGTGGCACTCGCCCTTGGCCGCGCGGCGCTTGCCGAGCGTGAGCAATCTGCACAGGCCGCCGTACGCAGCGCGGGTTGTCGG
>CAZGVW010000120.1:0-83646 GCA_964529265.1 uncultured Phycisphaeraceae bacterium
CACGACACGCGAGCCGCCGACGATCACGCTGCCCGCGGTCTGGGAGAACTTCGCGACATTCCAGGAAATGGGCGTAGCGGCCGAGGCGGAACTCGAAGCGCTCATCGCCCAGGCCGACGCCGAGTGGCGCTCCGTCAACGCCGACGCCTTCCACCGCGCCAAGGAATCCCTCGACCGCTCCACCGTCCGCATGCACGAAATCGCCATCGCCGAATCTCTTCGTTCCGATCAGGAGAAGAGTTGACCACGGAGGCACAGAGAGACACAGGGGAAACCAGAGAAAGAAAAAGAATCTGCTTCTCTTCTTTCTCTGTGTTCCTCTGTGCCTCTGTGGTGAACTCTTTTCTTCGTCAGTTCCAGCACACGCCCTTGGGCGCGGCGGGATCGAGTTGGCGCTCCGCGCGGCTGAGCAGCGAGCGCAGCGAGATCAGTTCCCGCTGGATCAACTCCGCCCGCGCCGCCGGATCAGCCTCGGCCAGCAGCCGATACTTCGTTTCGGGATCCGAAACGATCGAAATGCTGATCAACTCCATCACCGCGGCTGTCGGCGCGCCGTCCTTCGCCAGGCAGTTGGAAATCCCCTCCGCCGCGGCGAGTTCGGTCAGCGGATGCTCCTGCAACAGATCGCGCAGCCGCTGCCGCACGCCCGGAATTTCCTCCTCCGACACCTCGTGCGGCCCGATCGGGCGCAGAATCGCTTCGCGGTAAAGCCGGCCGTTCTTCGGATTGTGCTCGCGCTCGATGCGCGCCCGGCACACGCCCTGGAGCAGAATATTGAAGCGCCCGTCGAACAGTTTCTCGTGCTGAACGATCTGCCCGACGCACACGACCGGCCGGATCGGCGGCTGGCCGTGGTATTCCAGTTTCCAGCGGTCGCCCTCGAACATGGCCATGGCGACCTGGCCGGAGGTGTCGAGGGCCTGCTCGACCATCTGGCGATACCGCGGCTCGAAGACGTGGAGCGGGAGGACGGCGTGCGGCAGCAGAACGACGCCGTGGAGCGGAAAAAGCGGCATCGGGCGCGCAAAATTGACTCTGATCGTCTGCGTTGTCTCTTCGGAAGAGGCCATGGCCGGTGAACTGTAGGAGGGTGGCGGGGCGGGGGGCGAGGGGGCGGAATTGGAGTGGTTTTTTGATTTCTGCGCTGTTTTTCGCGTTTTGGCGCTGTTGGCGCGTTTTGGCGCTCAGAGGCCGTAGAGGGGGGCGAGTTTGGCCTCCAGATAGGCCATGAGGGGCTGGTGGCTGAGGGGTTTGCCGGTGAGTTTCTTGCAGAGGTCGGCGGGGCGGTGGAGGCGGCCGACGGCGTGGATGTTTTCGCGCAGCCAGGCGAGGAGGGGCGCGAACTCGCCGGAGGCGATCTGCTTCTTCAATCCCGGGATGGCGGCGTTGATGGTGTCCCAGTACTGCGCGGCGTAGAGGGTGCCGAGAGTGTAGGTGGGGAAGTAGCCGATGGCGCCCATGGACCAGTGGATGTCCTGGAGGCAGCCATCGCCGTCGTGGGGCACATCGACGCCGAGATCCTTCTTCATGCGCTCGTTCCAGACTTTGGGCACGTCCGCGGATTTCAGGTCGCCGCGGATGAGGGCGCGCTCGAGGTCAAAGCGGAGCATGATGTGGAGGTGGTACGTGGCTTCATCGGAATAGACGCGGATGAGCCGCGGCTTGATGATGTTCATGGCGCGGTAGAGGTCTTCGGGCGTGTATTGATCGATGGCGGCGCCGAGCATCTGCTTCGCGACAGGCAGGCACCACTGCCAGAACTCGAGCGAGCGGCCGAGCTGGTTCTCGTACATGCGCGACTGGCTTTCGTGCACGCCGAGCGAGATGGATTGCGCGAGCGGCTGGCCGAAGCGATCCGACTTCGGGAGGCCCTGTTCGTAGAGGGAGTGGCCGCTTTCGTGGAGCGTGGTGGCGAGGGCTTCGGGGAAGTGGTCTTCGCGGTACTTGGTGGTCATGCGCGTATCGCCGGGGGCGAGGCCCTCGGAGAAGGGGTGCGCGGAGACGGCGAGCATGCCGGCCTCGATGTCGTAGCCGAGTTTGACCGCGACGTGCTTGTTGAACTCCTTCTGCTTCTCGATGGGGATTTTCACGCGGTGGACGGCGTCGTGGTGCGGGACGTTCTGCGCCGTGATGCGGCCGATGAACTCGACGAGGGACGCGCGGAGCGGCTTGAAGACGGTCTCGACCTGGGCGCTGGTGAGTCCGGGCTCGTAGTCCTCGAGCAGGGCGTCGTAGAGTTCGCCGCCTTTGGGCGCGCCGTAGCACTCCGCCTTGCGGCGGTTGAGGGAGACCTGCTTCTCGAGCCAGGGCTCGAATCGCTTGAAGTCTTTTTTCTCGCGGGCTTCGCGCCAGACGTGCATGGCGCGGCTGTTGGTTTCGGTGATTTCGGTGACGAGTTCGGTGGGGAGTTTCGTGGCGCGGTCGTAGTCGCGGCGGGCTTCGCGGAGGTTGGCGGCGGCGAGGGGATCGGCGAGGAGGGCCTTATCGGCTTCGCACGCGGCGAGGAGTTCGCCGAGGCGCGGGCTGGTGTGGCGCTGGTGCGCGAGGCGCGAGATCATCGCCAGTTGCTCGGCGCGGAAGGGCGCGGCCTTGGGGGGCATATCGATCTCCTGGTCCCAGGAGAGCGTCTGGCCGATGGAGACGAGCGTGGCGGCTTCGCGCCAAATTGCGCAGAGTTCGGTGTACGCGGGGTTGGCGGCGGTGGGCATAGGGCGCCTCCTTGGGGGGAGAGTTTTCAAGCACAGGTCTTGGGCGGGCAGTGTACGCTCGCGGCGGGGGATGGCCAGAGGATTTTCCGTTGTGACCATGAATGAGCGCACAAAACCGGTCACTGCGCGCGATTTTTTTCTGGAGACGGCGCGGCTGCGGATCCGGCCTCTGCGGGAGGCGGATTTCGAGGCGCTGTATCGCATCTTCTGCGACGCGGAAATGATGCGATGGGTGGGTCAGGGAACCGCTTTTTCGCGAATTGAAGCGCGCGAGCGGCTTTTGAAGCACATTGAGCGGATGGCGACGACCGGGTACGGGCTTCTGGCGGTGGAACTCAAGGAAACGGGCGAAGTGATCGGCGACAGCGGTCTGTTTCCGGTGGAGGGCGACCCGCCGGAGGTGGAGGTGGCGTATCACTTCGTGCGGGAGCACCACGGGCGCGGGTACGCGACAGAGGCGGCGCGGGCGGTGCTGGAGTATGGGTTTGGCGCGATGGGCTTGGAGCGGATCGTGGCGTTCTGCTATCCGGAGAACATCGCGTCGAAGCGTGTGATGTTGAAGATCGGGATGAGGGAGTTGGGGAGGGCGATGTACAAGGGGATTGAGGTGGAGAAGTGTGAGGGGAGAGGCAATGGGCAATGGGCAGTAGGCAATAGGCAATAGCGGAGGGGAGGCGGGCGCGTGGGAGGTTCAGGGGGGCGCGTGCGATGTTGTCGTTGATTTCGTCCCTCGCTTGCGCGTCGGGCTCGTTGAAGGCGCGGAGCGGGAGCGCGTGGGAGCGCGCTGTGGGGATGAGTGCCCGTTGCGGATCGGCACTGGTGGGCAAGCCACCAGTGCCACTCAACGCCGTGAACTGAACGCCCCGCGGCTAAAGCCACGGACGGAGAAGCCCATTGAAACGGGCTTGAGGCACGAGATCCCGGCGCCGGACCACGGCTGAAGCCGTGGCCTACAAGCGAGCAAGGCCGTTGAAACGGCCTGAAGTCGTGGCGTTGGACTCCAGTTCACGGCGCCAGCGCAACCGTCACCACACCGAGCAGCGCGACCGCGCACACGAACTGCCCCAGAATCACCACCACGCACCCCGCGACCATCATCCCCAGTCGCAGCCCCCGCGGCACACGGCCGCCGATGCGCCGGCCCCCCGCCGAGCGCTCCATCCACGCATTCATCTCATCCCACCACGAACTCTTCGCCCTCCACCGTTGCATCATTGACACGCGCCCCGCAGTGTGTGGCGTGGCCGGAGGGAGGCGCCGAGGCAACCGGCAGGTTCCCTCTGCATAGCGCCACTCTCCCTCAACCACCACCCCCACCCCCACCCCCATACCTCAGCCACCCATACATATACGCCGCGCGCCGCGGCGTACGCCCCACACTCGCGCCGATTCGATCCTCCTCCAGCCTCCGCACGTGCACAAACGGAAGCGCCCCGGGCGCCAGAAAACCCCATGCCCCAGACTGATACCCCGCAACGAGCCCGTCGCAGGCGCGCACCGGTCTCCACTTGGAGGTTCCTCCCGCAATCGGGGCTTCCTTGAACTCGCCCATCTCCCATGACACGGCTTTGAAGTTGAACCCCTCATGCATGACCAATATGCGCGCACCATCCTGACACATCAGGATTCCACGGAACGGCCCGTGCGAAACGTCCGCACCTGACGGATCCGCCCGCAGCTCATACATGCCCCATACCGCACCCCGGCCTGCGTCAGTGCCTGTCCAGAACAAGCCGCCTCCGGCAGGCAGCGGAAACAGCCTCATACGGGACGTTGACGTGTCGGCGTCCACAAAACCAATCTCAGCGCCCGGCCGGTCGTGGCGCGCGCCATCGGCGTCGATTGTGACAACAGTCGTCGTTCCGTCCTCGTGCACGAGCAGGGCGTCATCGGGGCTCAGCGCCCCTGCGTTCATCAACGGCCCGAGGTCGTAGGGGCGCCATTCTTCCTTGCGAAACGCGAACAGGCGCTGGCTCGTCAGGATCATCGTGTCATTCAAGAACCCAATGCGGCCCTTGCCGCGAATCAGCAGCTCCTCGTCACTCCACCACCTGTTCCGGACACGGAGCAGCGACGGCCCGTACGCACGCGTGCTCTTCAGCAACGCCGCCCGTCCGCTCGGCGACACCACCACGTGGTTGTACTCAGGATGCGCCCGCGTCCACTCCACAAACCCCTCAACCGCCTCGCCCGCCTCGCGCGAAAGTGTCTTCTCCGACCACACCGCCACCCCCACATCCGCGCCGGGCGAATCGTCATACAGAAACACGCGCTCAACGCTTCCCGGCGCAACATCGCCCGCATTCGCAGACTCTCGCTCGCTTCGCCCCGCCCCACCCGCGCACCCGATCATCGCAACGAGCAGGATGGCGCCCACCCCGACGTGTTCGCACCACGAAACGAACCCGGGTCTGCTGTTCCTCATCAGAGCGCCCCCTTCCGAATCGAGGCTTCGATGCACGCGCATGCACCCCCGTCCGAACTGTAGCCCCTCCGATCCGCATCGCTTCCGCCGGAGGGAGGCGCCGAGACAACCGGCAGGCTCCCTGCATCAGCATCATGTCTCCCCGAGAGGCCAAATTACTCGCGCAACGCTCTTCCCCCCAGTATTCCGTATTCCACATTCCGTATTCCCCTCCTCCCCCCATCTACCATCTACCACCTCCCATCTACCGCGCACCCCCATGCCCCACACCACACCGCACAACACCACCGCCCCCTCCTGGTCATTCTCCCCCTCGCGCCCCGCGCTCGCGCTCACCCGCTCCCACATCCTCGCCATCCTCAACGTCACGCCCGATTCCTTCTCCGATGGCGGCGCGCTCCCCACACCCGAAGCCGCCGTCACCGCGGCGCGCACAGCCCTCGAACACGGCGCCGACATGCTCGATATCGGCGGCGAATCCACGCGCCCCGGCGCCGCCCGCGTCCCGGCGCAGGAGCAGATCCGCCGCGTCGTCCCCGCCATCGAGGCCATCCGCCGCGCAAACATCGCCGCCCCCATCACCATCGACACCACCCTCGCCGAAGTCGCCGCGGCTGCGCTCGCCGCCGGCGCCGACGCCGTCAACGATGTCTCCGCCGGCCGCGACGACCACGATCGCATCCTCACCCTCTGCGCCGAGCGCCGCGCCGGCCTCATCCTCATGCACCGCCTGCGCCCGCCCCCGGAAGATCGCTACTCGCACGAACACACCGCCGCCGCGCCCCCGCTCCCGCCCCCGCCCCCGCCCCCGGATTACGGCCGCGAAGAAGAAAACCGCGGCGTCGTCGCCGTCGTCCGCGAGTTCCTGAAGTCCCGCGCCGCCGCGGCTGTCGCCGCCGGCGTCCCGCCCGCCGCCATCGTCCTCGATCCCGGCCTCGGCTTCGGCAAAACCGTCGAGCAGAACTTCACGCTCATCGCCCACATGCGCGATTTCGCCGCCCTCGGCTTCCCCATCCTCGGCGCCGCCAGCCGAAAGTCATTCATCGGCGCCGCCATGTCGGCAAGCAGCGATGCACCGGAGACCGACGACGGGCGCAGCGCGCACACCGCGCACATCGCACGCCCCGCGCCACTCCCCCCGCCCCGCGAGCGCATCACCGGCTCCGTCGCCGCCGCCGTCATCATGCACGCCCGCGGCGTCCGCCTCTTCCGCGTCCACGATGTCCGCCCCCACGTCGAAGCCCTCCGCATCGCCGACCGGATTTCTCTCTGCTCGGGCTGACCCGCCGGGGCGGCTTCAGCCACCGCATCTCACGGGGGCGGCGCCCCGTTGGCCCCTCCGGCATCAAAGGGCTAGCATGGCGCCCCCGCGACAGCGGCGGACAACACACAAACCCCGCGGCGGCGCCGCCGATTCTGGAGCGCACACCAATGGCCAGCACCAAGGTTCACGAGTTCACCGACGGCAACTTCGAAACCGAAGTCATCAACTCCGAGAAGCCCGTCCTCGTCGATTTCTGGGCCGAGTGGTGCATGCCCTGCCGCGCCCTCGCGCCCACCATCGATGAACTCGCCAAGGAATACGACGGACGCGTCAAGATCGGCAAGGTGGACACCGACTCCAACCGCGATGTCAGCGTCCGCTTCGGCATCACCGCCATCCCCACGGTGATCCTCTTCAAGGACGGCCAGATCAAGCAGAAGTTCGTTGGCCTCACCAAGAAGGCCGAGTTCGAGAAAGCCCTCACCGGAGTCGCCTGATCTCCTCCTCCGCTATTGCCTATTGCCCATTCCCTATTGCCTTCTTCTTCCTCCATCCACCCATCGGCGCCACCTTCCGCCTCACCACGAACGCCAGCGAAATCACGCCCGCCACGATCATCGCCGCGCTCAGCCACTGCCCGCGGCTGAGGCCCATCGGCCGCGCCACCTTCAGATGATCGTCCGGCAGGCGCCAGACCTCCGTCACGATCCGCAGCGCGCCGTACACAATCAGGAACCACGCGCCGATCACGCCCGGCTTCCGCGGCTTCGCCCAGATCAGCCACAGCGCCATGAACAGAATCGGCCCCTCCGCCAGCGCCTGATAGAGTTGCGATGGATGCCGCGCCGTCAGCAGCGGCGCCAGTTCCGCCTTCACGTCCGCCGCGCCGTGCTGCACGGCGCTGATCACCGCCGGAATCGCCTTGTCCAGCGGCGCTCCCGGCGCCACGCGCTCGCACAGTTCGCCGAACCGATCAGCGTCTCCCGGCGCCCATGGCGGCGGCAGCGTCGGGCTCAGCAGTTCCTGCGGATACTTCACACTCCACCACGGCGCAGGCTCGCCGCGCCCGGCCACGATCTTCCCCAGCAGTTCGCCGTTCACGAAGTTCGCAATGCGCCCGAACATCAGCCCCGGCGGCGCGATCGCCGCGACCGTGTCCAGCACGTGCGGCAGCGGCGCATTCATCCGCCGCGCAATCCACCACGAGGCGAGCACGACGCCGATCATCCCGCCGTGGCTCGCCATGCCGCCCTCGTTGATCGCGAGCAACCGCCACCACGGCGGCGACGACGAAAACCCGAACAGCGTCGGGTCGTACACGATCGCGTAGCCCAGCCGCCCGCCCGCCAGCACGCCGAACGCGAGCATGAGCATCGCGTCCGGCACGCGATCGACCGGAATCAGGCAGATGCGCCGCTTCGCCATCCACCACATGAGCAGCCACGCGAGCGCGAAGCCGAGCAGATACGAAAGCCCGTACCAGCGCAGGCCGAAATCGCCCGAGATCCTCCAGACGAAGGGGCTGATGTCGTGCACCCAGGCGGCAAGCGTGCGCATGACGCGTCACGGTAGCACGGAAGCGCCGCGCCCGCCCCCCGTCCGCCGCCGCGCGACGGGCTTACACTCCCCGCCATGCGCGATCCGCTCGTCTGGCTCGCCGCGATCAAGATCCTGGCGCTGCTCGGCCCCGCCGCCGCGGCGTGCGCGTGGCTCCTCCGCTGCGCCCGCGCCCCGGGCGGCGCCGTCGGCGCCGCCATGCTCGCCGGCGCGCTCGTCGGCGCGCTCCTCGGCGCCACAACGCTCGCGCGCATCGCGCCGAATCTGCACCGCGGGGTCTATTCCGGCGATGCGCAGCAGCGCGCAGCGCTCGCCGAACTCCAGTCGCGACACGAGACCGAGCGCGCCGCCCTCGCCGCGGCGGGCGGCGACGCCGCGACCATCGAATCCCTCCGCGAGCGGCACGAAGAGGCCGAAGCGCCGCAGCGCGCCGCCGCGGCGCGCGTGCGCAGCGCGCGCGCGCAGGGTCGCAACGCCGTCGTGGTCATCGCCTTCGCGCTCGTGATCCTGCTCGGCCCGTGGTGGTCGGTCGGCCCGCCGCGCCCGTCGCGCACGTCGCCGCTCCGCGCCGCGGCCATCGGCCTCTGCAGCCTCATCGTCGCGGGCGGCGCCGCCGCGCTCCTGGCGCGCTGGACGCTGAACGCGCCGTGGGTCACGGCGATCCCCTTCGGCGCATCAATCGGCGCCGGCTCGGCGTTCTTCGGCGCCCGAGCGCGGCGGGTCGATCGCCGCGTGGCGCTCAGCGCCGAAATCGACATCGCCGGCGGCGCCGCGTTCGTCGGCGGGTTTCTGGCGCTCGGCGCACTCGGCGTCACGCGCGCGTGGGTCGCCGGGATCGCGCTCAGCCTGTGGATGACGATTCTGGCCGTGAAATCGCGCCGGAATCGCAGGTTTTCGCGCAACGTGCGCCACCTCGTGAACGGCGTCGTCGTTCCGATTCTCGTCGCCGCGGCCGTCGCGCACGTCGATTTTGCGGCTGAAGTCTCGCGGCGGGAGTTCTGGATCGCGGCGGTGATTGCGGTGATTTTTTCGAGCGACGGGCGCTGGCTGGGGGCGTGGCTGGGGTGGTGGGTGTTCGGCGGGGCGGGGCTGCGCGGGGAGGCGTGGCGGCGGGCGGCGGCGATGGTGAACGCGCTGATCGGGCCGATTCAGGTGGGTTTTGCCGCAATGGCCGCGGCAAACGGGGTTTTTTCGACGTCGATTCTGGGCGCAGTGGTGGCGGGGGCGGTGGTGCTGGAGGTCACGGCGGGGGCGCGGGGGTGGGCGGCGCGGCTGCTGGACGGCGGGGCGCCGTTTGCGGGAAACTGAGCGAAAAACGTGAAAACGGTTTGAATTCGCGCTTTTCGGCGCGTTTTCGCGTTTTGGCGCAGGTCAGGGTCTGGAGGAGGTCGCGGGGCCGCTTCCCGACCCGCTGGCGGGGGTTTCGGAGGGGTTTTCTTCGAGTTGGCGGTATTTCTCGCGGTACTTGTCGGCGAGGTGGGTCTGCTTGTTGGTGAGGTCGATTTCGCGGCCGTCGATGAACGCCATTTCGACATGGGTGGTGATTTCGAGGGGGTCGCCGTCGGTGACGATGAGGGTCGCGGCCTTGCCGGCGTCGAGGGAGCCCAAGCGATCGGCGACGCCCAGGAGTTCCGCGGCGGAGAGGGTGATGGCGCGGAGCGCGGCGTGGCGGTTCAGGCCATAGGCGACGGCGGTGGCGGCGTGGTAGGGGAGGTTGCGCTCGTGCGGCGTCTGGAATGAGCCGCCGTTGGCGGCGAGGCACCAGCGGATGCCGGCCTGGTCGAGGGCATTCGGAAGCGTGAAGGGCTCGTCGTAGGCGGCGTCGTCGCGGCGAGGGATGTTGTGCGTGCCGGTGAGGATGACGGCGACATTGTGTCGCTTGAGGATATCGAGGCAGAGGCGCGCATCGCGTCCGCCGACGATGACGGCGTTCAGGTTGCGGTCGGCGGCCCAGGAGACGGCGGACTGGATCTGCTCGAACTCCTGCGCGGAGATGTAGACGGGCTTGGTTCCTTCGAGCGAGGGGCGCATGGCTTCCCAGCGGATATCGGTGGGGAGCGTGGGATCGGCCTTGCGCGCGGCGAGATAAGCCGCGGCGGCGTCGAAGGCTTCGTCGATCTTCTTCAGGTTTTCGCGGGCCTGCTCGAGCTGCTCTTCGGGTGTGCGGCGCATCCAGCGCGAGTTGATGGGGCGGACGTTGGGCCAGTTGACGAGGAGTCCGGAATCGGATTCGACGGTCATGTCTTCCCACGTCCAGCCATCGAGGCGGATGACGGAGACGCGGCCGGGGATGGCGCCGCTGGAGGGGAGCACGGCGGCGGTGAGGATGCCGTTGGAGCGCGTGACGGGGATGATGGTTGAATCCGGGTTGACGGCGACGGCGGCGCGGACTTCGGGCGTGACGTCTCCGGTTTCGGAGATATCGATGGTGGCGCGGACGGAGCCGACTTCCATCAGGCCGAGCACGGTGTTGGCGGAGATGAGACCGGGGTAGACGTGCTTGCCTTTGGCGTCGATGACGCGGTGTCGACCGGTGAAGGCGCGCTCGCCGCGGCCGATTTCGACGATGCGGCCGTTCTCGAAGGTGATGAAGCCGTTTTCGATTTCTTCACCGGAGATGGTGTGGATGGTGGCGTTGGTGATGGCGACGGGGATGGCTTGCGGCGGGGCCTTGTGCGTGAGGTCCTGCGCGAGCGCGGATGTGGCGGCGCTGGCGGAGACGAGGCAGGTCATCAGTGCGCCGGCGATGAGGTTCTTCATGGGATCAGGCCCTTGCTGATGCTTTGGTTGAGGTCGGTGAATCGTTGGTGCGGTTCGGATTCGTTGTGAATGGAGAGGATCACGGACGGAGGAGGACGAGCGAGGCGCCGTCGCAGCCGCAGACTCCGCAGCGCGAGGATTCGGGATCGATGCCGGCGCGGAGCATGTCGAGGTAGTGGCGTTCGAGGGCTTCGTACTGGACGCGCTCCATGAGGCTCATGGATTCGGTGGGGCGGGCATCGTCGCCGGCGTCTTCGCCGCCTGCCCCGCCGCGCCCGGCCATCGCGCCGCCGGCCTTGTCGGCGGTGAGCAGTTTCTGAACGATGCGGTTGCGTTCGGTTCTCGCGGCGGCGCGGAGTTCGGCGTCGCGATCGAGAGAGAAATACTCGCGGCCGTCGATCCAGGTGGCTTCGCAGCGCGAGAGGCTGGAGAGGGGATCGCCGGACCAGACGACGAAGTCGCCGTCCTTGCCCACTTCGAGTGAGCCGACGCGATGATCGATCTTGAGTTGCTTCGCGGGGTTGAGCGTGACGAACTTGAGGGCCTCGGCGGGCGGCACGGCGCCGTACTTCACGGCCTTGGCGGCCTCGGTGTTCATGCGTCGCGCGAGTTCATCGGAATCGGAGTTGAAGGAGACGCAGACGCCGACCTCGTTCATGATGGCGCCGTTCTCGGGGATGGCGTCATACACCTCGAACTTGTAGGCCCACCAATCGCTGAAGGTGGAGCCGCCGAGTGCGGAATCGCGGATGGCCTCGGCGACCTTGTAGCCTTCGAGCACGTGCTGGAAGGTGCCGATGCGGAAGCCGAAATCGCGCGCGACGCGGCAGAGCATGAGGATCTCATCCTGCCGGTAGGAGTGGCAGTGGATGAGTCGATCGCCCGCGAGGATCTCGGCGAGGGCATCGAGTTCGAGATCACGGCGCGGTGGCATGGCGGACGTCGGCTGCGGGATGGCGTTGCGCTTGGAGAGATCCCAGCCGGAGGCTTTTTCGAGGGATTTCGCGACGGCGGGGGTCATGCCGAAGTCAGAAGGATTCCCGCCGCGGTGGGCGAGCCACGCGGTCCATTCCCTGGCGTAGTCGCGTGCGGCGGTGAAGCGATCGCGGATGATGGTTTCGACGCCCATGCGGGTCTGGGGATAGCGGGTGGTGAAGTTTTCGCCCCAGTTGGACTGCTTGACGTTCTCGCCGAGCGCGAACTTGACGCCGGCGATGGCGCCATCGATGCGCATGTCTTCGGCGCGATCGACGCCCCAGCGGAGTTTGACGACGCTGTTCTGTCCGCCGATGGGGTTGGCGGAGCCGTGGAGTTGATTGGCGGCGGTGAGGCCGCCGGCGAGTTCGCGGTAGATGGCCATGTCATCGGGGTCGATCACGTCGCCGATGCGGACTTCGCAGGTGACGGCTTGCGTGCCTTCGTTGACGGAGCCGGCGATGCCGGAGTGGCTGTGGCAATCGATGAGGCCGGGGGTGACGTGGCGGCCTTCGGCGTCGATGAGGTAGGCGTCATTCGGCGCGTTGAAGCCCTTCATGGGGCCGACCCAGGCGACCTTGCCGCCGGAGACGAGGAGCGCGCCGTTTTCGATGACGCCGCTCGGGCCGCTGGTCCAGATGGTGGCGTTGATGACGGCGACGGTGCGCTGCTCGGGCGGGGCCATGAGGCCGAAGGCGCCGAAGGGCGTGGAGATGTCTTCGGGGACTTCGGGTTTCCTGGCGGCGTCGTCGTCTGCGTCAGCCGCGGCGAGGGCGGGCTTGTCTGCTTCGTTGGCGCCTTCCTCGGCTTCGGCTTCGCCTTCGGCGCGAGCGCGCTGGCCCCTGGGCTTTTCTTTCGGCGCATCGCCGGTGCGGGTGGCGGACCAGGAGAAGACTTCGGCGAAGGGATCGACGCCCGTGCCGAACATGCGTTCGCCTTCGACGACGGCGGAGAGCGTGAAGACGCCATCGACATCCCAGGGCTTGCCATCGACGAGGAAGGTGAGTCGGTTTTCGCGGAGGGAGACGTTGCGGCCCTTGCCTTCCTTTTCCTCGGCGGAGACTTTGACCGCGTGGCCGCGGTCGGTTTTGGTGAGGATGAACTCGCCGGTCATGGGGTTGGGGAACTCGAAGGTGACGGCCCATGCGCCTTCGAGTTTGACATCGGGCGCGGCGGTGACTTCGTGTCGGCGGCCGCCGACCCACACGTCGCGGATCTTGGTTTTCTTATCGAAGAGCGAGGCGCCATCGACGACGACGAAGTTGGCGAGCATGCCGGGGGCGACGCGGCCGAGGCGGTCGTCCACGCCGAGGATTTCGGCGGGCGCGGTGGTGAGCATGGCGAGGGCGTCGTCCTCGGTGAGGCCGTGCTCGATGGCCTTGCGCAGGTTGGCGGTGAACTGATCGCGCTTTTTGAGTTTGTCGGTGGTGAGGGCGACGGTGAGTCCGGAGGCGGCGAGACGGCGCGGGTTGGTGGGCGCCTGCTCCCAGGTCATGAGGTCGCGGAGACTGACGGCCTCGGCTTCGGAGGGCGTGGCGACCTTGGGGTCTTCCGGGAAGTTGAGTGGGACGATGATCGGGGTTTGCGCGGCGGCGAGGCCATCGAGCCGGCGGAACTCGGTTCCGGCGCCGACGAGGGCGCATGCGCGGTTGAACTCGTGCGCGATGGCGATGGCGCGGAGGGCATCCTGCTCATCGGCGACGTCGAAGAGGAGGGGGGTTGAGTCGGGCGCGTTCTTTCCGAGCGCGATGAGGCCGGCGCTGGGGATCACGGGCTCGTGCTTCGAAGGCTCGCGGCCATAGACATCGAGGCACTGGAGATGCCACTGCGCATCGAGGAGCGTCTGGCGGATGAGGGCGATGGCGCCCATCTTGGAGCCGGGATACTCGCGGCCCTGCCAATCGCCGGCGTCGAAGGCGACTTCGTTGAAGGCGAGGGGGGCGACGACATCGCGGCGTTCGGAGGAGGCGGTGGCGCCGGCTTCGCCATCGAGGAGGATGACGGCGGTCTGTCCGCGGAAGATGCCGCCCCTGGGGGCGATGAGCGCGGCGGTGAAGCCGAGTTTGCGCATCTCCTTCTTGGTTTTTTCGTCAACGCCGGCGCCGTCGAGGGCGGTGCGCTCCGGCGTGACTTTGCCGTTCCAGTGCGCGCCGGGCATGGCGGCGTCGGGGCGCGGGGCGTCAACCGGGAGGTGGGCGTCGATGAGTCCCGGGTAGACGGTGAGGCCGGAGCAATCCCAGACGCGCGCGCCATCCGGGGCGGGCGCGGCGGCCTCGACGGAGAGGATGACGCCATCGCGGAAGACGATGGTGGCGTCCTCGACTTTCTCGCCGGGGGCGGGGATGAGCGTGGCGTGAACGAGGGCGTGCCAGCGGGGATCGACCTGGCGCGGGCCGTTGGGAGGCGCAGGCTGGGCGATGACGGTGGTGGAGCCGGCGATGAGGCATCCGCCCGCTGCGAACCCGGTGAGGGCCGCGCGGGCGACGCGGGCGCGGATCGATGTGCTCATGGTGGAAGCGTATCAGGCGTCTGGTCGGGGAGGGAGGGGAAAAACCGGTCAACCGGGGTAGTGACGGTGTTTTTGCGCACAAACAGGGTCACTCGGGACAGGTCCCGGGGGCGCGGTGCGCACAGGGGTGATGGTGGACCCCGGAATGGGGGCGAAGGCTCGGGTCGGGACCGGCGCCGCCTCAAGGACCCCGGAAGGGCGGCTCCAGTGGCACACCGGTAGCGGCCTGTTGCGGGAGGGCGGTCAGCCGCCGCTGGACTGGATGAGGTCGTCGAAGTCGTCGACGGTGGGGGCGCGCTCGGTGGGCATGCCGGGGATGGCGCCATCGGGCCCATAGCCGAGTTTGGCGTCGAGTTCTTTGCGTTTGAAGAAGGCGCGATCCTTGCCGGCGGAGATGAGGACGGTCTTGCCGCGGGGCTGGGCGGGGAGCGACGGCGTCTCCGAGGCGATGGCGGGCTGAACGGGGAATGCCGGGCTTCCAAGGACGGCGGTGAGGTTGGCGACGCGAGCCGCGGCGTCGAGCATGCAGTCATCGACGGTGAGTGGATCGTCCACGGCGCCGCCGAGCGAACTCTGGCAGAGTTGGTTGATCTGGTCTTCGCCGAGTTTGGTGGCGTCGAGGTAGCCGCGGTTGGCGTTGACGTAGAAGCGTGCGCGCAGCGAGGTCGCGTATTCGACGCGGGCGAAGTCTTCGACCTCGGTGACTTTCTCGGGCGCGCCGCCGTCTTCGACCCAGAGCATGAGGGGCTGGCCGAAGGCGTCAATGATGTCGGGCATGCCCTTGGCGACGGTGACGCCGTCGGCGTCGGGGATGTCCTGGTTCGTGGCCTGGCCCTGGATGGGGAAGAGGTTTTCGGCTTTGAACTGGAGGTAGCCGGGGCCCGTGGGATCGCCGATGCGGAGCGTGTCAACGAGGACCTGGTCGGCGACGGTGGTGGTGGGGCCGACGCGGATGTACGGGTTATCGAGGCTCGCGGGGTTGGGCGAGCCGGTGATTTCGGAGGGATCGACCACGCCGCCGGCGAGGTCGAGCAGCGCGTTCTCCATGGGTGTGAAGCCGGGGAACTGGTTGGCCATGGAGGCGAGTTCGCGCTGGCTGAAGACGCCGGGGAGGCGTCCTTTCTGGATGCGGAAGTTTTCGACGGCGGTCATGACATCGCGCATGAGGGCTTCGGTGCTGGTCTTGCGCGCCGCGCTGCGCGCACCGCCCAGGACGGGGAAGAGGATGGCGATGAGGAGGGCGATGATGGAGATGACGACGAGGAGTTCGAGGAGTGTGAACCCGCGGGGCGTGGCGGCGGCGGTGGGTGGTGAGTTGTTGTTCATTGGTGTGTCCGGGTTCTTGAGTGCGGACGGATGGGACAGGGTTGCGGATCGCGCCGGGTGAGGCGAGACAGCCGCGGCTGATTCCGGTTCGCCCTATCTGGGGACGCGGTTCCCCCGGCGCGCGCCGGAGGCATAAGGGGACTGAACTGGCAAGGAGCCGGTCCGTCACGCCCATCCGCTGGGGGAGTGTAGGCAAGGGGAAGTAGGCAATGGGCAATAGCGGAGGGGGATCGGGGTGGGTGCGGGGGCTCGCCACTGGCGCCGCAAAGCGGCTCCAGTGCCACCCGGCGCCACGCTTAGCCGGGGCAGGGGGCGCAGCGGGCGATTTTGTCGGTGAGGAGGGGGTTGTTGCTCCAGATGAGGAGCCGGCCGTGCTTGCCGGAGAACTCGAGGAGCAGGGGCATTCCGGTGGCGGCGATGGTGAGGTCGTGCTCGTCGGAATCGGCGTTGGCGAGGAGGGAGCGGGTGAGGACAGGGGCGAGGTGGAGGTCGCGCGAGCCGACGGAGAGTGGATTTCGGGTGTTCTGGTGGAGGGAGGCTTCGGCATCGACTTCGAGCCAGGCGTCGTCGGCGGCGAGATCGAATGCGGCGAGGTTGACGATGGCGCCCCAGGTTCCGACGGGGATGAGGACGACCTCGGCGAGGTGGCAGCGGTGGAGGATGTTGTCGATGAAGTCGGGGAGCGAATCGCGGGGCGCGGAGATGATGCGGAGGCCGTTGCTGCCGGGGGTTCCGGGGGTGGCGGGGCTTCCGGGGGTGGCGGGGGTTCCGGGGGTTCCGGGGGTGGCGGGGGCGCCGATGAGGAGGCGCTGGACGGGGTGTTCGTCTTCGTCCTTGGGATGGAGTTCGAGGCGGACCAGGCGTCCATCGGCGCGCTGGGTGACGCCCAGTGCCTTCAACTCCTGGAGCGTGGATGTGAGGTCGAGGAATTCCACGTCTGCCTCGCGAAGCCCGTGACGGGGGGCTCGCACCGGTGCATCCGGTTGCTGGTGGACGAATCTACCGGGTCGGCTGAGGATGCCGCAAGGGGCAGATTTTGCCATTGTGAGCCGCGGGGCGGATACTTGCGCGGCGGGATCGGTGGATGGCCGGGCCGAGCGGCGGAAAATCGGGGCAAAAAAGGCTGGTGCGCGTGGCGGGCGGACGGGTTCGCAACATTCTCTTTGTGTGCACGGGGAATACGTGCCGGAGCCCGATGGCGGAGGCGGTGGCGTCGAGCGCGGTGGGCGCGGAGGGGGGGCTGCGGTTCTTTTCGGCGGGGATGGGGGCGGCGGCGGGCGCGCCGATGACGATCGAGGCGATTGAGGCGCTGCGGCGGCTGGGGGTGCAGGCGCCGGCGCACCGGTCGATCGGGGTGACGGCGGAGATGGTGACGGGGGCGGATTTTGTGTTCGTGATGACGCGGGGGCACCTGGCGCGGCTGCTGGAGATGGCGCCGGGGGCGAAGGGGAAGGTGTTTCTGCTGGATCCGGAGGGGCGGGACATTCCGGACCCGATCGGGGGTCCGCAGTCCATCTATGATGAGACGGCGCGGATGATCCAGAGCGCTGTGAAGGCCCGACTCGGGGAGATTCTGGCATGAAACTGGCGATCGGGGCTGATCACCGGGGGCTTGAGGTGTGCCAGCACGTGGTGAAGCGTCTGCGGGACGAGGGTCACGAGACGGTGGTGTATGGGTGCGCGGCGGGGGAATCGTGCGATTACCCGGACAACGCGTGGCTGGTGGGGCGGGCGGTGGCGGACGGGAAGGTGGACCGGGGGCTGTTGTTCTGCGGGTCGGGGATCGGGATGTGCATCGCGGCGAACAAGATCAAGGGGGTTCGGGCGGCGCTGGTGCATGACGATCTGGCGGCGGAGATGAGCCGGTCACACAACGATTCGAACGTGCTGTGCGTATCGGCGGACATGCTGGGGGTGCGGCTGATCGACAAGATTCTGGAGCGGTGGCTGCATACGGCGTTCGAGGGGGGGCGGCATGCGCGGCGGGTCCGGAAAATTGAGGCAATTGAGCGGGGTGAAGACCCCACGCAAGTGAGGGAGTAGGGGTGAAGGAGTAGGAAACTCCACGGGGTGGGCGGCGTACTTATTGAGTGGGGGGCCGGATTCGGTGGGGTGAGGGCGGGCGGCGGTGTCCGAAGAATGGGTGTGAGGCGTCGGGTGGGCCGGCGCGGGAATGCGAAAGGGCGGCGTCATGCACGAACTGCACCGGCTGGTCCGACGATCGGCGAGGCGCGTGTTGGCGGGTCGGTTTGCGGGCGCGCTGGTGTGGACGGCGACTGGGGCGGTTGTGGCGCTGTGCGCTGCGCTGGTGCTGCGGCGTGTGTTCGGGTTCCCGATGGATTGGGGGCTGGCGGGGGCGATCGCGGGGGGCGCGGCGCTGGTGGCGGCGGCGGTGTGGACGATCGTGACGCGGCCGAGTCATCTGGCGGTGGCAAGGGCGGTGGATGAGCGCGCGGGGCTGCGGGAGGCGATCAGCACGGCGCTGTGCGTGGGGGGGATGAGCGATCCGTGGAGCAAGGCGACGGTGGCGCACGCGGTGGATGCATCGCGGCGTGTGCACGTGAGGCAGGCGTTCCCGGCGAGGGCGCCTCGGATGTGGCCTGCGCCGTTCGTGGCGGCGGCGGCGTTTGGGCTGCTGCTGTTGTTGCCGCAGGGGGATGTGCTGGGGTGGCTGGAGAAGGCGCGTGCGGCGGAGGCGGAGCAGCAGGCGGTGACGCAGGCGAAGGTGGAGGTGAAGGAGCATGAGGAGGAGGTGAAGAAGGCGCTGGAGGCGCTGAACGATCCGCGGCTGGACCTGGACGCGGGGGATCAGGAGGCGAATGCGCCGGAGCCGACGACGCCGGAGGAGATCAGGCAATCGGCGGTGAAGAAGCTGACGAGCGTGCAGGACCGGCTGAATGAGATGCGGCAGAGCGGGAAGGGTCTGGAGCACGATGCGCTGAAGGAGCAGATGCGGCAACTCAAGCAGCCGGGCGCCGGGCCGTTGAATGATCTGGTGGCGGCGCTGCAGAAGGGCGATTTCAAGCAGGCGAACGAGGAACTGGCGAAACTCGCGGAGCAGATGGCGAAGGGCGAGTTGACGGCGGAGCAGCAGGAGGCGATTCAGAAACAGCTGGAGGAACTGGCGAAGCAGCTCGAGAAGCTGGCGGAGATGCAGAGCGCGCTGGCGCAGAAGCTGGAGGAGCTGGGGCTTGATCCTTCGCTCGCGACGGACCCCAAGGCGCTGGCGGAGGCGCTCAAGAACATGCAGGGGTTGAGCGAGGCGCAGAAAAAGCAGCTGATGGAAATGGCGGAGGCGTGCGAGGGGGCGTGCAAGGCCTGCGACAAGATGGGCCAGTGCATGAGCAAAGCCGCGCAGGCGATGAAGGACGGGAACGCGGCGGGGGCGATGGGCGAACTCGGCGACATGATGAGCGAGCTGGAGATGCTGCAATCGGAGATGGACGCGGCGGACGCGGCGCTGAAATCGATCGGCGGCAAGCTGGCGCAGCTCGGGCAGTGCTCGGGCGGCGGGCAGTACAAGTTCGACATGTGGCAGTTGTGGAGTCAGCCGAAGAACGTGCGGGGTCAGGGCGGGGACCAGGAGGGCGTGGAGGAGGCTGATTACACGACGCAGAAGGAGAAGGCGCCGACGCCGACGCAGGCGGGGCCGATCATCGGAACGCGGCTGATCGAGGGCTCGCAGCAGGTGAAGGGGGAGTCGAAGGCGCAGTTCACGCAGGTGGTGAGCGCGGGGAGCGAAGCCGCGGCGGAGGCGATCGAGGACAACACGATTCCGCGCGAACTTCACGACGCGGTGAAGCGTTATTTCGGGAGGCTCGAGGCGAAGGTGAAGCCCGAGCAGGCCGGGACGCCGTCCGATGAGCCCTCGCGTCCGGGTGAAGCCGCGCCGCCTCCGGCCGGGGAATCGCCCGCTGAGGAAGGCGCGGCGCCGCCGAAGTCCGAGGCGCCGCCGCCCGCTGAAGAGAAACCCGCCTCGAAGAAGTGATTTTTCGATTCACGGCGCCTTCGGCGAAGGCGCGAACTCCTCCGACTCGCCACAATGACAGACATGACGGATACGCACACACCGCCCGTGCGGCGGGATCTTGGTTTCCTTGCGCAGCGGGTTCTCGGGCCGGCCGTTGCGCTGGCGGCGGCGCTGGCCATCGCGCCATCGTGCGGGCGCAGCGGTGGTGATGACGGCGCGGAAGCGCCGGCGGCCACGGCGGCGGTTGAGGATGAAGCGAGCGCCCAACCCGCGGGGGGCGGCGGCGAGGTCGTGCTGTATTACTCGGCGGACGATGTGGTGGCGCGGCCGATCATCGAGATGTTCGAGAAGCGCACGGGCGTGCGGGTGCTGGGGCACACGGACACGGAGGCGACGAAGAACACGGGGCTGGTGCAGCGGCTGATCATCGAGAAGGAGCGGCCTCGGGCGGACGTGTTCTGGTCGAGCGAGGTGTTTTTGACGCTGCGGCTGGCGGAGGAAGGTGTGCTGGCGCCGCACGAGAGCGAGGCCGTGGCGGACTGGCCCGCGGCGCTGCGGGATGACGAGCGGTTGTGGCACGGGTTTGCGCAGCGGGCGCGGGTTGTTGTGTTCAACACGAAGCGTGTGCCGGCGGACGAGGCGCCGCGGACGATGCTGGAGTTGACGCGGCCGCGGTGGAAGGACCGTGTGGTGATGGCGCGGCCGCAGTTCGGCACGACGCGGGGACACATGGGGGCGGTGCTCGCGCTCTGGGGCCCGGACACGATGCGTTCGTGGCTCATTCCACTGAAGGCGAACGGCGTGCGGCTGCTGGACGGGAACTCGGCGGTGGTGCGCGCGGTGGCAATGGGGGAGGCGGACATCGGGCTGACGGACACAGACGACGTGTGGATGGGTCAGCGCAACGATTGGCCGGTGGACCTGGTGTACGTGCGGCACGATGTGCCGGGGCATGTTTCGGCGGGGCCGCTGGTGATTCCGAACACGGTGTCGCGGATCAGGGGCGGGCCGAACGAGAGGAACGCGCACCTGCTCATCGATTTTCTGCTGAGCGAGGAGGTTGAGCGGGCGCTGGCGGAGAGCGAATCGCACAACATTCCGATCAGGCCTGAACTGGCGGCGGAGTTTCCGAAGTACGCGGTTCCGGATCCGGCGGCGATTGATTTCGCGAAGGTGGCGGCGTCGCTGGATGAGGCGATGAACCTGTGCGACAGGGCGCTCGGGCCATGAATCGCGCAGCGGGGGCGGGAACAGGGGACAGCGAGGAACCCGGCGCCCGGCGGGCGTATGGACCGGTTGTGGCTATCGGCGCGGGCGCGGTGGTGTGCGCGCTGGTGGTGGGGGCGCCGTTTCTGGGCGCGGCGATTTCGATGGCGACATCGCGCGCGGGCGCGGGCGATCTGGCGGCTTCGGCGGGGCCGGACATTGCGGCGTCGGCGTGGCTGCTGGCGCGGACGATCGTTGTGGCGCTGCTGATCGGCGTTCTGGCGGCGGGGCTGGCGCTGCCGGCGGCGTGGGCGATGCGGAGGCTGAGGGCGGAGGCGGCGGCGGCGCTGGTGGCGCCGATGCTGCTGCCATCGTTTCTGGTGTACGCGGCGTGGAGTCTGATCCGAGCGCCGGGGACGGCGCTGGGGGACCTGATTGCGCGGCAATCGCCGTTTGTATCGCAGTGCGCTGCGTTTGCGCACGCGGCGCTCGGGCTGGCGCTGTGGGCGTGGCCGATTGCGGCGATCGTGATCGGGGCGCAGGCGCGGCGGATCGACACGGCGGCGGTGGATGCGCTGCGGATGGCGGATGTTTCGGCGCGCAGGCGCCTCGGCGTGATTCTGCGGGCGCTGCGGCCGGGGATTACGGCGGCGATCGGTCTGGTGGCGCTGATCATGATGGGTTCGGCCGTGCCGCTGCACGTGGCACAGATCGAGACGTATGCGATTGTGGTGTGGCGGCTGCTGGATGAGACGGCGGGCTCGCGGGGCGCGTGGCTGGCGGCGACTCCATTGCTGGGGATGGCGCTGGCGGGCGGGCTGGTGATCGGGGGGCGGGCGGGCGCGGTGTTTGGTGCGGCGGCGCCCGCGGCGTCGGCGACGGCGGATCGCGCGGTGGGGCGGAAGTGGATCGGGCTCGCGGCTCTGGTGTGGGCGCTTTCGACGCTGGCGCCGATGGCGCTTTTTGCGACGAATCTGAAGGATTTTGCGTCGCTCGGGCGGTTCTGGTCATTTGCGGGCGAAGCGGTGGCGGGAACGGCGGTGGTGGCGGCGTGTGTGGGGGTGATCGGCGCGGCGATTGCAGCGGCGAGCAGCATCGGTTTTGGTTCGGCGCGAGGGTCGGCGCCGCGGCGCATGGCTTCGGTGTGTCTGCGGCTGTGGCTGGTGGCGGCGCTGACGCCGGGGGTGCTGATTGGCGCCGGGATCGCGCGATTGGGCGCGACTGAGGCGGGTTCGGCGCTGGTGGACACGCGATTGGGCGTCGGAATGGCGCATGTGGCGCGGTTCGGCGCTGTTGCGGCGCTGGCGGGGTGGTGGATGGCGCGGATGGAGGCGCGGGAATTGAATGAACTGCGCCGAATTTCGGGTCCGGAGACGCTGAGATCGTGGTTCGGCGCGGCGGGGGCGGCGCATATCGGCGGGATTGCGGGCGCTGGGGTGGCGCTGGCGGCGCTGAGCGCGACGGAAATTGAAGCGACGGTGATGGTGTCGCCGCCGGGGCGCGACAATCTGGCGCGGCACCTGCTGAACCTGCTGCATTACCTGCGCGTGGAAGAAATGAACGCCGCGGCGATGCAGATCATGGCGGCGGGGCTGATTCTGGCGCTGGTGGCGGCGATCGGGTTCGGGCGCGCGGCGCGGCTGGCGCGGCGGGCGGGGGCGGCGGTGATTCCGATGGGGCTTGCTCTGGTTGGCTTGATCAGCGTGGGTGGGTGCGGTGAGCGGGTCACGGGCGAGGCGGCGCCGATCAGGGTGAAGGCGGAGATCGGGGAGGTGGGGCGATCGCCGGGGCAGTTCGTGTATCCGCGGGCGATGGATGCGGACGGGGAAGCGCTGTGGGTGATCGACAAGACGGGGCGGGTGCAGCGGGTGGAGGCGGACGGGCGCGCCGAGGTGGTATTCAAGATGCCGGCGATTTCGCGGGGGTATTCGTGCGGGGTGACGTGCGGGCCGGACGGGCTGGTGTACATCGCGGACACGCACGAGCATCGCGTGGTGGCGATCAGGGCGGGAAGCGCTGGGGCGGCAGGCGGGGCGGAGGGGGAAGCCGCGGCGATTGAGGCGATGTGGGGGGAGTACGGGACGGGGGAGGGGCAGTTTATCTATCCGACGGACGTTGCGATCGTGATGGATGCGCGCGGGGAGCGCGTTGAGCGGGTTTTTGTGAGCGAATATGGCGGAAATGATCGTGTGAGCGCGTTTGGCGCGGATCACGCGTTTCTTTTCTCATTCGGGCGCGAGGGGCCGGCGGGCGCGGATGATGCGGAGGTGCGGTTCAACCGGCCTCAGTCGGTGGCGTGGCGGCCGGCGCAGCGGGACCTGATCGTGACGGACGCGGCGAATCACAGGCTGGGGCGGTTCACGGCGGATGGGGCGCTGATCGGGTGGATCGGGAAGCGGGATGACGCCGGGGCGCTGGGGGAGCCGGGGAGCGGGGCGGGTGAGTTTGCGTATCCGTACGGGCTGGCGGTGATGGCGGATGGGGACGTGCTGGTGGCGGAGTTCGGGAACAACCGGATTCAGCGGGTTGATCCGGAGACGGGGGAAAGCCGCGGATTGTTCGGGGTGGCGGGCCGGGGCGAGGGGGAACTTGCGTATCCGTGGGGTGTGGCGATGCTCGGGGGCGTGGCGTGGGCGCTGGATTCCGGGAACAACCGGTTGGTGGCGTTTGATGCGGGGCGGGCGGTGGCGGCGGCGCGGGCGCGAGTGGGCGCGTGGCATGAGAGGAGTCTGGGCGCTCGATGATCGTGGGGCCGCTCCAGTTCGATGCGCCGATGTGGCTGGCGCTGATTCCGCCGCTGTGGCTGGTGGCGTGGTGGATTGCGCGGAAGAGTCTGACGGGATTGGGGCGGGTGACGCGTGGGGCGGCGCTGACGGCGCGTTTTGCGGTGATTGCGCTGCTGCTGATGGCGGTGGCGGAGCCGAAGTGGCGGAACGTGAGCGAGACGGTGGCGAACGTGGTGGTGCTGGATGCGAGCAAATCGATGCCGCCGCGGGTGAGGGAGCGGGTGGACGACTTTGTGCGGCGGGCGAGCGAAGAGGGGGCGGAGGCGCAGGATGAGCTGGGTCTGGTGACGGCGGCGGAGGAGGCGTTCGTGCAGGCGATTCCCAGCCGCGTGAATCGCTCGCTGAATTTTGATTTTGTGGGCGACCAGGAGGGGACGGATCTTTCTGCGGCGGTGCGGCTGGCGATGGCGGTGATCAAGCAGGACACGGCGGGGCGGATCACGCTGATCACGGACGGGAACGAGACAGCGGGGAGCCTGCTGGCGGCGGCGCAGAGCGCGAAGGCGGCGGGCGTGCCGATCGACGTGCTGCCGATCGAATACAAGTTCGAGCGCGAGGTGATTCTGGACCGGCTGATTGCGCCGCCGACGGCGCGGCGGGGGCAGACGGTGAATCTGCGGTTCGTGCTGACGGCGACGGCGCCGGTGCGGGGGCGGTTGTCGCTGCTGGCGAACGATCTGCCGATCGATCTCGATCCGGAGGGGCCGGGGCAATCGGTGGTGGTGGAGTTACAGCCGGGGGTGAACGTGCAGACCGTGCCGCTGACCTTGCCGCGGTCGGGCCCGCAGCGGTACAGCGCGGTGTTCGAGCCGATGGATCAGCGCGGGGACACGATTGTCGAGAACAATGCGGGGTCGGCGGTGACGTTCGTGAGCGGCGAGGGTCGTGTGCTGGTGTACACGGACGATGAGCGATCGGTGGGGGAGATCGTGCGGGCGCTGGAGGAATCGCAGATCGAGGTGGAAGTGCGTCCGCCGGCGCAGGCGCACCAGACGCTGGTTGACTTGAGCGCGTATGACGCGCTGATTCTGGCGGATGTATCGGCGTACAACTTCACGCAGCAGCAGCAGGACGAGATGCGGGCGTATGTGCACGATCTCGGGGGCGGGCTGGTGATGGTGGGTGGGCCGAACGCGTTCGGGGCGGGGGGGTGGATCGGCTCGCCGCTGGCGGATGCGCTGCCGGTGAAGCTGGATCCGCCGCAGAAGCGCCAGATGCCGCGGGGCGCGTTGGCGCTGATCATGCACTCGTGCGAGGTCCCGCAGGGGAATTACTGGGGGCAGAAGACGGCGCGTGCGGCGGTGGATGCGCTGAGCAGCCGGGACCTGGTGGGGGTGATTGAGTATGACTGGAACATCGGGCTGGGGGCGTCGTGGGCGTACAAGATGGCGGACGTGGGGGACCGGACGGCGGTGAACCGGGCGATCGCGAATCTGAAGTTCGGGGACATGCCGGACTTCGATTCGGCGTTTCAACTGGCGTTGAACGGGCTGGTGAACGCCGCGGCGGGGCAGAAGCACTGCATCGTGATTTCGGACGGGGATCCTTCTGGTCCGACGCAGGCGACGATCGGGCAGTTCGTGCAGAACAAGATCACGGTGAGCACGGTGGCGGTGTTTCCGCACTCGATGGGCGCGGCGAGCCCGGACGTGCAGAAGATGAAGGCGATCGCGGAGGTGACGGGGGGGCAGTTCTATTCGGTGCTGCAGCAGAATCAGCTGGCGACGCTGCCGCAGATTTTCATCAAGGAGGCGCAGACGATCAAGCGATCGCTGATCTGGGAGGGCGATCCGTTCCAGCCGGCGTTTGAGGGATCGCTGTCGGAGCCGATGCGGGGGATCGGGAGGGATTTCCCGGCGATTTCGGGGTACATCGTGACGGCGGAACGAGAAGGGTTGGCGCAGGTGACGCTGCGCGGGGTGGAGAACGATCCGATCCTGGCGCAGTGGCAGCACGGGCTGGGGCGGTCGGTGGCGTTTACGTCGGACGCGGCGACGCGGTGGTGCCCGTCGTGGGCGTCGTGGCCGGACAATCGCGCGTTCTGGGAGCAGCACGTGCGGTGGGCGATGCGTCCGAGCGGGTCGGCGAACGTGAACGTGATGACGGAGACGCAGGGGGATCGGACGCGGGTGATTGTGGAGGCGGTGGATGCGGAGGGTGAGCGGCTGAACTTCGCGAACTTCCGGGGGCGGGTGGTGAGGCCGGACATGACGGCGGAGGCGGTGGAACTTCGGCAGACGGGGGCGGGGCGGTATGAGGGGTATGTGGAGTCGGCGGGCGCCGGGGCGTATGTGATTAATTTGAATTACGAGGCGGCGCTTCCGGGGGGCGCGGGGGGGGCGGGGGGCGCGCCGATCATGGAGCGGGGGGCGGTGCAGGCGGCGATCACGAGGCCGTTTGCGGATGAGCACAGGGCGCTGGAGAGCAACACAGCGCTGCTGCGGCAGGTGGCGGAGTTGACGGGCGGGCGGCTGCTGGACCCGGACCCGATGCAGGCGGAGATGTATTCGCGCGCGGGGCTGACGATGCCGGTGGCGCTGAGATCGATCTGGCTGGCGGTGGCGATGATCGCGATCGGGGTGTTCCTGGTGGATGTGGCGGTGCGGAGGGTGCGGATCGATGTGCCGGCGATGGTGAAGGCGTCGCGGAAGTTGCTGGCGCGGCAGAAGAAGTCGAGCGAGAAGCAGATCGATGCGCTGCGGACGGCGCGGGAGAAGGCGAAGGGCGTGTTCGCGAAGAGGACGGCGGGGGCGGGAGCGGAGGGGGATGGGGAGGCGCGGGGCGCGGCGGAGGGCGCGAAGGAGCGGGCGGCGGAGACGGCGCGCGTGAAGTTCGAGGCGGATGAGGCGGCGGTGAAGCGGGGGCGGGCCGGGAGCGTGCTGGATGAGCCGGCGCGGGCGCGGGAGGGTGTGAAGCCGGCGATGCCGGGGGCGATTCCGGGGGCGGGGGCGGGGAAGAAGGAGGAGGAAGAGGAGGGGATGTCGCGGCTGATGAGGGCGAAGAAGAGGGCGCGGGACTCGATGAAGGACGACGAGCAGAGGGATGGGCAGTGAAGGCGGAAGAAGGAAGGCGATGAAGGCGGTGAAGTGAAGGCAGAACCCGCCGGGCTCGGCCGGCGAAGAAGAAGTGGGACGCAGAGAAGAAAGGCATCCGTCATGGCCATGCAGGACGAACTGAAGACGCCGGATGAAGTGCGGGCGAAGTGCGCGCAGTTCCGCGATACGTTCAAAGGCCTCGCCGACGAGGTGGGGAAGGTGATCGTGGGGCACCGCGAGATCGTGGAGGGCGTGCTGACGACGCTCTTCGCGGGCGGAAACGTGCTGCTGGAGGGCGTGCCGGGGCTGGGCAAGACCATGCTGGTGCGCACGCTGGCGGAGGCGATGCATCTGCCGTTCAGCCGCATTCAGTTCACGCCGGACCTGATGCCGGCGGACGTGACGGGGTCAACGATCGTGTCGGAGGAGCCGGCGACGGGTCGGCGCGAGTTCGTGTTCCAGAAGGGGCCGATCTTCGCGCAGGTGGTGCTGGCGGATGAGATCAACCGCGCGACGCCGAAGACGCAATCGGCGCTGCTGGAGGCGATGCAGGAGCGGAGCGTGACGGTGGGAGGCGTGACGCACAAACTCGCGGCGCCGTTCATCGTGCTGGCGACGCAGAACCCGATCGAGCAGGAGGGGACGTATCCGCTGCCGGAGGCGCAGATGGACCGGTTCTTCTTCAAGCTGAACGTGGGGTACTCGCAGTTGAACGACCTGATGACGATTCTGGATCGGACGACGGGCGCGAAGGCGCCGGAGGTTCAGGCGAAGATCGACGGGCCGGGGATCCTGGAGGGGCAGCACCTGGTGCGGCAGGCGGTGATCGCGCCGCACGTGAAGGAATATGCCGCGCGGCTGGCGCTGGCGACGCACCCGGAGGGGGAGTATGCGCCTTCGATCACGAACCAGTACATCCGGGTGGGGGCGTCGCCCCGCGGGGCGCAGGCGCTCATTCTCGCGGCGAAGGTGCATGCGCTGTGCGACGGGCGGTTCCACGCATCGTTCGCGGACGTGAAGAGGGCGGCGCTGCCGGCGCTGCGGCACAGGATCATCCTGAATTTCGAGGCGGAGGCGGATCGGGTTGATCCGGATGCGGTGGTGAGCAAGATTCTGGAGGCGACGACGACGGAGCCGGTGGGGGTGAATGCATGAACGCAGAGGAGCGCAGAGGGACGCGGAGGGGAAGAGTTGTGGACCTGATGCCTGGTGAGGAGATGGAACATGCCATGGGCATTCCGGTCGACCCGGACTGGAACCGAATCACTCACAGGGTGATCGGGTGCGCTATGCAGGTGCATTCCGAACTGGGTTCCGGGTTTGCGGAGCGCGTTTATGAAGACGCTATGGAGTACGAACTGCGCCGGGAGGGGCTGCGCTTTGGGCGTCAGGTCGAGACGCCCGTCCGGTACAAAGACGTCCTGCTTTCAACTCAGCGCATTGACCGTGTGGTTGAGGATCTTATTGTCGTCGAACTCAAGGCCGTCGAGGCTGTGCCGGATGCGCACCTGGCCCAGTTGGTGAACTACCTGCGGGCCGCCGACCTGCCCCTTGGCCTCCTGATCAACTTCAACGTTCGCAGCCTCAAGGAGGGCATCTTCCGCCGTATCAACGATGCGGCGACTGCACGGCGCCGCTGACCCTGCTTTTCTCTTCTCCTCCGCGTCCTCTGCGCTCCTCTGCGCTCCAGAATCCCATGCTTCGAATCGCCACGCCATCCCGGCCTCGCTCGATTGATGAGCTGCTCGATCCGCGGCTGATTTCGCGGCTGTCGCAGCTGGACATTGCCTCGCGCAAGGTGTTTGCGGGGAAACTGAAGGGTGAGCGGCGGTCGAAGAAGAAGGGGGAGAGCGTCGAGTTTGCGGATCACAGGCCGTATGTCTCGGGGGATGATCTGCGGCGGCTCGATTGGCGGCTGTATGCGCGGCTGGACCGGCTGTTTCTGAAACTGTTCCTCGAGGAGGAGGATCTCTCGCTGCACATCGTCGTCGATTGCTCCGCGTCGATGGATTGCGGGGAACCTTCCAAGATGCTGTTTGCGCAGCGGCTGACGATGGCGCTGGGGTACATCGGGCTGGTGAATCTGAATCGCGTGGCGGTGACGGCGATCGGCGCGGGGGCGGGGGGCTCCGGGGGCGGGGGCGGGGGGAATGGGGAAGACGTGGGTGGCGGGGCGGGCGCGGCGCGGCCGGCGGGTGCGGAGTTGCTTTCGCTGCGGAACCTGCGCGGACGGCGGCGGGCGCATGATCTGGGGCGGTTCCTGCTGAGTCTGGAGCCGGGGGGGCCGGGGGGAGCGGGGGCGGATTTCACAGCCGCGGCAAAGCGGATGGCGCTGCAGCGGACGGGCAAGGGCGTGATGGTGGTGATCAGCGATTTCCTGTTCAAGGAGGGGTATGAGCAGGGGCTGCGGCTGCTGCTGGGGCGCGGGTACGACCTGTTCGCGGTGCAGGTGTTGAGTCCTCAGGAGGTGGCGCCGACGATCGGGGGCGACCTGCGGCTGCGCGACACGGAGGACGGCGACGTGGCGGAGGTGACGATCTCGGCCGGGCTGCTGAAGCGATACAAGGCGAACCTGAGCGCATGGTGCGACCAGTTGCGGATGTTCTGCGCGCGGCGCGAGATCTCGCTGCTCACGGTGCAGAGCGATACGCCGGTGGACACGATGGTGCTGGACTACATGCGGAAGCGGGGGCTGCTGAGATGAGGCAGGGGATGGAACGCAGAGGAGCGCAGAGGGGCGCGGAGGGGATGCGCGGCGGATGGTCGCACAGCATCCGGAGTGCGCCTTGCGATGTGCGCTGTTCACGTCGAACCGCGGAGGCGCAACTCGCGCGCCTCCTCCACTCTGTGTTCCTCTGCGCTCCTCTGGGTTCCCGTCTTCCCGCGGAGCGAGAGGCATGACGTGGTTGACGCCGCTCATTGCGGGGATTTCGGCGGCGATCGCCGTGCCGGCGCTGGTGATTCTGTATTTCCTGAAGCTGCGGCGGCGGGATTTGGAGATTTCGTCCACGCTGCTGTGGAAGAAGGCGATTCAGGACCTGCAGGCGAATGCGCCGTTCCAGAGGTTGCGGCGGAACATTCTGCTGCTGCTGCAGTTGCTGGCGCTGGCGGCGGCGCTGCTGGCGCTCGGGCAGCCGGAGATCGAGGCGGCGACGGCGCCGGGGCAGCGGACGGTGCTCATGATCGATCGCTCGGCGAGCATGTCCACGGAGGACGCGGACGACGGGCGCGGGGGGACGATGTCGCGGCTCGAGCAGAGCAAGCGCAGCGCGATCGAGTTCATCGAAACGATGCGCGAGCCGGGCGTGTTCTCGCGAGATGAGCGCGACGAGGCGATGGTGATCGCGTTCGATTCCGGCGCAGAGGTGGTGCACTCGTTCACGGGCGACAAGATGCGGCTGCGGAGCGCGATCGAATCGATTCTTCCCTCCGGCGCGACATCGAGCCTGGAGGAGGCGGCGCGGCTGGCGGATGCGTATTCGGTGACGGTGATGGAGGAGGGGCGCGGGCTGGTGACACAGCCGGGCGCGCCGATCATCATGTGGTCGGATGGGCGGCTGCCGGATGCGGCGCGCGTGAAGGTGAATCCGCAGACCCCGTTCACGTTCCACGCGGTCGGCGCGGCGGACACGGCGAACGTGGGCGTGACGGCGCTGCGGGCGGAGCGGGCGTATGACAATCCGGCGCGGCTTTCGGTGTTCGTGGCGATGCAGAGCACGGATGCGCAGCCGCGGTCGGTGGATGTGGAGTTCGCGGTGGGGGGTGTGGTGAGCGCGATTCGGCCTGTGCGGCTGCCGGGGGCCGTGCCGCCGGCGGAGGGCGGGCCGGGCGTGGCGACGGGCGGCGTGGTGTTTGAACTGGATCGCGCGGAAGGGGGGCTGGCGCGTGTGCGGCTGCTCGGCGAGGACCCGATGCGCGTGGACAACGAGGCGTGGATCGTGCTGCCGCCGGCGCGGCGGCTGGCGGCGCTCTATGTCTCGATGCGCGACACGTTCGTGCTTGAGGCGATCAAGGCGCAGGAGCTCTCGCGTCTCGTGACGGCGACGCCGGCGCAGTACGAGGAGATGGTGAAGGAGGGGCGCGACGCGGAGTTCGAGGTGATCGTGCTGGATGGCTGGGCGCCGGAGGTGTTTCCGCCGGGTCGGTACCTGGTGTTCGGGGCGCAGGCGGCGCTGGCGGGGGTTTCGCCGGGGGCGGAGGAGGATGCGCAGCCGCGGATCATCATTGACTGGTCGCGCGAGCATCCGGCGCTGCGATCGGTGAGCATGGAGAACCTTTTCATCGCGCGGTCGCGGCCGCTGACGATCGATCGGGAGGCGCAGGGGGAGGCGCGGGTGCTGGCAGAATCCGATCATGGGCCGGTGATCGTGGAAGCCGCGGCGGGCGGGGCGCGGGCGATCATCGTCGGCTTCAGCGTGATGAACACGAACTGGGTGTGGGACCACAACATGGTGGTGTTCGTGGCGTCGGCGTTGCGGGCGCTGGCTGGGGAATCGGCCGCGGTGCTGCAGACGGGCGTGAAGCCGGGGGGAGCGCTGACGACGCGGCTTCCGGTGGGCGCGAGCGACGTGGAGTTGACGCTGCCGGATGGGTCGGGCGTGGCCGTTTCGCCGGCGTCGGACGGGCAAGTGAGTTACGGGCCGGTGCGCGACACGGGGCTGTATCGTTTCCGGTGGCGGGGCCCGGGCGGACCGGAGGATGTGGAGAGCGGCGGGCGGATGCAGCGGATCATCGCGGCGAACCTGCTCGACCCTTCGGAATCGGATGTGCGGACACAGGGCACGCTGGACCTTGCGGCGAGGCAGATCGCCGCGGCGGGGGCGGGCGCCGCCGGGGGCGATTCCAACGCGCGGCAATCGCTGTGGCCGTGGCTGCTGCTGGGCGCGCTGGCGATCGTGATGCTGGAGTGGTTCGTGTACAACCGGAAGGTGCACATCTGAGAGGGCTGCGAGTCGGGCAGGCCGGGGGGAGGCCTGGGGCGCGGCGGAAGTCGCCGAATCGGCAGGGATTTGGCACGGGAGTAGCACGATTGTCGCTGGTCCGGTGATCCGGCGACGGTTCCGGCTGATTGGCGCGTCAAGAATGATGAGCCGCGGAAGGCCGCCTCGGGGAGGCTGCGCCTTCGCGCCGGCCCTCAGGGAGATCCGCCTATGCAGTGCTGTCTGTCCACCGCGCGGAGCGGCAAAGTTCTTCTGATCGCTCTTGCCTTCATCATGGCCGTGATTTCGGCGCCGGCGGCGGAAGCCCAGGCGCAGACGCGCGGGGCGTACACCGATTCGCCGGAGATGCCGAGTACGCCGATGGGCCGCCGGGCGATGGAGGTGATCGATGCTCTGAACACCGGCGACGCGGGCCGGATCGCGCGGCTCGTGGAAGAGTCCTTCGGCGGCGAGTTCGCCGAACTCCCGATGGAGCAGCATGAGCGGGTTTTTCTCGACGTGTTCGACCGCACGCGCGGAGTTGATTTCGTCGGCGTGCGATCGTACGACGCCCGTCAGCCGGCGGGCGAACTGGTGGTGATCCTCAAGTCTCGCCTCACGGACGACTGGCGCGCGATCGTGATGAGCATGGAGCCCGATCCGCCGCACAGGATCATCGGCCTTCAGTTCGCGCCGGCGCGGCCGCCGTCGTTCGTTCAGCCGGATGCAGGCCCGCTCACGCTCGATGAGGCGGTGCAGCGGCTGGACGCTTTCGTGACGCGCATGGCCGAGGCCGACGCGTTCTCCGGCGCCGTGCTGCTCGCGAAGGATGGGCGCGTGGTCTACGAGCGCGCCGTGGGCGAGGCGAACAAGGCCTGGAAGACGCCGAACCGCATCGATACGAAGTTCAACCTCGGCTCGATGAACAAGATGTTCACGGCGGTGGCGATCGCGCAGCTCGCTGAGCGCGGGGCGCTGTCCTACAGCGATCCGATCTCGAAACACCTCGGCGAATCCTGGTTGCCCTCCGACGTGGCCGAGACCATCACCATCGAGCACCTGCTCACGCACACCTCCGGCCTCGGCAGTTATTTCAACGACGAGTTCATGAGCGCCTCGCGAGCCCGTTTCCGCGAGGTGGATGACTACAAGCCGCTCATCGCGGATGATCGCCCCACGTTCGAGCCCGGAAGCGACTGGCAGTACAGCAACTCCGGGTTCATGCTCCTCGGCGCGATCGTGCAGGCGGCGAGCGGGCTGGACTACTTCGACTACATGCGCGAGCATGTCTACGGCCCGGCCGGCATGACCAACTCCGATTGCTACGACCTCGACCGCCCCGTGCCGAACCTGGCCGAGGGGTACATCCGCGAACGCGCCGACGGCGGCATCGCTTACCGAAACAACCTGTTCATGCACGTCATCCGCGGCGGGCCGGCGGGCGGGGGATATTCCACTGTGCGCGACCTCTTCACGTTCGCGGAGGCGCTGCGGAACGACCGCCTCATCAGCGCCGCGTCGCGCGACACCCTCTGGTCGCTCAAGCCCTCATCACCGGACTATGGCTACGGATTCAGCATCGAGGAACTTCCGACAGGAAGGGTCGTGGGGCATTCCGGCGGTTTCCCCGGCATCAACAGCCTGCTCGATATCCACGTGGACGGCGGATGGACATGCGCCACGATGAGCAACTGCGGCGACGCCGCGGCGATGACGGTCGGGCGGCGGATGAATGATCTGGTCGCCCGCGTGAAGTGAGGATGCGCCGCAACGAAGCCCGCGGCTGCCAACGCCGGAATAGTCACGCGCGTGACGGCGCCACACCCCACACGCGAACCGTCGTGGCGGGCGCCTCGCCGCGGGTCGCCGCCGCCCGTCCGCGCGAGACCTCCTCGTGCGCCTCCCAGAACGCTTCAAACGTCCGCTCGATCGGGAACCGCTCCATCGCCGCCCTTGCCGCGGCTGACACCGCCCGCCGCCGCGCGGGGTCCGCGGCGAGGCCTGCGATGGCGCGGATCCACGCCGCGTCGTCCCCCGCGGGCAGCACAAGGCCCGTTGCGCCGTCATCCACCATCTCGCGCGGCCCGCCGCAATCGCTCACGAGCGCCGGCAGGCCGGCCGCCTGCGCCTCCATCGCCACCTGGCCGAGCGTCTCCGTGGTGGAGGGGAACGTGAAGATGTCGCTGGAAGCGTAGAGCGAAGCCAGTTCCTCGCCGTGGCGGAAGCCCAGGAAGTGCGCACCACCCTCGCGCGGCGGACCCAGATTTCGCTCGAGTTCCGCCCGCAGAGGCCCATCGCCCACGATGATCAGGTCGGCCCCGACGCCGCGCTCCGCGCACGCCCGCCGCGCAGCGGGCCAGAGCCGCGCCAGAAACCGCACGTTCTTTTCCGCGCTCAGCCTGCCGACGGAGAGTACTTTGACACCGCCCGGCGCCGCCCCGGGCGCCACGCGGCGCCAGATCGATTCATCCCGCCGCGACGGATGGAACAGCGACCCATCCACACCCGGCGCAACCGGTCGTGTCCGCTCCGCCGCGGCGCCGAGGGCCGCGGCCAGGTCCATCGAATCCACGCTGCGCGTCAGCACGAGGTCGAAGCGCGCGTAGAGCAGCCGCAGCAGGCGCTCGCACAACGAAGTGAGCGCCTCGTCCTCGAACAACCGCTCCACATACGCCGGAAAGTTCGTGTGGCACACGCCCGCGATCGGCGTGCGCAGAATCGCCGCGGCTGCGGCGCCCGTCAGCCCCACGGGCCCGGGCGTGGAGACGTGAATCACGTCCGGCCCGAAGCGCTCGGCGGCGCGCAGCATCGCCGTGAAGGGCGGCAGGACGACATCGAGCGCGGGATACCGCGGCAATGGCGCTGCGAGCACGGGCTCGAAGTTGCGGATGTTCGCCGCGCCAGGCGGCCGCAGCGCGGCATCCCCGTCGGGCGCCGGCCGCCGCGTGGATGTGAACACACGCAGATCGCGTCCCGTCCGCTCCGCCTGCGCCGCCATGGTGCGCACGAAGCGCGAGACGCCGTTGACGTCGCTGACGGTGTCGGTGAACAGCGCGACGCGGAGGGGCCCCGTCACTATACCGGCGCCGCGAGTGCGCTCCGCTTCGCCTCGCGACATGTCATCCATCAGCCCCCGCCCCCGGTTCTGAAGCGCCATCGCCGCCAGCAAAGGCGCCTGCGCCAGCGCCACCGCCGCGGCGCCGATGGCCGCGTCCGCAATTCCCGCAACATCGCGCCGCTTCCCCGCGGCTCGCCCCGCGCCCGCGAGCGACCGCCCAATCTCCACAGCCGCGGCATCCGCGAACTCGGCCATGCGATCGCGCGAGACGCCCGACAGCGCGTCACCATCCCCGCCCGCGGCCGCCCCCTCACGCACATCGGGAAACTGCGCCAGCAGCCCCGGCAGCGCCTCGCGCAGGGCCCGGCTCAGGGCCGAATCGCCCGCGCCCGGGCGTCGCCGCGGCATGCGCCTTCCCACAGCCTCCTTCCACAACTCCAGCCGCGTCGGCCGCGGCGCCTCGACGCCCGCAAACGCCGCAAGCCGCGAGACCAGCGCCCGCGTCCGTGCGCCGCTGCGCGCATGCCCCGTCCGCACCCAATGCTCCACGCCGATGCGCACCACCTGCCGCGCCAGGCTGTCGGGCGTGGCGAAGCGCCCGCCTGCGAATCCCTCGCCGCGCATGATCGCATCGAGAAACCCACACGTGTCCTGCTCGCGCGATGCTCTGGACCCTTCACCGCTCATCGCCGCGTTGGCCCGCGCAACCCCCGTCCAGGTCCGCCCGATGTTCAGCAGCGCGTGATCATCGCTCCCCGCGCACACCCCCGGCGCCTCGAACCCCCACACCGGCTGCGCGCCATGCGCGGCTGACAGGTCCTCGATCCTCTCCGGCGTCAGCCCCGCCAGGAACCGCTCGAGCGCCAGCGTCTGCCGCTCCGTCGTGTGCGCGCCATTCATCGTCTCGAAGCAGCGGAAGAGCAGCGCGCACCGCTCCAGGCGCCGCAGCGTGAAGCGCCGGCCCGGCGCGCACAGCGGGTGCGCCAGCGCATGCGCCACACCCCGCTCACGCAGCCACGCGGCGAGCGCGTACACATCCTCCCGCAGCCCTTCGCGCGCCATCTCCTCGTGCAGCGCCGGCGTCACCCCCCACAACAGGACATGCACGGCGCACTCATCCTCCGGAAACCGCACCGTCGCCTCTTCGCCGACGATCAGCCGATCGAACCCACGCTCCGCCAGCGACATCGCGCCGTCGATCGTGTCGTGATCGGTGATCGCGACGAAATCCATCCCGCGCGCCCGCGCTTCGTCATACAGCCGCTCCGGCTCGGTGAACGATTCCGGCGCCCGCGCCAGCCCCAGCCCCGCCGCCCGCGCGAGCCCGGAAGCCGCGGTGTGCGCGTGCAGGTCGGCGCGGATGCACCCCGCGGCTTCCATCGCCTCGCGTTCCGCCGAGTCATCCGTGTGTCCCGCATCGTGAGGCATAAAGCGCCGCCATCCGCCCGCCGCGGGCCGCTTCGCCCCCGGGTGTGGCGCGAGTATACGAACGGCCCCCGCCGCCCGGCCCGTTCCCCCGCGCCGACTTACACTCTCTCCATGCCCGCCGGCGCTCCCACCCACCCTCACATCGCCATGTACCCGGGGTCGTTCGATCCGATCACCTTCGGGCACATGGATGTCATCCGCCGCGGACGCCGCCTCTTCGATCACCTCGTCGTCGCCGTCGGCCGCAACCCGGGCAAGGAGCACCTCTTCTCCGCGGATGAGCGCATCGAGATGGCCCGCGCCCTCGTCGCCGACATCGTGCGCGAGGCGCCTGGTGACGCGAAAGTCGATGTCAAGGCCTTCTCCGGCCTCACCGTCGATTTCGCCAGGTCCATCGGCGCCACGGCCATCCTCCGCGGCATACGAAACCTTTCCGACCTCCAGAGCGAAGTACAGCAGGCGCTCACCAACCGCGAAGTCGCCGGGCTGGAGACCGTCTTCGTCGTCGCCGGCCAGAGCTTTGCCTACACCAGTTCCAGCCTCATCAAGCAGATCACCGCGATGAGCGAGCATCCCGAAGCGCTCGCGACGATGTGCCCGCCGCTCGTTGTCTCGCGCCTCATGGCGAAGCGCCAGGAGATGCCGCCCTCGCTGGAGCGGCTGCTCGAAGACGGCGAGGGATAGATCCGGTGGCGCACGGTGGCACAGGCGTCCCGCCTGTGTCGCGGCGCAGCCGCGAGCGATTCACCGCAGCACCGCTGCGAATCCCCAATCCACCCTCACCACCCCGCTACGATGCCCCGATGGATGTCCGCGTCATCAGCATCGGAGCGCTCGCCGCGCATCCCCTCTGGGGCGAGCGCTCCCCGGTGCGCACCGGGCACGCCACCACCACGCTCATCCGCGCCGGCCAGCGCGCCATCCTTGTCGATCCCGGCCTGCCGGCGCCCGCCATCGCCGCCCGCCTCGGCGAACGCTCCGGCCTCGCGCCGCAGCAGGTGACCGATGTCTTCCTCACCAGTTTCCAGCCCGACACCATCCGCGGGTTGCTCGCCTTCGAGCACGCCACCTGGTGGGTGCATGACGCCGAACGCGAAGGCGTGGGCGTGCCTCTTGCGCACACGCTCATGAAGGCCGTCGAGGCCGGCGCCGCGGCTGAGGCCGAAGGCCTCCGCCAGACCGTCGGCGCCCTGAAGCGCTGCCAGCCCGCGCCGGATCGCCTGGCCGAGCATGTGGACCTGTTCCCCCTCCCGGGCGTCACGCCCGGCATGTGCGGCCTGCTGATTTCACTGCCGCGGAACACCATCCTCATCTGTGGCGATGCGGTTCCGACGCTGGAGCACCTTGAGCAGGGCGTTGTCCTGCCGCACAGCGCCAATGTCGAGCAGGCCAAAGCGAGCCTCATGGAGGCCGTCGAAATCGCGGACCTGCTCATCCCCGGCCGCGACAACCTCATCGTGAACCCGGGAAGGGCCGCGCTGTGAACATGTTCATGCGAATCAGATCGATGCGCGCCGCAACACGCGCGCTGCCGGCCATCCTCGCCGCGAGCCTCTGCTGCACCGCAATGGCGCAGACGCAACCGGTCGCGCCGCCTTCCCAACCGCCTGCTGAGCCGGCGCCCAATGCGCCTCCGCCCCGGCAGGCGCCCGGCGAGGCGAATGCGCCCGACCAGCCCCAGCAGACCCAGTTCGCCGATCTGCCCGAGCCCGTGCGCCTCGGTGTGCGCATCGAACTCCTCAGACGCCGCATCCCCGTCATCCCCACGCTCGTCCTCGTGCCCGATACGCGCTCCTACATCGAGGCCATCGCCGCCTGGACGCTCGAAGGCCGCTTTCCCATCCTCATCGACGATGGCTCGCACGCCGCCCGCGAGAACATCGCGCGCTTCGTCCGCTCCTTCGAGCCCGCGAGCATCGTGCGCTGGAGCGCCAAGGACGCCAAGGCCCCGCTCGAAGACATCCGCGGCGCCGTCGAGCAGGCTTTCGCCGCCTCCTGGGGCGCGGAGTCGTACGCCGATCTTCCTGCGCTCTTCGCCGGTCTTGGCTTCGCGCCGCCGGGCGTCGTGGTCGCCGCCCCAGGCGACACCGCCTGGCCCGCGGCTCTCGCGCTCGCCGCGGGGCACGGCCAGCCCATCGTCTGGCTCGGCGGCCTGCCCCGGAATCCCGGCGGCGTCATGCCGCAGGCGCAAGGGGATGACATGGATCAGCGCCTGCGCGATACGCTCGCCGCCATCAGCCTCCCCTGGGATTCACTGGGTGACGCGATCGATTCCATCGCGCTGTGCCTCAACACGCCCATCCGCTTCGAATCGCCCGGCGGCATGCTCGCCACGACCGATCGCATCGGCCGACATCCTGATGGAGCCCGCTACGCCTGGGCCGGGCAGATCCACGGAGGCGAGGCCGAAGCCGCGTGGCGCGCCATGTGCTCGCTCTTCCTGCGCCCCACGCGCGCCTTCCTTTTCGATTCCTACAAGAACGAAGAGCCCTTCTCGCTCTACGGCGTCGCGGACGCCGCGGAGATGCTCACGAAGGCCGGCTTCGAAACCCAGTCTTTCGATCCGGAGGGCATCGGCCTCATCGATTGGCGCGCTCTCGCGATCCGGCCCTTCTCCGCCGATCTGCTCATCGTGAACACCGCCGGCAACGGGCGCTTCTTCGAAATGCCGCCGGGTGAGGCCGCCCGCGGCAGCAGGGGGTTTGCGTCGGATCTCCCCATGCTCCTCCGCCCCGCGGTGGTCCACTACATCCACTCCTTCTCCGCGCAGAACCTCGCCGATCGCGAAGGCCTCGCCCGCCGCTGGCTGGAGCAGGGCGCCTGCGCCTACGTCGGCTCCGTCGATGAGCCATTCCTCACGTCCTTCCAGCCACCGATCTCGCTCGCCGCGCGCTTCCTCGCCCCCGCGCCCCTCGCCGCCGCGGCGCGCATCGACACCGCCCCGATCTGGAAGATCGCCGTCATCGGCGATCCACTCCTCATCGTCGCCGCCCCGAGTCAACTCGATCGCGGCGCCGCCGGACGCATCGACGCCGAGCCGCCCCTGCCCGGCGCGACTGATGTCGGCAAGGCCATGGCCGACGCCCTGCGCGAGAAGCGATTCGAGGACGCCATGTCCGCCCTCATCATCCAATGCCGCGATGAACAGGCCGCGCGCCTCTTCGAGGCCGTCGCGCACGATGAGAAGGCCTCCCTCTCGCCGCGCCTCGCCCGCATCGCTTTCCCTGCGCTCTTCCGCGCCGGCCGCGGCGACCTCGTCCTGCGCGCCTTCCTCGCCATGGATGAAGGCGCCGCCTCCGATACGCTCGTCATCGATGCGCTCTGGCAGGCGATGCGGCCGCAACTCGAGAAGGGCGAAGCCGGCGCGCTCGTCATCGATACGCTGAAGCGCCGCGTCCGCGAAACGTCGCTGGGCGACGACGGCGTCCTCCTCGCCCGCAGCGCCGAGCGCCTCGGCGGCCCCGCCGCGGCCACCCTCCTCCTCAGCGAACTCGCGCAGCGCGCCGCGGATGATCGCCAACTCCGCATTTTGCGCAAGGAACTGTCACGGCTGGGTGGGTGAGGCTTCTGCAACCGGCGCGCCGGCGCGGCGCATCGCGCCTGCTCGAACGGCCCCATCCCGCCCGATCTCCACCCACGCCGCCCCATCCGCCGCCGTCGTGAGCCACGTGCGCCCCCGCTTCACGTCATCCCACCGCTCATCCCCCAGCCGCGACGGCCCCGTGGACTGCACCACCACATCGGGATCGAGACGCGTCACGAAATCGAAAGCCGCGGGCCGCGCGCTGCCGTGATGCGGGGCCTCCATCGCGTCCGCCCCCGGCTCAGTCCACGTTTCGAGAATCGAAGCCATCGCCTCCGTCTCGATGTCCCCGCACAGGAGAAGCCGGCGCGGGCCTGCCGCCGTCGGCGCCTCGAACACCGCGACCAGCGATGCATCATTCGCGCGCCTCCACGTCGTCCCGCGCGCCGGTGAGATCACGCGCCCGATCACGCTCCCCACTCGAATCTCATCCCCCGCCGCCACCACCTCAACCCGCACGCCCATCCGCTCCAGCCCCCGCCGCACGAACGCCACCGGCCCATCCGGATCATCCTCCGCAGCCTGCACGAACGCTTCGCCGACGACCACGCGCTCCACGCCCAGCGCCGGCGCGGCATCCAGCAGCGCCGAGTAATGATCCAGATTCGGATGACTGATCACCACCGTGGGCGCCACGCGCGCCCCCAGCGCCCGCACCGCCAGCGGCAGTTCGCGTTCACCCATTGCCAGGCTCATCGATCCGCAATCCCACAGGATCGCGCCGTTGCCGGAGCGCACCAGGTGACACGCCCCATCGCCCACCGCGAGCGTATCCAGCCGCAGCGCCACGTCGCGCCGCAATCCGTCACCCACCACCGCCGCGCCCAGCCACACCGCCAGAATCCCCGCCGCGCACCCCCCGCGAACGCTCCGCAGCCGTCCCCCCGCCAGCCACCACGCGATCAACGCCGTGGCCCCCGCCGCCCACGCGGCGCCCATCATCGGCGCGTTCACGATCATTCCGGGGGCGCCATCCAGCGCCATCGGAACACCCGCAAACACCTCCCCCAGCCACCGCAGCGCGCCCGCCATCGCGCCCCCCAGCCCCGGCATGACGACGCTCACCAGCATCACCAGATACCCCGGCGCCAGCAGCAGCCCGATCAGCGGCATGAGCAGCAGGTTCATCGCCGGCGCCAGCGGCGAGAACACGCCGAAGTGATGCATGATCACCGGCGCCGACACCGCCCACGCCACGATCGAAGCCACCGCCGCCTCCTTGACCCACCACCCCATCCGCGCGCCCGCCCCGATCATGTCCGGCGCCGGTTTCGCGCCGAATGACCGCTCGCGCACCGGCGCCGTCAGCGTCAGCAGCGCCGCCACCACGCCGAAACTGAGCTGAAACCCCGCCGACCACAACTCCATCGGCCTCCACAAGAGCAGCACAACGGCAATCCACGCCAGCGTGTTCACCCGGTCATACCGCCGCCCCAGCGCCTCCGCGATCATGAATCCCCACACCATCAGCGCCGCCCGCAGCACCGGCGTGTTCCCCGGCACGACGATCACGTACGCCGCCGTCGACGCCCCCACCACCAGCGCCTCCACCCAGCCCCGCTGCGTGAACAGCCGCATCACCCGCGCCGCCGCCCACGCCAGCAGCGCCAGGTGCAGCCCGCTGATCGCCAGCATGTGCGCCACACCCAGCCGCGTGAACACCGCGCGCACATCCCGCGACGCATCATCGCTCTCCCCCAGCAGCAGCGCCGCGAGCAGCCCGCGCCCATGCCCCTCGCCCGCATCCTCGCCCTCGCCCCGCCACTCCCCATTCTCAAGCCCCAGCGCCTCCCGCGCCCGCCCCCGCACACCCTCGCGCCACCGCACCCACCGCGCAAACGCTCGCCGCCCCCACGACCGCTCATCCCCATCCACCACCCGCACCAACCCGCGGCTCGGCACACGCACAAATCCCGCCGCCCCGCGCTCCGCCGCGCGCAACCGCTGATCACCCTCACCCGGGTTGTCCGGCCCGCGCACGCCCGACGCCAGCCCCTCCACCCGCACAAAATCCCCCGCGCGCACGCCCACCATCGCCTCGCTCACGCGCACATAGACAACCCCCGAACCCCGCCGCCCCGCGCCCCCCTCCAGATCCGTCACCCGATCCACATCCAGCGCAAACCGCGTCACCTCCGCCATCGGCAGAAACTCCGCCAGCCGCCCCCGCGACGCCGCCCCGGTCTCCGGCCCGCGCAACACCAACCCCTCCAGCGCCACGATCCGCCGCCCATCCTCCTCCAGCCCCCGCCCCACGAAATCCCGCGGCGTCTCCACCACCCGCACCGAAAACCACCCCGCGCCCATCGCCACCACCGCCGCACCCATCGCCGCACGACACCACACCCCGCGCGCACACCACCCCACAACCCCCAACACCCCCGCGCCAACAAACCACCACGCCGAATCAACCCCCGCCCCGCCGTGCATCCCCAACATCAACCCCGCCGCGAACAGGCAGAACACAACCACCGCCCTCCGCCGCGGCTGCGCATTGCGCCGCTCACCTGCCCCCGCGCCACGCACATCAATCGCCCCATCCACGCATGCAACCTCACTGCCCCGCCACAGCGCGCCGCCCCCGCCCCAACGCACGCGCCCACTCATGAATCACAATCGCCGCCGCCGTCGCCGCCGCCGTCTCGATCCGCATCACGTGCGGACCAAGAGAGCACACCCGCGCCCCCGCCCGCGCCGCATCCGCGCGCTCATCCTCCGTCCATCCCCCCTCCGGCCCGATCAGCACCCGCACCACGCCCAGCCCATTCCCCGCCCCACCACCCGCCCGCTTCCCAACCTCAAACACCCCCGCCCCCGCATCCGCAAACACCACATCAACATCCTCACCCGCGCGCCCTGCCTCCCTCTTCAACGCATCCCCCAGCAGCACCGCCCCCCCAATCTCCATCAACCACGCCCGCCCGCACTGCTTCGCCGCCTCGATCGCCACACGCCGCAGACGCTCCAGCCGCGCACCCGTCGCCCGCTCCTCACTCCGCTCCGTCTCCAGCGGCGTCCACCGCGCCGCCCCGACCTGGCTCAGCGCATCCACCAGGTCCGAAGCCCGCGGCCCCTTCGGCAATGCCGCGAACACCTCCACCCGAGGCCGGACCGACTCCTCCCGCCGCAAGCCCACCACCCGCAGCGCCACCTCACCCCGCCGCGCCGCAACCACCTCCGCCTCCACCACCAGCCCCTGCCCGTTCAGCACCACCGCCGCATCCCCCGCGCGCAATCGCTTCACACGCGTCGCGTGCTCCGCCTCCTCGCCCTCGATGTACAGTTCCCCCGCCTCCGGATCCGCGCTCTCCAGAAACAGCGTGTGCTTACGCATCGCAACGCGCGCCCGTCCGCCCAACCCGTCCCGCGGCTGCCACCGCCGCGGCTTCCCCCCGCCCAAACCCCCCGCGCCCCGCCAACACCCCCGAAATCCACCAAAAATCCCCCGCCCGAAGCCGGGATTCCTCCCCGCTCCGCCCCCCGCGGCTTGAGTCGGCCCCCCCGTCCGCCGATGATCGGGATAACCACCCTGGGTCCACTATGACTGCGCCACGCTCCGATATCCAGCAGGAGGTCGAGCCCGACCTCAGCGAGCAGGTGGACCGCCTGGTCGGAGAGATCGAGCGCACCGCCGCCGAAATCAACGCGCAGATCGAAGCCGAATCCGCGCCAGAATCCGCCGTTGAGCCCGAGCCCGCTTCAACCCCCGCCGCCCCCGATACCCCCCTCGAAGCCGATGTCGATGCGCTCCTCGCCTCCGCCAAAGCCGCGGCTGACAACCTCGCCGACGTCCTCCCCTCCAAACCTGCTCAACGAAAAGCCGCGAACGAAACCCCGCCATCCGCCGCCAGCGCACAGGACGCCGTCGATCTCGTCGAAGTCGCCGACGCATCCGGCGCACTCACCGCAATCGAAGTCTCCGAAGAGCCCGCCGAGCCCGTAGCGCCCACAGCCCAGGCCCCGCCGCCTCCCGCCGCGCCGCCATCCACCGCATCCCCCGCGCCCAAACCAACCGAAGCAGCGCCAACCCCGCCCGCGCCCACCGCGACGACCGCACCCGCTGCGCCAACCCCCGCTGCGCCGGCGCCCACCGCGCCCACAGCATCTGCCGCACCCATCGCCCCCCCTGCGCCTCCCGAAGAACCCCCGCCCAAGAACATCGCCGAACTCGATGAGCGCCTCGCCGAAGCCGCCGCAGAGGCCGTCGAAGTCATCGTCCCCGGCGAGTTTCTCGCCCCCGAAGACGTCCCCGACGACCCCGCCCCCGCCGAAACCGCCGCCCATGCGCCCGCCTCCATCGCTGCATCCTCCTCAGCGCCCGCCGCGGCAACCGCACACGCCCCCGCCGCACACCCCGCAGAAGCGCCGCCGCAGGCGCCCGCCCCGGCCGCCACAGCGCCCGTGCCCGCAGTCGCCTCCGCAACCAGCGAAGACGACCCCGACGACGAACCCGAGCCCCGCCGCCGAGGCCTCCTCGCGATCGTCGTCGCCATCCTCGCCGCCATCAACGCGCCCTTCGCGGCACTGCCCGTCAAAGTGCGCGACACCATCGGCTGGATCGCCATCAACACCTTCTTCATCGCCGTCTGCGTCTGGATCTACATCATGATCGGCGGCGGATCAGGGGGCTCCGGGGGCGGGGGCGCCGCGCCGCACGATACACACGCCCCCGCCGCATCCACAGCCGCGCACGGCGAGCACGATGCCCACGGCGCCCCGAAGAAGGATGCGCACGGCGCCAAGAAACCCGCCGCAAAAGACTCGCACGGCGCCAAATCAGCCGGACACGGCGCCAAAGCCGCCAGCCACGGCGCAAAGAAGAAAACCACCGCGAAAAAACCCGCCGACAAGAAGAAAGCCGAAAAAGGCGGCGGCGGACACCACTGACCAGGTCTGGATGGGACGGCGCTTCGCCGACCCATGCTCTTCGTCCGTGGCCGCCGATCCGGGAGGCGCATTGGACCAGCAGCAGCAACAGCATCGCGCAGATAAACCCGCGCCCCACGCCGAGCGCCTTCTCCTCGCGCTCCAGGCCGGCGATATCGCTCGCGCCCAGGAACTCCTCCACGCCGATCCCGCACTCGCCTCGCAACCCCTCACCGAAGATGGCGCCACATCCCTCCATGTCGCCGCGCAATGGGGCGGCGCCGACATGCTCGAAGCCCTCATCCGCGCCGGCGCCGATGTCAGCGCCGCCGATTCCCGCGGCGGCGCGCCCCTTCACACCGCCGCAGAATCCGGCGCCATCGACGCCGTCCGCCTCCTCCTCGCCGCCGACGCCGCCGTTGACCCCGAAGACGCCGCCGGCGCCACACCGCTCCACCGCGCGGCCCTCTGGGGCAGCGCCGAAATGATCGAACTCCTCGTCCGCTGCGGCGCCAACGTCAACAACCGATCCCGCACCGGCGAAACACCTTTCTTCTGCGCCGCCACCGGCGATCGCCGCGCCATCATGGAGGCGCTCCTCCGTCTCGGCGCCGATGTCCACGCATCCCAGAACGATGGATCGTCCGCCATCCACCTCGCCGCGCGAGAAGGCCGCGCCGACCAACTCCAGTTCCTCATCGAGCGCGGCGCCGATCCCGTCGCCCCCGCCGGCGATCGCCGCACCCCCCTCCATGAAGCCGCCTGCCGCGGACACTTGGACGCCATCCGCACACTCCTCGCCGCCGGCGCCGATGTGAACGCAACAACCATCGAAGGCTGGACGCCCCTCCACTTCGCCGCCGAATGCGGACAGGAAACCGCACTCCTCGCGCTCATCCACGCCGGCGCCGAAGTCGATGCCCGCAACGACCACGGCGTCACCGCCCTCGACCGCGCCCGCGCCCACGGCTACGTCGAAGTCGTCCGCATCCTCCGCCGACACACCCGCGGCTTCTTCTCCCGCCTCCGCCGCCGCCCCAAAGCCGCCTGAGCCTCGCGCCGCCTCGCGCTATTCGTGCCACCGTCGTGCCACCGACCGCTGCCCTGAGCGGTCTGTGTCTTCACACGTCAATCGAGCCCCACCCACCCTTCGCTTGGACACGGACCCCCCGGTAGGGGCACGGCCCGCCGTGCCCGGTTGTGCTCCCGCCGCGCAGCAGACGCACGACATCGTGCCACCGACCTCTGCTCTGAGCGGTCAGTGCAGGTGGCTTGCTCACCAGTGCCGATCCCCAGCGCGCCCCCAACCACACAGCGCGCCCCCAACGCGCTTGACACAACCGTCGTGACACAACCGTCCCCTCCTCAAGCCCCCAAAGGGGGCGCAGGGATGTAGCCACGGGCGCAGCGAGCGAAGCGAGCAAGCCCGTGGGCCCCCCGATCCGCCCCGCCCCGGATGGGGCGGAGGAATTGTCGCGCAACGCGCGCACTCCATCCAATCCCACGCCCGCGCCCGAAACTCCCGCGCTTCCCTTTCACCCCCATCACTCCCCTGTGCAATTCCTGCACTCACCATCCAACCCCCACCACACCGCTACCATTCCTCCGAGACACGAATTCCCGGAGGATCACCATGTCCACGACCCGCTTCCACCGCCTCATCCTCGCCCTCGCCGCGCTCACACTCCTCGCCCCCGCCGCCTCCGCCGTCGATGCCGCCCGTCGTGACAAAGCCCACGACATGATCGACCGCGCCATCGTCTGGCTCCGCGCCAATCAGGATCAGAAAACCGGCGGCTGGGGTCTCCGCCCCCAGGGCCCGCAGTTCCCCGCCATCACCGCGCTCGTCGTCAACGGCATGCTCATGTCGCCCGACATCGATGAGTACGACCCCGCCGTCTCCCGCGGACTCGATTTCATCCTCTCCCACCGCAAGCCCGATGGCGGCATCTACGACCAGATCCTCCCCTCCTACAACACCTCCATCTCTCTCTCCACCCTCGCCCGCGTCCACCGCCCCGACGCCGCCGCGGCCATCAAGCCCGCGCAGGACTTCCTCCGCTCCATCCAGTGGTCGGAGAACACCGTCGTCAGCGCCGATTCACCCTCCGCCCCCGCCAACGCAACCTCCGTCAAGATCGATCGCACCCACCCCTACTACGGCGGCGTCGGCTACGGCGGCAGCGGCCGGCCCGATCTCTCCAACCTCCACTTCATGCTCCAGGGCCTCCACGATTCCGGCCTCTCGAGCGAAGACGTCGCCTTCCAGCGCGCCCTTGTCTTCCTCCAGCGCGTCCAGATGCACGACGCCGTGAACGACATGCCCTACGCCGAAGGATCGAAGCAGGGCGGATTCGTCTACGCCACCGGCCCCAACAAGGACGCCGTCGGCCAGGGCGAAAGCAAGGGCGCCACGATCGAGGAAACACTCGACGATGGGACCACCGTCAGCCGCCTCCGCGCCTACGGCTCCATGACCTACGCCGGCTTCAAGTCGTACATCTACGCCAACCTGCCGCGCGACGATCAGCGCGTCCAACTCGCGCTCGACTGGATCCGCCGCCACTACTCCCTCGAAGAGAACCCCGGCGTCGGCATGCAGGGCTACTACTACTTCCTCGTCACCTTCTCCCGCGCCCTCGATGCCTGGGGCGAAGACACGCTCGATGTCGTCACCAGGTCCGGCGCCACCGAGCAGCGCGATTGGGCCAACGACCTCATCGACCGCCTCGCCGAACTCCAGAAAGAGGACGGCTCCTTCGAAAACCTCCACGACCGCTGGATGGAAGGCGACCCCGCACTCGTCACCGCCTACGCCCTCCTCGCCCTCCAGCACGCCGTGAACTGAACCGATCCGGCGCCCCCGGCGAATGCGAGCGCCGCAAAGGTGCGCCACTGGAGCCGCTCCAGCGCCACCAACGCGATCGGCGCTCCTTGGGTGCCACTAAGTGCCACCAAGTGCCACCCTTTGAACTTGGTGGACACGCCACCAGTGGCGCCCTTTCTTGCACCGGTGGGCAAGCCAGTGGCGGCCAAATCGGCGCGTGGCCTCGTCACACGGTGGTGGCGAGGAGTGTGAGGGAGGTGATGGCGCCGCCGATGCACCAGAGGAGTGCGGCGAGTTCGTCGCGGCGGGCGACGAGGAGGCCGACGGCGGCGATGGCGCTCCAGGCGGCGACGAGGGCGACGCCCCAGCCCCACCAGCCTGATCCTGCGCCGGCGACGGCGAGGGTTGATGCGGCGATGATCCAGACGATGGTCCAGAAGATCGCGCCGCCGCGGCCGAGGCGCGTGGCCATGGTGCGGACGCCATCGGAAAGGTCGCGCGGGCGATCTCGCAGGAGGCAGAGGGAGATCCAGACGGCGAGGATCGCGGCGGCGAGCCAGGATGCGGCGAGGACGTTGGTGGGGACGAGCGCGGGGGTGATCGGCTGCGCGGCGAGGAGATCCGCGGCTTCGGCGGGTGGCGGCGCTTCGGCGCTGAAGAAGCGGAGCGCCGCGGGGACGGGCCAATCGTGCGCGGCGAAGAGTGTGGCGGGCGCGGCGAGGAGGATGCCGGGGAGAAGCAGTTCGAGCGAGGAATGGCGATCCTCGCGCGGCCACGCGGTGCGCCAGATTCCGCCGATGGTGGCGAGGACGGCGCCGAGGCCGATCCAGAAGTTGACGAAGAGCGTGACGAGGGCGAGCGCGCTCGATGCGGCGACGAGGCCGAGCCATGCGTCGTCGAGCGCGCGGCCGTAGCGCACGGGATGGGTGGTGAGGAGGCCGAGGCGCGGGGAGAGGCCGTCGCGCACGGCGGCGCGGGTGAGGCCGGTCATCCAGAGGAGCGTGACCGCGGCATGCGCCACGACGAGAAGAGGCCCGGTGACCAGCGAGGTGGGCTCCAGGCCTCGGGCCCAGAGTGCGGCGCAGGGGAGTGTGAGGAGAAGGATGGGGGCGCGCATGGCGCCGATCGCGGCGATAGCCGCGGGAGGCGCGGAGACGGTGGAAGGCTGGGCCACGGCTGCGGGCACGGTAGAGAGGCTATCGGCCGGGGCGCCGGGGGATGTGAGGGGGGGCGGGGGATTCGCCGGGGCGGGGGTGTGCTGGTGCGGGACGGGAATCGCGCGGCGTTGGATATCGGGCGGGGTCTTGCATGGGGCGCGATGGACGCGAGTGGTGTTGGCGGGCGTGGGGTGGATCGGCATAGCCGCGCAAGGCCGCGGCCATGCCACCCGGGGGGGAGGCGCCTGGAGAGGTGGTGGCTCGCGGTGTGGTCGGGGGTCGCAGTGCTTTTCACTGGTGGGCAAGCCACCAGTGGCGCCCGTTTTGGAACTGGTGGGCAAGCCACCAGTGGCGCCAAGTGGCGCCCATTTTGGAGACGGGGGCAAGCCACCAGCGCGGGGGCTAGCGGCCCGTGGAGGGGGCGTCGGCGTGGCGTGTGCGCCAGGCGATGGTTTCTTCGAGGCCTTCTTCGAGATCGACGACGGGCTCGTAGCCGAGGGATTGCCGCGCGAGGGTGAGATCGGCTCGGGAGCGGGCGGGTTCACCGGCGCGGGGCGGCTCGTGCTTGGGGCGGAGGTCTTCGCGCTGGAGGATCTTCGCGATGATCGCGGCGAGTTCGAGGACGCTGGTTTCGCGTCCGGAGCCGACGTTGATCACTTCGCCCTTGCCGAGGTTGTCGCGCATGGCGGCGAGGAGCATGGCTTCGACGACGTTGGCAACGTGGACGAAATCTCGGGTCTGCTTGCCGTCGCCGTAGATGACGGGCGCGCGGCCCGCGGCGAGGGCGTCGCAAAAGGCGGGGATGACGGCGGCATAGGAGCCCCCGGAGCGCTGCCTCGGGCCGAAGACGTTGAAGAGGCGGAGGCTGACGCCGGCCAAGCCGCGGCTGCGGGCCCAGGAGGTGACGATGTGCTCGCCGGCGAGTTTGCTGGCGGCGTAGGGCGAGAGGGGTCGCGGGGCGGCGGTTTCGGCGTGGGGCGGGGGCGCATCGCCATAAGCGCTGCAGGAGGCGGCGTAGACAAGGCGTTCGACGCCGGCGAGTCGCGCGGTTTCGGCGACGCGGAGGACGCCGTGGACGTTGACGGCGAAGGCGCGGTGGGGATCGGCGAGGGCCTGCTCGACGGAGCCGATGGCGGCGAGGTGGAAGACGTGTTCGACGCCCTGGATGGCTTCGGCAAGGGCTTCGGGATCGAGGATGGAGCCGTGAATGAACTCGACGCGATCGGGCTGGCGCTCGACGAGTGTGGTGATGAGGTCCGGGTCGCCGGAGGAGAGATCGTCGATGACGACGAGGCGTGCGCCGAGCGCGAAGAGGGCATCGGCGAGGTGGGCGCCGATGAAGCCTGCGCCGCCGGTGACGCAAACGCGGCGGCCCTTGTAGAACTGCTCAAACTCTGCCCGCTGCGGGCCGGTCCACGCCATGGGAGGGGGATTGTAGCGGGGGCTGGGTGGGTGTCCCGTGGGGAGGGGGGGTGTGGAGGAGTGGCGCGAACGAAAAAACCCCGGCGGGGCGCCGGGGCGTGGTGTGTTGCCGTGATGAGGGGTCGAAGGAAGCCGCGGGGGTGTCAGGCGCCGGCGGCGACGGCCTCGGCCTTGGGCTGGGGCTTGCGGGCGGGGGCGCCGCCTGGTGCGCTGGGGCTGCCGGCGCCGGAGTGCGCCGAGCCGCCGGGCGCGGGCGCCGCGGCGGCGGCGGTCTTGCGCGAGGCTTTGAACTGCTCCTTGAAGGCGGTGATGCCGGCGACGAGTTTCTTCTCGAGGTCGGAGTTGAGGTCCTTCAGTTGGGCGAGTTCATCGCGCGTGGCCTTGCCGACCGAGTTGAAGTATTCGAGCAGGCCGATCTCGAACTCGCGCACGTCGGCGTTCTTGAGTTCGTCGAGGTGGCCCTTGACGCCGGTGTAAATCGAGATGACCTGATCGATGACATCCATCGGCGCGCACTGGGGCTGCTTCAGGAGTTCGACCATGCGGGCGCCGCGGTCGAGTTGTCGCTGGGTGGCCTTATCGAGTTCGGTGCCGAGTTGCGCGAAGGCTTCGAGTTCGCGGAAGGAGGCGAGATCGAGGCGGAGCGAGCCGGCGATCTTCTTCATGGCCTTGATCTGGGCGTTGCCGCCGACGCGCGACACGGAGATGCCGACGTTGATGGCGGGGCGCTGGCCGGCGAAGAAGAGTTCGGGCTCGAGGTAGATCTGGCCATCGGTGATGGAGATGACGTTGGTGGGGATGTAGGCCGAGACGTCGCCCTCCTGCGTTTCGATGATCGGGAGCGCGGTGAGGGATCCGCCGCCGTTCTCGCTGGAGAGTTTCGTGGCGCGCTCGAGGAGGCGGCTGTGGAGGTAGAACACGTCGCCGGGGTACGCCTCGCGGCCGGGCGGGCGGCGGAGGAGCAGCGACAGCTGGCGATACGCGACGGCCTGCTTGGAAAGATCGTCGTAGATGCACAGCGCGTGCTTGGGCGTGCCGCCATCCTTGCCGCGCCACATGAAGTGCTCGCCCATGGTGCAGCCGGTGTAGGGCGCGATGTACTGCATGGGCGCCGGGGCCGATGATGCGGCGCTGACGACGATGGTGTAATCCATCGCGCCGTGGGCCTTCAGCGTTTCGACGACGGCGGCGACGGTGGAGGCCTTCTGACCGACGGCGACGTAGATGCAGACGACGGCGTCGGGCGTGCCCCAGTATTTCTTCTGGTTGATGATGGTGTCGAGGGCGACGGCGGTCTTGCCGGTCTTGCGGTCGCCGATGATGAGTTCCCGCTGGCCGCGGCCGATGGGGATCATGGAGTCCACGGCTTTGATGCCGGTCTGGAGGGGCTCCTTGACGGGCTGGCGCTCGGCGATGCCGGGGGCGATGATGTCCACCTTGGAGCGGTGGGGCGTCTGGATGGGCGGGCCGCCGTCGATGGCCTGGCCGAGGGGATCCACGACGCGGCCGAGGAGGGCATCGCCGACGGGGACTTCGAGGAGGCGCCCGGTGGAGCGGACCTGGTCGCCCTCTTTGACGGCGAGGTAATCGCCATAGATGACGGCGCCGACGGTATCGAGTTCGAGGTTGAAGACCTGGCCCATGATGGCGCCTTCGGAGGACTGGAACTCGAGGAGTTCGCCGGCCATGGCCTTGGCGAGGCCGTAGATGCGGGCGATGCCGTCGCCGACCTGCACCACGCGTCCGACCTCGCTGACTTCGAGTTCGGCGGCGTACTGCTGGATCTCCTGCTTGATGACGCTGGCGATTTCGTCGGTCTTGATCTTCATGGGTCGGTGGTCTCGAAGGCGTGGTGGTGTTGAAGGAGTGCGGGCGCGGGCCGTCGGTGTGGGTGGTGCGTCGGAGAAATCCTCGCGGCTTCGCCGCGACGCAGGCGGGACGCGTGTGCCACCGTGGACACACCCTCGCGGCGCGGATGCCCGGCCGGAGGGGGTCAATAGGGTAGCGATTCCGGGGGCGGGTGTCGCGGGGGATTGTGGCTCCACAGGGAACAGCCCAGACCATGTTTGCGAACACTAGCCTGTTGTGGCTAGACTAGACATCTACGGGGACATTCTGGCAGACATCTTCGATGACATCTGGCGGTCGCCATTGCCTTGAACCGCCATGGCATCGTACTATTTGGGTCAAAGGATGCGGACATGGAGATGGACACACAGAAGGACACTGGACTCTTCGGACAACCCGCTCACAGACCGTACACGCTGTCGCACCCATGGCTCACCTTTGAGCTTGACCTGCGCCAGGCCCCTCCGCGCATATGGAGTCTGCTTGGAGAGTGCCAGTCGAAATGCGAGCACCTCGCGGGTGTGCCCTTGCGCCCACGGCTCGCGATGCAGCTGATGCAAGTCTTCCTGGCCAAGGGGATCTTGGCGAGCGCGGCCATCGAGGGGAACACGCTCACCGAGCAGGAGGCGATTGCACACGTTGAGGGAAGCCTCGTCACGCCTCCATCACGCGCCTATCTCAAGCAGGAGATCGACAACCTATTGAAGTTGCACAACGAGGTGGCTGCGGAAACGATCTCGGGTAGTCCGCGTCGCTTCAGTGCTCCGCTAATCAAGGAGTACAACCGCCGCGTACTCGAGGGGTTGGAAGTCGAAGAGCACGTTGTCCCCGGCGAGATCCCGCCAGTTGATATCGGCGTGGGAAGATACAGAGGCGCTCCTCGCGCCGATTGCGAGTACTTGCTGGAGAGGCTCGCGAACTGGTTGAATGCTGACTGGAGCAAGCCGGGCGTGCTGGAGCCTTTGCAAGCAGCCATCATCAAGGCGATCATGGCTCACCTGTACCTCGTTTGGATTCACCCGTTTGGCGACGGCAATGGCCGAACCGCGCGCATGATGGAAGTTCAAGTGTTGCTGCAATCAGGCATCCCGCAACCCTCCTGCCAGTTGCTGAGCAATCACTACAACAAGACGCGAGACCGCTATTACCGGGAACTGCAGCGAACGAGCGCATCCGGAGGAAATGCTCTCCAGTTCATCGTTTATGCCCTAGAGGGGTTTCGAGACGGACTTCGTGAACAAATTGAACTCGTTCGACTGCAGCAGTGGGATGTCTCATGGCGCAACTACGTCCACGAACACTTCAAGGACGGGAGCGACGTGGACATCAGGCGTCGACATCTTGTTCTTGACCTAGGCAATCATCCCAAGCCCGTGCCACGAGCGAAGATGGCAGAGATCTCCCCTCGTGTTGCTGCCGCGTATGCGACGCTCGATGACAAGACGCTTACTCGCGACCTTGGCTCGCTGGAACAGGACAAGTTGATCAGGAAGGAGGGCGACGGATACGTAGCGAACAAGGAGCGTATACTCGCGTTTCTGCCCGCTGTTTGTGTCACCGGCGATCGCGCTCCTCGGGATCCCACGTTCGACCCGCCCATACCTCCTCCTTCGCAGGAATAGTATTGCTCGCGTTCGTCATCGTACTTCGCTGATTTCGAAAACCATCGTCACGCGGGCGGTGAGTGTGACCTGGCCGGGCTGGATGGGTGGGGCCGCGGGCATGGCGGCGTCGGCGACGGCGCGGGTCATCATTTCGAAGCGGGGCTCGAAGCCGGCGAACTGGGGCTGGTCGAGGGCGACGCGGAGGGCGCGGACGAGGCGAACGCCGGAAGCCGCGGCGAGGGCGTCGGCGTCGGCGCGGGCGTTGGCGGCGGCGGTTTTGATAGCGTCGGCGCGGTGCTTCTGCTCATCGGCGAGGCCGAAGGAGATGGAGGCGACCTGGTTGGCGCCGGAATCGATGGCGTGCTGGATGATTTCGCCGGCCTTTTCGATCTTCTTCGTGCGGACGCGGACTTCGTTCTCGACGCGGTAGCCGATGATGCGGGGCGCTTCGCCGCGCTTGGGGGTTGAGTATCGCGGGTGGATGGTGAAGCGGCCGGTTTCGATTTCCTTGTCGTTCAGGCCGAGGTTGCGCAGGGCGTTCATCACGGCTTCGGCGAGGCGGCTGTTCTCATCCATGACGACGCGGGCGGAATCGTCCTCCTCACCCTCGGCGACGACGCTGAGTGAGAGGCGGAGTTCATCGGCGTCAACGCGGAGTTCGCCGACGCCGGTGACGGTGAGGATGGGCGGGCCCTGGTTGTTGTTGGCGGTGTTCTCGTTGTCCTGGGCGCGGGCGGGGGCGAGGAGGAGGATGAGTGCGGTGAGGGCGAGGATGCGGGGGATGATGCGGTGGTTCATTGTGGGGCCTCCGGTGTGGTGGAAGGCTAGGCGCGGGGGGAGCGCGTTGGACGTTTGAGGCGGGGAGAATAGGTAGATGAAGAGCCCCTCACCCCGCCCCCGGAAAGCCGGGGAGAGGGGGAAGAGGCGCTGGTGCGCGGGAGTGCGGTGCGCTTGTTGAGCGGTTGTGAGTGCCGAGGCGCGGAGGAGAGGTAGAGAAAAGAGCCCCTCACCCCGCCCTCTCCCCACGAAGCGCGGGGAGAGGGGGAAGAGGTGTGCGCTGCGAGGATGACAGCGCCGCGCGGAGCGAGCGTGTTGGACACTTGAGAGGTGGAGGAGTGGTAGAGGGAGAGCCCCTCACCTCCCCACGAAGCGCGGGGAGAGGGGGAAGAGGCGTGCGCGCGGATTTGGCGCGGAGGGCGTCATCGCAAGTCATTATCGCGGAGGATCTCAGCCGAGCATGCGGTCGGCGCGGGCGCGGAGTTCGGCGGCGCCGTGGGTGACGAGGCGCTCGCGGACTTTGCGCAGTTGCGTCGCGACGCTGGCGTCGATCATCTGGTCGCCGATCTGGAGCTTCAGGCCGCCGATCATGGATTCATCGGTGTAGGCGTGGAGCACGGGCTCGCGTTTGATGGCGGCGCGGAGGCGATCGCCGATGGCCTTGAGTTGCGATCGCTCGATGGGGGCGGCGGTGTAGACATCCACTTCGACGCGGCCGAACTTCTCCTGCGCGAGTTCATCGAACGCGCTGGCGATGGCGGCGATGTGCGCGAGGCGGCCCTTGTGGTTGAGCACCAGGAGGAAGTTGAGCGTGAGATCGCTCACGCGGCCGGAGAAGATGCGCTTGAGCGACTGCCCGCGCTTCTCGGCGGGGAGGATGGCGGAGCGGAGAAACTCGATGAACGACGGGTTCTCGCGCGTGATCTCGATGATGGCTTCGAGTTCCGCGGCGGTTTCCTCGATGCGCTTCTGGCCGCCCGCCTCCTCGGCGAGGTCGAAGAGGCTCCTGGCGTAGATGTGGGCCAGGGCGTCGCTCTGTGTCTCGAGTGCGGGCATGGGCGGTGAGGGCTCCGGGGGGGCTCCGGGAAGTGCGTGCGTCAGCGGGACGCGGCTTCGAGTTGCTCGAGGGATTCCTCGACGAGGCGGCGCTGATCGCTCTCCTTGATCTCGCGCTGCAGGATCTTGCCGGCGATGGCGGTGGAGGAGATGGCGATCTGGTTGTAGATATCCGCGACGGCGGCGCGGCGTGCGGATTCGATGTCGCGCATGGCGGAGTTCTTCATCTCCGCGATTTCGGCCTCGGTGCGCGACTTGAGTTGCGCGGCGACCTTCTGCTGCTCGATGCGGGCCTGGTCGAGCATCCGGGCGGCCTCGGTGCGGGCCTCAGCGAGGGCCTGCTCATACTGCTGGAGCGCGGCGTTGGCCTGCTTGCGGGAGCGCTCGGCCTGCTCGATGTCGCCTCGGATCTTTTCCTCGCGTGCGGCGAGGGCCTGGTTGATCTTGGGCCACACCTTGGAGGAGAGGATGAAGAAGACGATGCCGAAGACGACGAGGGTGGCGACGAAGGGGACGATCTCGAAGGCCATGGGGTTGGCCGAGGCGGCGCCGTGGTCGTCGCCATGCGCGGCGTGGGCGGCGTCATCGTCGTGGCTCGCCGCGGCGGGGGCGTGCGAATCGGCTGCGTGGCCGCCGCCGTGAGCCGCGGCGCGGGCGGCGCCGGCGAGCGTGAGGGCGGCGATGATCGCGATCGAGAGGAATCGGAGGGCTGTGTTCATGATTGGAATCCAGCAGGGCAGCCGGGATCGGCGCGCGGGCGACGGTCGTTGCGCGAGCGAACGGCCGCGGCCCCCGCGCCGGGGCGGGGAGCGCCGTTGGCGCTCAGATCAGGAAGATCGCCAGCAGGCCGACGACGATGGCGAACAGGGTTGCGCCTTCGACGAGAGCCGCGGTGATGATCATGTTCGTGCCGATGGTGCCCGCGGCTTCGGGCTGGCGGGCGATGGCTTCGCACGCCGAGCCGCCGATGCGGCCGATGCCGGGGCCGCCGCCGACGACGGCGAGGCCGGCGAGGCCGGCGCCGAGGCCCTTGCCGATGGGCTTATAGAGTTCCTGCGCGGCTTCGACGGACATCGCGCCGGACTGGGCGAAGGCCGAATCGGCGAAGAGGACGCTGACGGCGGCGCCAGCCGCGGCGAAGAGAAGGACGCTCTTGAGTTTCATCTCCGGGCTCCAGATCGCGCCGCGTTTGGTGGCGGCGTCTTCAATGTGAATCGCGAATCGGTCAATGCGGTTGGCCGGCGTTTTTTCCGGCGGCCGCCGCGGAACGGCTGAAATGATGGCTACTGCGTCACGGGGACGGCCGCGTCGGCGGCTTCGGGGACGTGGTTGTGGTCGTAGTCGTGGGCGCCCTCGTGCTCATCGTGGTGGTGGTGCATGAGTTGCGCGATGAAGACGGTGGTGAGGAACATGAAGATGAAGGCCTGCAGGAAGGCGACGAAGATTTCGAGGAAGTAGAGGGCCACGGCCGCGAGCATCGAGACGATGGTGATCGGCGCGCCGAGCGCGGCGATGCCGAGGGCCTCCGACGCGAAGAGCGTGGCGCCCGCGGAAACGGACATGCCGGTGAAGAGCAGGATGGTGGCGAGGAGCGTGTGCCCGGCGACCATGTTGGCGAAGAGTCGCACGGCGAGGGCGCCGGGCTTGATGAACATGCCCATGAACTCGACGGGGAGCATGATCGGGGCGAGGTAGAGCGGCGCGCCGCCGAGGAAGTGCTTGGCCCATCCGCTGAGGCCGGAGGAGCGGATGCCGTTGATCTGAATGATGACGAAGGCGATGATCGCGAGCGCGCCGGTGACGGCGATGTTGCCGGTGGCGGTGCCGCCGAGCACGGCCCAGTGCGTATCGCCCATGGCGAGGCCGCCGATCAGGTGCTGGATATCGAGCAGCGGCACGAGGCCGATGACGTTGTTGATGAGGATGAAGAAGAAGAGCGTCCAGAGGAAGGGCATGAACTTGTCGGTCGAATCGCCGAGTTGGGGGCGGACGACCTTGTCGCGGAGCGCGATGCAGAGCGCTTCGATGGCCTGCGCGAAGCGGCCCTTGGCGATGTAGCGGCCCGGGCCGGAGGCTTCGCTGCCCTTGGAGATGGCGTTCGCGGCGACCCACATGACGAAGACTGTGATGACCGCCGCGATGATGACTGTGACGGTGTGCAGCGTCACGGTGAATCCGCCGATGGTGCGCAGCGGCTTATCCACGACGTGGAGGAGCGGGTTGGCGCCTTCGGCGAGGGCAATCGAGGGGAAGACCATCGGACCGAAACGTCCTTTCCTAGGAGCGTGAAGAAGACCCACCTGCGGCCGCCGCGGCGGCGTCGAGGCGCGCCTTCGACACGCGCGCCAGGACGACGGAAGCGGCCATGAGCGCCCCGAAGTGACCCGCGGCGACGGCAATTCCGGCCGCCAGGCGGTCTTCGGGGGGTGCGGAGTATAGCAATAGGCCCGCGGCCGCAACCGTCACCAGGAACCACGCGCCGAGGGTGGCCATCCAGGTCAAAACGAGGTTCGCGGCGGTGCGGGCGCGCCAGGGGCGGAGCATGGCGATGGCGGCCAGGAACCCGACAGCCGCGGCGCAAAGCCCACCCCAGACGGCGCGGGCGGTGAACGGCGCCCCCGCCAGGGAGGCGGCGGTGGCGAGGACACCGAGGACCGCCAGAGCCCCCATTCCGGCCCCCAGGATCGGGGTGGTGGGCAGCGAGGCGGTGGGCCCCTCGCGGGGGAGGGCGGAGGGCCGGGGCGCAGGCGGCTCAGGCGGCGGGTTGGGTGGGTCCGGCGGGGTCATTCCGGGGGTCATTCCGGGGGTCATCCGGGGGGGTCGTCCTGGTGGTGCTTCCTCATATAGGCGGCCTGGGCGCGGCGGGAGGCGGCCCGGGCCTCGCGAACGAAGCGGATGGCGCCGCCGGCGAGGCCGACGAACGCCCCCGTGAGCAGGAGCCAGGGGGTGGTCTGGAGCCAGCGATCGAGGAGCCAGCCGAGGGCGATCATGCCGGCGACGACGCCGACGAACTCGAGCCCCATGCCGCTGAGGCGCCAGAGTTCGCGGGTGGCTTCGGCGTCGGACTCGGAACCGCCCGAACCCCGGGATCTCCCTCCCCCCTGCTGCCGATCTGGCCCGGTGGGGTTCTGGGGCATGGGAGCGGAGTGTAGCGGCGGGATTGGGGCGGATTGGCGTGTGGAGTGTGGCCGGGACGGGGCCGAATGACGATCGTAAAGTCCGTTGACGCCGCTTCGCGCGGGGGGAATCCGCGGCATGCTTGGGTTGTTCCGGGGGTTCCGGGGTTTTGAGATTCCGGGGTCGAGGATCGGCCGAGGGGCCCGCGTCGGCGGGTTGTGTCATGACGGCCAAGATTGAACAGGACCATCAGCGTTTCCGGCAGATCGTAAAGGGACGGATCCGTCAGGATCTGCGCCGATTCCTCAGCCGCGGGGAGTTGATCGGGCGCGAGGGGCGGAAGATCGTTTCGATTCCGGTGCACGACATCGACATTCCGACGTTCCGGTACGGGGACAACTCGGGCGGCGTGGGAATGGGCGAGGGCGAAGAAGGCGACACGGTCGGCGAGGGTGGGAAGAACACTGGAGGCGAGGGCGAGGGGCGGCACATCTTCGAGGTGGATGTCTCGCTGGAGGAACTGGCGGACATTCTGGCCGAGGAGCTGGAGTTGCCGCGGATTCAGCCGAAGGGCGCGCACCACATCACGACGATCAAGGACAAGTACACGGGGATCCGGCAGACGGGGCCGGAATCGCTGCGGCATTTCAAGCGCAGTTATCGCGAGGCGCTGCGGCGGCAGATCATGTCGGGGGATTACGACCCGGAGAACCCGGTGGTGGTGCCGATCCGCGGCGATCTGCGGTATCGATCGTGGAACGAGGTGAAGAGCCCGCAGAGCAACGCGGTGATCGTGTACATGATGGACGTTTCCGGCTCGATGGGCGGTGAGCAGAAGGAGCTGGTGCGGCTGGAGGCGTTCTGGATCGACACGTGGTTGCGGCGCAACTACGAGGGAATCGAGAGCCGGTACATCGTGCATGACGTGGCGGCGCGCGAAGTGGACAAGGAGACGTTCTTCACGCTGCGCGAGGACGGAGGCACGCGGATTTCGAGCGCGTTCAACTCCTGCCGCGAGTTGCTGGATGAGCACTACGACCCCGCGGCGTGGAACATCTACCTGTTCCACTTTTCAGACGGCGACAACTCGAGCGAGGCGGACAACCGGCAGTGCGTGAAGGTGTTGAGCGAATCGCTGCTGCCGGTGTGCAACATGTTCGGCTACTGCCAGGTGGCGAGCGCCTATGGCAGCGGGAACTTCATCAACGTGCTGCACGATGCGTATCCGGAGGGAAGGCCGCCGAATCCATCGCCGTGGCAGAAGGATGGTCCGGTGCTGATCACCAGCCGCGTGAATGGGCGCGATGACATCATGGATTCGCTGCGGACGTTCTTCAGGCCGGGGAAATAGGCGTGGGATGCGCGGGACGCGGGCGCGGGGCGGCGCGCGGGGCTGTATTCTCTGCGGTGCGCGATGGCGTTGCGGGCGCGAGAGACGCCTAAGATCCGGCGTTCGCCCCAACGGCCGTGCGCACAGAGGATTGGGTGACTCGTGGTCTTCCTTCTCGCGTATGCGATGATCATCTGGTTCTTCGCCGTGGTGTATCGGCGGCGGTGGCCGGCGTTCGTGGCGATCGCGGCGGGTCTGCCGCCGGTGGTGATCGTGGCGACGGCGTGCGTGAAGTTCCTGCTCGGGCCCGATCCTGAGGGGCGGAGCGTGCTCATCTACACGCTGGCGGCGGCGCTGATGGGGTTGATTCTGGCTGTGGGGTTCTTCATTGCGCTGCTGCCGCGACGGGCGCCGGATGTTCCCTGCCGGGCGTGCGGATATGACCTCGAGGGGAACGTGAGCGGCGTGTGTCCGGAGTGCGGCTGGGTGGTGAACACGAGCAAGCGGCGGCAGCGGCGTCCGCGGCTGCCTGCGGCGCCGGCTCCAGCGGCGCCGGAGACGGGGCTGGCGTCTCGCCTGTCGGGGCAGATCGCGTGGCGGGCCGCGGCGGCGGATGCGCTGTCGGGGCAGGCGGCGGTGGATCGGGCGGCGGAGGTGCGGTAGGCGGGTCGGCTAGCGCGGGGCGTACCATTCGGCGTGGAGGACCACGCGGTGACGGCGCTCAACGAGAAGACACACTGCGCACGCCTTGGCCGGCGCGGCTTCACGCTGGTCGAGTTGCTGGTGACGATCGGCATCATCGCGGTGCTGCTGGGGATTCTGACGCCGGTGCTGGGCTCGGCGCGGACTGCGGCGCGGCGGACGGCGTGCCTGGCGAATCTGCGCGGGATCGGGCTGGGCGTGCAGGTGTTCCTGAATGAGAACAAGGGGCTGCTGCCGCGGGCGCTGCCGCTGGATGACAGTGAGATCACCGGGAAGCAGGGTGAGCCGCGGCCGGACAGCATTCTGGCGAACCTGGGGCCGACGGTGGACACGATGGAGGTGTTCATCTGTCCTTCGGATGAGGGCATTCCGCCGCAACTGGAGCAATCGGAGCATGGCCCTATCGGGCGGCATTGCAGTTACGAATACTGGCCGGGGTGGCTGATGCTGTTCCGCGAGTTTCACGCGCAGGACGATCGTCCGGAGTACACGGTGACGAAGTTCTACGAAGTGGATGACACGTTTCCGGTGATGGCGGATTCGGAGGCGCGGCATCCGGGCGGGCCGGTGTACGACCAGAACGCGGTGTATTTCCTTGACTGGCGCGCGGATTGGATGCTGCTGGGCACGCCGGCTGAGGCGGTTTCCGGCGAGGAGGCGCAATGACGAACACCGGAGCGCCGCCATCGGGCGGGTTTGATCTGCATCTGCCGCCGCTGCTGGATGGCGGCGCGGATTCGCCGGCGCCGAGCGCGGAGGCGAAGCGCGCTGCGCCGCAGAGGAGCGCCGCGGCGATGGCGGCGCGGGCGCGGCGCGAGCGTGTCGCGAAGTTCATCGGCCTGGGGCTTGCGGCGGCGGGGGTGATCGCGGGGGCGGCGATGGCGTGGGACCGGTGGCGGCCGATCGTGCCGCCGGACACGTTCAACGACCCGTTTGACGACGTGATCGGGTTTGCGCTGCTGGATGCGGATTTCAACCGCCTGCCGATCGAGGAGCGCATCGCGATCATGAAGGAAATGGCGGAGCGGTTCCGGACGATGGGGTCGAGCGATTCGGCGCTGGTGGCGGCGTTCGCGGCGGGCATCACGGGGAAGGCGCGGGAGACGCTCGAGCGGAACATGCAGGTGCTGATGGTGGACGTGGTGGACCGTTTCGCGGCGCAGTATGCCGCGGCGGCGCCGGGCACTGAGGAGGAGGCGATCGAGAAGGCGATGACGGAGATGATCGGGCTCATGCAGGAGTTGCGGACGGACAACGGGGAGCGCGAGGAGGCGGGCGAGACGCTCGACGACATCCGGCGGCAATCGGCGCGGAACGATGCGCGGCGGCGGGAGCGGAGCACGGCGAGCGTGGGCGCCGGGGACGTTTCGAACGTGTTCCAGTGGGTGCAGGACGACGTGAACCAGGCGAGCAGCCCGAATGAGCGGGCGCGGGTGACGCGGTTCATGCGGGACGCCGGGCGGTACCTCCGCGGGCAGGACATTCGGACGGGCAAACCGAAGGGGCAGGGGGCGGGCAACGGGCCATAGCCGCGGGCTAGGCCGGCGGAGGGTCCGGAAACGCTGGAAACCCTTGGTGGACGGTAGTTTGGGCCGTTTCTGCGCCCTCCGAGCGGGGTAGGCGTACCATATCCCTTCGGTCGGGTGGGCCCGTCCCCGATGAAAGGATCGGAGACCGCTGGGCTGGGAATCCGGCCCGACCCCATAGGGAGATCCAACTCTGGTGGAGTTGACAATCCGAGTTCCGCCGGAAGCCGACAGGGTTTCGTTCCTGGGCGCCGGCGACCGGAACCTGAAGATGATCCGAGAGGCGCTGGGCGTGCGGGTTTCCGCACGGGATGACACCGTGCGCGTGAGCGGCGATCGCCGGGCGGTCGCGGCTGCGCGGGCGGTGTTCGACCGGCTGGGCGAAGCCGCGGCCAAGCGGCGGACGCTGTCGCGCCGGCAGTTGCTGGAGGTGATTTCGGACGTGGGGGCTGCGCCGGACACAGACCTGGATCTGGGCGCGGAGTACGCCGACCCCGGCACGGAGCAGGCGCTGCGCGCGGCGTGGGACGACCGGCTGGACGTGTACGCGGGCGGGCGGCCGATCGTGGCGCGCACGCCGAACCAGCAGGTGTACCTGGATGCGCTGCGCGACAACGACCTGGTGTTCGCGACGGGGCCCGCGGGCACGGGCAAGACGTACCTGGCGGTGGCCGCGGCGGTGCACATGCTGAAGGCGGGCCGGGTGCGGAAGGCGCTGCTCGTGCGGCCGGCGGTTGAGGCCGGCGAGCGGCTGGGCTTCCTGCCGGGCGACATGGAGGCGAAGGTGAATCCCTACCTGCGCCCCTTGTTCGATGCGCTGCACGACATGATGGACTTCGCCACGATCAAGCGGTTCATGCTGCACGACGTGGTGGAGGTGGCGCCGCTGGCGTTCATGCGCGGGCGCACGCTGACCGACGCGGTGATCATTCTCGACGAAGCGCAGAACACGACGCGCGGGCAGATGAAGATGTTCCTGACGCGCATGGGGCAGCGCTCCAAGATGATCGTGACGGGCGATACGACGCAGATCGATCTGCCCGACCCGCGCGACAGCGGGCTGATCGACGCGGTGCGGCGTCTGCGGCGGGTGAAGGGCATCGGCTTTGTGGCGCTGGGGCGCGAGGACATCGTGCGGCACGACCTGGTGCAGCGGATCGTGGATGCGTACGGCGATCAGGAAGGCGCGGGGCGCAGCGCGAGCGACAACGGGCCGCCGGCGGCGCAGGGCGGCTGAAGCACAGGGCAAGCGGCACAGAGCCAACCATGTCAGAGAAGCCCGAAGCCAGAACGTTCCGCAGCGGCGAGTGGAAGGGGCCCCGCGCGCCGAGCACGCGGCGCGATCTCGTGCGCCTGAAGACCGCGCGGGCGCGGGGCCCGTGGTGGGAGGCGGTGCGGCGGCCGGATCTGGCGCGGATGCTGCTCACGGGGATCGGCTTTGCGCTGATCGCGGGCGCGATGATCGCGTGGACGCGCGAGCAGCCGAACTTCGCGCAGGGCCGGGTGGCGCGCGAGACGCGGCTGGTGCGGATCGATTTCGACGTGATCGACAACAACCAGACGGAGCGGCAGCGCGACCTCGAGCGGGCGCGGGCGCCGCGGGTCTACGTCGCCGATCGCGCCGTGTTCGAGGAGGTGCAGCGGACGCTGCTGGGCCTGCCGACCTCGCTGGCGGACGCCGCGACGGTGGACCAGGTGGCGCTCGAGATTGTGCAGGCGTTCGGGCTGACGCAGCCGCGGCTGGACGCCGTGCGGCGGCACGTGGTGGACGGCGCGCCGGACCAGGCGTGGCAGGCGAAGGTGGCGGCGCTGCTCGATCAGTTGCGCGAGACGCCGCTGGTGGATGCCCAGACGTATCAGATCGAGCACACGCAGGCGAATGATCTTGTGGAGTTGCGCAGCATCGCCGGGCCCGCGGCGGGAATCGCGCCGGGGCCGACGCCGGGCGCGCCCGGAGGCGCGGGCTCGGGTCTGGGCGTCGGAAGCGAGCCGCGGCGCGTGCCGGATGATCGGATCGTGAACATCGAAATCCGCGAGCGGGCGGAGCCGGAGGTCCGGCGGTGCGTGCGGCTGGCGGGGTTCACGGAGCCGCTGGCGAGCATGATCGTCGAGCGGCTGATGAAGACGCCGCGGGCGACGTATGTGTTCGACGAAGCCGCGACCGAGGTGAACCGCGACCGGGCCGCGGCGGCGACGCCGCCGGTGGCGGTGCGGCAGCCGGCGGGTGAAAAGATCGTCGAGAAGGGCAGGCCGATCGACGAGGAGACGCACGTGCGATTGCTGGATGAGCACCGCGCCTTCATGGCGAAGACGCCCGCGCTGGCGCTGTGGGCGCCGCGGGCGGGATCGTTCGCGTTTGCCTCGCTGCTGACGGTTGCGGGGGCGGTCTACATCGCGCTCTTCAGCCCGCGCATCCGGCGGAGCGCGGGGCGGGTTTTCGGTGTGGCGGTGCTCATGCTGCTCGGGCTGGCCGCGGCGGCGATCGGCTCCGCCGCGAACCCATCGCTGATGCCGCTGCTCTCGGTGACGCTGGTCACGCAGGTGGCGGTGGCGCTGGCGATCGCCTACGACCAGCGGACGGCGCTGGCGTTTTCGGCGCTGCTGACGGCGCTGGTCGCGGCGGCGCTGGGGGCTTCGCTGGGGACGATCTCGGTCGCGATGGCGGGCGCCGCGGCGGCGGTGTGGAGGCTGAAGGAGATCCGGCATCGAAACTCGATCATTTACGCGGGCCTGGTGGCGGGCGCGGCGATGGCGATCACGCGGCTCGCGGTGACGCCGCTCGACATGCCGGTGACGGAGGCGGTGTGGCGGCAGGCGATCTTCGACGCGATGTGGGCGGCGCTGGGCGGCGTGCTGGTGGGATTCATCACGCTGGGCATTCTCCCGACGCTGGAGCGCACGTTCGACATGCTCACGGGCATGACGCTGATCGAGCTGCGCGACCCGAAGCAGCCGCTGCTGCGCGAACTTCAGCAGCGGGCGCCGGGCACGTATCAGCATTCATTCACGGTGGCGACGCTTGCGGAGAACGCGGCGGAGGCGATCGGCGCCGATGGGCTGCATCTCTACGTGGGCGCGCTGTACCACGACATCGGCAAGATGAACAAGCCCGACTATTTCGTGGAGAACCAGTCGGGCCCGTTCAGCCGGCACGCGAAACTGAGCCCAGCGATGTCGCTGCTCGTGATCGTGGGGCACGTGAAGGACGGTGTGGAGTTGGCGCGCGAGTACGGGCTGCCGCGGTCGCTGCACCACTATGTGGAATCGCATCACGGGACGACGCTGGTGGAGTATTTCTATCACGCGGCGCAGCAGAAGGCGGAGACGGAAGCCGCGGAGGGGCCGAAGGAGATCGAGTATCGGTATCCGGGCCCGAAGCCGAGGACGCGCGAGGCGGCGATCCTGATGATCTGCGACGCGGTGGAGAGCGCGACGCGGGCGATGTCCGACCCGACGCCGAGCCGAATCGAGACGCTGGTGCACGAACTGGCGATGCGGCGGCTGATGGACGGGCAGTTCGATGATTCCGAACTGACGCTGCGCGAGCTGCACATCGTGGAGGCGTCGCTGGTGAAGACGCTGTGCTCGATCTACCACGGGCGCATCGCGTACCCGACGGGCGGGGCGGGCGGCCGGGACGAGCATCGTCCGCCGACGGCGCCGATCGCCACGGGGGCGGGGGCGCCTGCGGCTGAGAAGACGGCGTGATGCGATGATGGATCGCGGCGGCGCGGGCGCGGTGAGGCGCCGAGGCGTGTCACGTCCACAGGCCGTTGTCTGATTCGTGCTCGAGCAGGGCGCGCTTGCGATCGAGGCCGCCGGCGTAGCCGGTGAGCGAGCCATCCGACCCGATGACGCGGTGGCAGGGGATGATGACGCCGATGGGATTGGCGCCGATGGCCTGCGCGACGGCGCGCACGGCGGACGGGCGGCCGATGCGCTGCGCGATGCGGGCGTAGGTGGTGGTCTCGCCGCAGGGGATCTCGAGGAGGGCGCGCCAGACGCTCTGCTGGAAGTCGGTTCCCGTGGGGGCGAGGGGCAGAACGAAGTCGCGGCGCTTGTGCGCGAAGTACGCGCTGATCTGTGATCGAACGCGCTGCATGGGGCCTGAGAGGCGAGGCGAATGGTCGGCGCCGCGCCGGGTGCGACCGTCGGCGAACTCGAGCGATTCGAGGCCGTTCGGGCCGAGCGTGGCGCGGAGCGGGCCGATGGGGGAATCGAAGAGGGCGGTTTCCGTCGTCGCCGCGGGTTCGGATTTGAGCATCGTGGGCATGGTGCAAGGCTACCATGACGGGCAGCGCCGGCGGACCTCGCCGGGCGCAGCGCGAACACGAAAGGAGCGCAACCGCCATGGCCGCAACGCCTTCCACGATGCTGCCGCTGGGGACGAAGATGCCGTCGTTCCGCCTGCCGGAGCCGGCGACGGATCGCCAGGTGTCGTCGGCGGATCTGAAGGGGCCGGTGGTGGTCGTGGCGTTCATCTGCAACCACTGCCCGTTCGTGAAGCACATCCGGCCGCAGTTGGCGGAGTTCGGGCGGTGGGCGAAGCAGCGCGGGGCGGACGTCGTCGCGATCAGTTCGAACGACGTCGAGAACTACCCCGACGACAGCCCGGAGAAGATGGCGGAAGAGGTCGAGCGCGCGGGGTACGTGTTCCCGTACCTGTTCGATGATTCGCAGGACGTGGCGCGGGCGTTCCAGGCGGCGTGCACACCGGACTTTTTCGTGTTCGATGAGGACCGGCGGCTGGTGTATCGCGGGCAGTTCGATGACAGCCGACCTTCGAGCGGCTCGGCGGTGACGGGGAAGGATCTGCGGGCCGCGGTGGAGGCGGCGCTGGCGGGCAAGCCTGTTGCGGCGGAGCAGAAGCCGAGCATCGGGTGCAACATCAAGTGGAAGTGAGGCGCGGCGGCGGCCGTGCGCCATCGCGCGGCGTCACGCCGGCGCGAGCGTGATGCGCTCGAACGTGAGACCGGGGCCGAAGGCGAGGAGCGTCGCGGGGAGCGGGGCGCCGCGGCGGAGGGCTTCATCGAGCGCGAAAAGGACGGTTCCGGAGGACATATTGCCGAATCGGCGCAGGGTCTGGCGCGAGGGCTCGAGGCCGGGGGCTTCGAGCGGGCCAAGGGCCGATTCGACGGCGTCGAGCACGCCGGGGCCGCCGGGGTGAACGATGAGGGAGCGAGGCGCGGACTCGCCTTCGGGCGCGACGAATGATCGCACGCTGGATTCGATGGCGCCGGGCACGCGACGGGAGAGCGTCATGGCGAAACCCGCGTCGGTGATGCGCCAGGACATCCAGTCGGCGCCGTCGGGCAGGAGGAGGGAGCGGGCGGCGGTGATCGCGCCGAGGGGGACTACTGCGCCGCTTGGGGCGAGGCACTGCTCGTTCGCCGGGGCTGCAGCGCTGGCGACGACCGCCGCGGCGGCGCCATCGGCGAAGAGGGCTGACGCCACCTGGTTCTCGATGTCCGCGCTCGCGCGCATGTGCAGCGAGCAGAGTTCGATGCAGACGACGAGGGCAATGGCGTCCGGATCGGCGGCGCACGCAGCCGCGGCGGCGCGGAGGCCGGAAATCCCGCCGAAGCAGCCCATGAAGCCGATTATGAGGCGGCGCACGTTGCGGCGGAGCCCGAGCCGTTGGATCAGGGCCGCGTCCACGCCCGGGGCGGAGAAGCCCGTACAGGAGACGACGATGAGGTCGGTGATGCGTTGCGGGTTGATTCCGGAGCGCTCGATGGCTTGGGCGGCGGCCTCCGCGGCGAGCGGGGGCGCGAGGCGCTCGTACGCCTGCATGCGCTGCTGCGTTGAGAGGTGAACCACGTCCCGCGGGGGCGCAACGGCGTGGCGGAAGTCGATCTCCGAGCCGCGGACGATGCGCCGCCAGCGCTCGAGGGCGGCGCCGCGCAGATTCCAAATGTCCGCCATCTCGTCCATCACGCGCGCCTGCTCCCAGCGGAGCGGGGGCGTCGCGAGGCCGATGGAGCGCAGGAGCGGCGGCGCGGGGCGATGCGGCGCGCGGCGCCCAGCGGGTGTGGTTCGCGGCTCGGCCGGAGGCGCGTCGACAGGCGGCGCGGCGCTCACGCGGCCACCGCCCGTCGCGCCACGGCGCCCGCGATCCCGGCGGATCTCAGCGCCACTTCCGCGGCGGCCTCCACGGCCCACGGCCGCTCCAGAGCCGCGGCGACGATGCGGCACAGGCGCTGCCTGCGGCCGATGCGCCGCCGCCAGAGGCGCTCGTACATGCTTGCGCGCTGCGCGGTCCACAAGCCCGGTGACGAGCACGCGATTGCGGCTTCCAACAAGGCCGCGGATTCGAGGGCCCACGCCATGCCCTCGCCCGTGAAGGGCTCGTGGTATCCCGCGGCGTCGCCGACGAGGGCGACGCCAGGCCCCGCGACGCGGCTGGAGGCGAAGGGCATGGGTCCGGCCGCGGCGAAGTGAGTGATGTCGGCTCGCGTGAGGCCGCGGCTTGCTCCGATGGCGCGGCGCAGCGATTCGTGCTCGGCGCACACGCGTTCAAGGAAAGCGAATGGATCGCCGGCGCGGCGGCAGACGCGACCGGGGCCGGATTCCACCAGTCCGCCGCAGTGAAGCGTGTCGCCACGGCGCACGACGCCCAGGTAGCCGCCGCGCACGATGAACATCTCGATGGCGTGCGGCGCGATGGCTGCGCGTTCGCCCGCGGCGACATCGAACGAGAACCCATACTTGCGGCCGGGGCGCGCGGCGGGCGGCAGGCCCATGGCCCGCGCCGTGGCGCTGTTCAGGCCATCCGCGCCGATCACCAGTCCCGTCGAAAGCGCCATGTCTCCGCGCGCGCAGCGCACGCGCACGACCACTTCGCGGCCCTGAGATCCGGCCACCCGCGCGTGCGCTTCGTGCAACACGACAGCGCCCACGGCGGCGGCCTCGTCTCGAAGCCGCTGGTCGAAGATGCGCCGGTCAACCAGCCGGCCGGCGCAGCGCCCGCCCCGCGAGAAATCGGCCTCCGCCATGCGGCGCCCAGGGGCGTGCGCGCGGAGCAGCGTCGTTCGTGATCCGGCGAAGTCTCCCGCGGCGTCGAGCGCGCCGATCTCGACAAGCGCCGCCTCCGCGCGCGGCGCAAGGCACTCGCCGCACGCCTTGAGACGGTTGCGCGCGCCCCGCTCGATGAGCAGCGTCCGCCACCCGCGGCGGGCGAGGCGCAAAGCCGCGGTGGCCCCCGCGGGGCCCCCGCCGACCACGATCGCATCGAAATGGTCCGCGGTCTTCATGCGCCGTTCATCAGGCCAATGTGCCCGGCTCACGATTCGATTGCGGCGCCTGTGCGCTCGCGGCAATTCCGGGGCTGGGGCAAGAGCCGCTCCGGCATCAGGATATCGCGAGAATCAGCACCGTCACAATCGCGGCGTTGTGCATCGCGTGGGCCACCATGCAGCCGATGATCGAGCCCCGCCACTCGCGGATGAGCGAGAACACCAGCGCAAGCCCCATGAGCGCCGGCACGGCGACCCACCCCTGCGGGTGGATGATCGCGAACACAAAGCCGACGATGAGCCCCGCCACGATGGCGCTCAGCCGCGCCCGCAGGTGATGGTAGAACGCGCCGCGGAAGAGTGTTTCCTCCGTGAACGGCGCCCACACCGCAGCCAGCAGGTACAGCGAGATCGTGTTCCACACGCCGCCGCCGGCCACTTCGTCGATGATCGGGTGCGACGTGGGCGGCGCATCCCCGCCGGTGATCAAACCCTGCACGACCACCAGCAGGAGCATGAGCAGCACGCCCATGCCGAAGATCGGCAGGCCCGCGATGTACCCGACCACGCCCGCGCCGATCTCGCGCGCCACGCCCGACCCGCGATGCCAGCCCAGCGCGAACCGCCATGAGTTGAAGTCCGCCCCGCGCGCCAGCGGCCACAGCGCCGCCAGCGGCAGCAGCCAGATCACGTAGCTCGAAACATCGACCTCGAACGCCATTTGCGCCGCGCCGGCGATGACGTTGATCACGATGAAGCCGATGATGAAGATCGCGAACGCCTCCAGGTACACGCTGCCGCCCGGCGCGGGGGGCGCATAACGAGGGCGCAGCCGCCCGTGCGCCACCTGCACGATCGCGACGATCAGCAGCGCGAGCCCCGCCAGCGCTGCAACCGCGGCCACCGCCACGCCCGCGAGCACCGCCGCGAGCAGGTTCCAGGCCTTGGCGAGAACCCTCTCCCGCAAAGGGTCGCTCTCCGGCACGCCGTACGAGAGCGCCAGTTCGCCAAACCACCCGTGGCGCTCGATAAGCCCCCGCCGCTGATCTTCGGAGAGCGCCTGCGGGCCATCCGAGTAGATCGTCCCCATCGCCTGGGCATCGTCTGCCAGCCACGCCGGCGGCGGGGCGGCCGCCGCGCCTTCATCCTCCGCGGCTTCTTCATCGCCCGCGGCTTCCAGCGCCTTGTCGAGGCGATTGAGCGCCTCCTCCGCCCCCGAGACTTCGCCCGCGACGATCGCGAGCCGCACGCGCTCTTCCGGCGAGTGCTCCAAGCCGCGGGCCTGCTCCAGCACCTGCGCGCCGCCGCCGGCCTGCAACTGCTCCACACCGACGGCGTAGCGCCCGAAGAGCAGCGTCATGCCGCCCGGCGGATTCGGCGCGGCTGGCCCGGCGACATCGGCCTCCGTGTGAAGGCTTGGAACCTCCTCCATCGCGCGAGATTGCAGCGCAATTGTGAAAAGAAGCGTCGGAATGAGCACCGCCCACGCCAGAATCGCGCCGGTGCGAGTGCCGGGATCACGCAGGAGGCGTCGGCCCAGGCCCATAGAGCCCGCTGCCGGTGCTGCTGCCGGTTCCGGCGGCGCTCCGAACAGCCGCGGGCCCGCCGGGCGGGCCAGGGGCGCCGGGGGCGCCTCTGAAAGGGCGTATTCCGCGGGGGAGGGAGGCGTCGCGGGCCGCGGCCGTGGGCCTTCGGAGGAGGGCGGCGGCGGGGGGGTGGGTTGCGCCATGGACGTATGATCGGCCCGCCGCGGCTGGGGGGCCAACGGGAGCAGGGATCCCGCCTTGCCGCCTGCCCGTTTGACTCCGCGGCTTGGGGCGGTACCCTGTTCCCCTCGCTCCGGAGGCTGGCCCCGAGATGGGCCGGCGGGGATCCGGGGCGGCCAACCCGAGTTTCGGCCCGCCGCGGCGAAGTTTCGCGGCGGGCGCAGGTCACCGGAAACGGAAGGCCTGCACCCCGCGGTTCGCCGGATTTCACGCGAACAGGCGGGCGAGTGTCGTTGTGTGCCCATGTGTCGCCGGCGCGAGGCCGGTGATTCGCAGAATCGCAAAGAGAACCGCCCATGCGACAGACCTATTTCGCGAAGAACGGCGAGGTGACCAAGGCGTGGCATCACGTGGATGCGGAGGGGAAAGTCCTCGGCCGCCTCGCGTCGGATGTCGCCCTGATCCTCATGGGCAAGCACCGCCCGGAGTACACGCCGCACGTCGATACCGGCGATTTCGTGGTGATCACGAACGCCGAAAAGGTGCTCATGACCGGCGGCAAGGCGGCCAAGCGGCACAAGACGCGGTATTCGGGCTACCCCGGAGGGCTGCGGATCGAGTCCTACGCGAGCCTGCTCAAGCGCAAGCCTGAGTTCGTGGTCGAGGACGCCGTGCGCCGCATGCTCCCCAAGAACCCGCTCGGCCGGAAGATGCTGAGCAAGTTGAAGGTCTACAAGGGCCCGAACCACCCGCACCAGGCGCAGCAGCCCGCGACGCTGCAGGTTGAGGCCTGATTCGCACGCGTTTGAACAGCAACCGGATCCAACGCATCGATTTCGACACGAACCGGAACATGAACATGGCTGAGCAGATGGAAACGATCGCCACCCCCCACTCCCACGCGACTGAGCGCCCGGGCGACGCCTTCATGAGCGCGGCGGCTCAGGCGCAGCGCGCCGCGCACCTCTCGCGCACCGGCCGGCCGAACGCCCAGGGCTGGTGGAGCGGCACGGGCCGGCGCAAGACGGCGGTGGCCCGCGTGCGCATCAAGCCCGGGTCGGGCAAGTTCATGATCCGCAAGACCGGCACGAAGCAGGTCGAGGTGAACACGTACTTCTGTGAGGAGCGCGACCGCAACGACGCGGTGGCGCCGCTTAAGATCACCAACACGCTCGGCAAGATGGATGTGGTCGTCCGCGTGGATGGCGGAGGCTTCATGGGCCAGGCCGGCGCCGTGAAACTGGGTCTCGCTCGCGCCCTCAAGAACTACGACTCCAGCCTTGAGCGAGCGCTTCGCGACGCGGGCTACCTGACGCGCGACGCCCGCGAGGTGGAGCGCAAGAAGTATGGCCAGGCCGGCGCCCGAAGGCGGTTCCAGTTCTCGAAGCGTTGAGCCTAGACTTCCTGAGCATGTCGTCGATGGAATCTCACGAGCTGCGCTGCACTGCCGTGCTGACCTGTGATGTCGTGCATTTTGATGCACAGACCCACAAGTCAATCGTCGTCGGTGTTTTCGACCATCTGCATGTCGATCAGATCCCGGGGTCGCAATCCTTCCAGGTTTTCTTTTCCCTTGCCTACGGTGATGGGACGATCGACGTTCAAGTGAGCATCGTAGACCCCGAGAACTCCGAAATACACAAGTTCGGAGGGCCGTTTGCGTGGCCTGCCGGCGCCATCTCGTACGACTTCGCCGCGCCGATCCACGGCATTCGGTTCAACCGCGAAGGGCTCCATCACGTTGTAGTCAAGTTCCAGGATAAGGAGATCGGGGTTCGCCCGTTTGAAATCACGGTTCTGAACTCAGGAGGATCCGTCATGAACTGGGCCGGGCAGGCATGCAGCCGCAGCTGGGCGACGCGAAGGTCCGGCCATTGGCCTGCTGCGCAGGGCAAGGTGGACGTTCGTCGGGTTGCGGCGTCCACGAGCGCAACGCCACGGTTGACGCCTCACGATGAGTTGGTGCGGATGGCGCGACAGCCCATGAAGAAGCCGTGGTTCGAGAGGTGGGCTCAACAGGAAGACGATCCGACACAGCCGCAGTGACATCGACTCCTCACGATCCGGACGCCGGCAATCTCGTCGAACTGCCATGGTCACCCGATGGCGCTTCAGGTTCAGGACTTCGAAAGCAGTCGTGGGCGGTACGCACATGGGTTGTCGCATTGACGAGCAGGGATGTTCGCCGCGTTGTGGGCAGCATCCCAGAAGACCTGACTTCGCGCATCCTCCAAATGCGTGAAGGCGATGGCGACTGATAATTCATGCGTGCCGGGAAATGCGACATTCAACTCCTTTCTCTCTCGCGGCGCCTTGTGGCCATTGACAAGCCCGCGTGGATGCTCTCCGTCCCCGGCAGGGGGCCGGAGAAGCAGGATTGCGCCGCCGCGCGTGTGCGGGCGATGTTTCCCGAGGCGACCGGGCCGCTCGTCGTGCACCGGCTCGACATGGAGACATCCGGCGTGCTCGTGTTCGGGCTGGACGCGGATGCGCAGCGATGTCTCTCGATGCAGTTTGAGCGGAGGCAGGTGGAGAAGCGGTACATCGCGCTCGTCCGGTCGCCGGATGGCGGACCCCTTCCTGACGCTGGGGAGATTTCGCTGCCGATCCGCGCGGATCTCGATCGACGGCCGATTCAGATTGTGGATCATGCGCGGGGCGATGCCTCGACCACGCGGTTTCGCGTGCTGGAGAGAGCGGTTCCTGTGGACTTTGCGGCGTTTCCGGCGACCGAACCGGTCGGCGCACCCAACCCCGGCGAAGCGCCGGCGCCCACCGAGCGCGTGGTGTGCGACAGGATCGAGTTCGAGCCGCTCACGGGGCGCACGCACCAACTGCGCGTTCACGCCGCGACGCCGCGGGAGCAGGGCGGGCTGGGGGCGTCGATTCTCGGTGATTCTCTGTACGGGCCCGAGCGCGCCATGGCCGACGCTGCGCTGCGGCCTCAGCGCCTCTTCCTTCATGCCTCGCGGCTCGTCATCTTGGATCCCGACTCGATGCCGGCGCCGGCGGCCCGGCGTCCCGGCCGCGGGGCGCAGACGCCGCGCGAAACGGCTTCCGGTTCGCGGCTGATCATCGATTCGCCGCCGCCCTTCTGAAGCGATCGCGTCGATCACGGTCAGGGCGGGCTGAACACCGGCGCCCAACGTGTCGTTTCGAACTGCGCTCGTTGAGGCGCATCGCCGCACAAAAGCGCCGTGTTCACGGCGTCGGCGGCGAGGCCCGCAGGCCATCGCGGCGCGGCGCCGCGGGCGGGATCAAAGAAGTCGATCATCGCGACCGCGATTCGCGCATCGGGCGGAAGAGCGTCCGCACCGATCGACATTTCGAGGCTTGCCGGCGCGTGCTCATCGATCACGAGCGTTGTGGCGGTCCAGCCCGAAGCGCTGAGGTGGGATTCGATCTGATCAGGCCGGAACGCCTGTTCGCCTTCGTCGGGGCGGGTCCATCGCTCAAAGCCGCGAACGAGACGCCACCCGCGCTCCAGGTCCCGTTCATAGAGGGCCTCCCCGAGCGCCGCGGAAGCGTGCAGCACGCGCACGCGAGACCCGTCGGCGACGCACACCGTTGCCACCTTCTGCCGCGGCCCGCGATAGGCGATCGAGACGCCCGCGGCGTTCCGAAGCACGAGCAACTCGCCGCCTTCCGCACATTGAGTGCGCTTCGCCTTCGCCCACTCGGCGTCGCCGATGACGCCATCGATAACGATCGGGGCGTCGGGAGCGGTCGCGTCCGGCGCCGGCGGGGGCGCCCTGCAAGCGCCCGGCAGGAGCAGGGCGCCGGCGCTCAGCCACGCCGGACCCGCCAACCGCGCCAGCCGCGAACATGTCGGCCGCTTCGCCATGGCACGCGCGCTACCGGCGGCGCGGTGGCGGGGTTGCATCATCGCCCCATCGGTGAGCCGCGGCGGGCCTCTACGTGAGCCGTCCGGACTTGGCGATCTCCGCCAGACGAGGCGCGATGCCCCGCGCCGCCTCTCCCCGGTGCGACCGCGCGTTCTTTTCCTCCGTCGGGAGTTCGGCGCTCGTGCGGCCATCCTCCAGAACGAGGAGCGGGTCGTAGCCGAAGCCGTTCTCGCCCCGAGGCTCGCGCCCGATGCGGCCGACGAACTCGCCGCGGGACTCGGCGAGGATGTCGCCATCCGGCGCGGCGATGCACATCACGCACACGAATCGCGCCGTGCGCCGGCTGTCGGAAACGCCCTGCATCAGGCGCAGCAGGCGCTCGTTGTTCGCCGGGTCGCGCTCGGAGCGTGAAATCGATGGGCCCCGCTCGGCGCCGTGCGCGAAGTAGGCGCTCTCGACACCCGGATGCCCGCCGAGCGCCTCGACCTCGAGTCCGGAGTCATCCGCGAGACACGGTCGGCCGGTCGCTCGCGCATACGCCCGCGCCTTGATGCGCGCGTTCTCCTCGAACGTGTGGCCATCTTCGAGGGGCTCGGGAATCTCGTCGCCGCGCCGGCCGTCCGGGCAGACGACGTCGGCGAGGCCCAGAACCTCGACGCCGTGGGGCGCGAGGATCGCGCGGACTTCTTCCAGTTTGTGCGGGTTGGCGGTGGCGAACAGCACACGCCTCCCAGGGCTCGACTCCAGCGATGCCCGACTCATTCCAAGGATGCCCCCAGCAGAGCACCGATGCCGCGAGCGCCGTGCAGCACTCGCAGTATGTGCACAGGACGCGACGCCGGATCGTACACGATGAGATGCGACCAGATCGTCCGGAAGCGCACCGGAAGCGGCGTCAGATCCTCGCGGCGATGTCCTGCCTCGGGCGCATCGGCAATGCTCTGGAAGGCATTTCGCAGCCCGTCGAGCACAACGACCGCCGCGGCTGGGCCATCAACCTCCACAAGATATGAAAGAATGACTTCGACGTCCGCCGCCGCGGGCCCGGCGAGGACAAACCCGGCGCTCACGCGGATTTCTTTCCGCGGCCGGGGTTGTCGAGCATGGCTCGAAGTCGCCGCTCCCACTCGTTCAGCAGCGCGGGCCCGTCCTTGAGGCCGCCCTTCTGCGCTGCGGTCCAGCCCTTTTCGATCTCCCGCCGGATCTCTTCAAGAATGACTTCGCGTCGGTCCTCGCGCGCCTGAAGGAGCCGGAGCCCTTCGCGCATCACCTCGCTCGCGGAGCGGTAGCGCCCCGATGTGACAAGCGCTTCGACAAAGGCCGTCAGCTCGGCGGTGAGCGACACATTGAGCGTTTCACGCTGCGGCATGCCCCATTCTCTCACGCCGGGCCACCTGTGTCAATGTTTGACACAGGCGCCGCATCGAGAAAAAACGGGCCCGGCGGGGCTCTTCTCACGCCCCTTCGGGCTTGCCGATCTGCCATTCCTCGAGTTCGATCGGCGCCTGCCGGCCGAAGATAGTCACGAGCACGCGCACGAGGCCCTTCTCGGGCAGCAGTTCGTCCACCGTGCCCTCGTAGCCTTCGAATGGGCCTTCCTTGATGATCACGTGCTCGCCCTTCTCGAACACCATCTTGACGACGGGGCTCTCCTCGGGCTTGCGCGAATCGATGAGCATCTTCTCGATCTCGTGGTGCTGCATCGGCGTGGGCCGGCCCGCGGCGCCGACGAAATCGCCCACGCCCGTTGTCTCCTTGATGAGGAAGAAGACGTCCTGCGGGATGCGGCCATCCGGCTCCAGGCGCATCTCGACGAAGACGTAGCCGGGGTAGAGCTTCGTCTCCGTGATCTTCTGCTTGCCCGCCTTGATGGTCTTGGTCTTCTCGGTCGGCACGAGGATTCGGCCGACCAGGTGCGTCATCCCTTCGATCTGCACCTTGCGCAGCAGCGTCTCGCGGACGTGCGATTCCTTGTTCGAGGCGACGCGCAGGACGAACCAGTTCATCCCTTCCTGCGTCAGCGGCTCGTCGCCGGCCTTGATGACATCCGTCCGCTCGTTGGGGCGGCCGTCGAGCGTGGCGCTGGCGCCGGCTTTGGTTGTCGCGGCGGTTTCATCGGACATGGTGGAGATTCCTCCCCGGCGAAGCCCGGGCGCGAGCCGAAATCGGCTCAGCGCTCCAGGACGTTGATCAACTGGAAGAAGTACGAAAACGCAAGATCCGTGACGAAGAGCAGCAGCGCAATCACCACGCTGACGCCGATGACCACCCAAGTGGAGCCCACAACCTCGCGGCGCGTGGACCAGTTCACCTTCTGCATCTCGCCCTCGGTGGCGATGAAGAACTCCACCGCCTTGCGGTTCAGCCCCACGACCCAGTACACGAGCACCGCCGTCACAAGACCGATGACGCCCACGACGGCGCCCTGCAGGTAGATCACCGGAAACGGCGTCGCCACAAGGCTCAACTGGCTCCAGAGCCACGCGCCGCCCGAGAATCCGAGGAGACCGGCGCCGAGCGCCGTCATCATGCGGGTCCAGTAGCCCTGCCCGGGTTTGTAGATGCCTACCGTGGACATGATTCGCTGCTCCCGCCGCGGCAAGCCGCGGGCGATCCCGACTCTTCAAGCACGCCGGGAGTGACTCGAACACTCAACCTGCGGATTTGGAATCCGCTGCTCTACCAATTGAGCTACCGGCGTAAGCAGCCCTGCGATGGGCCACAGGCCTCGACTCCGGGGTTTCCCCCATCGCCTTCCGCCTCCTGGCCCCATTGCCTCCGCCTCACTTCCGCTTGATCTTATGCACGGTGTGCTTGCGCAGGCGCGGGGAGTACTTCTTCAGGCCCGCCTTGAGTTTCTCGGCGAGGCCGCCCTTGACGTTGACCTGGGTGCGATAGTTCAGATCACCGCACTCGGTGCACTGCAGCCAGACAAACTCGCGCGCTTCGGCTTTCTTCTTGGCCATGATGCAGACCCTCGGGTCTTGATCTCTTGCCGCGGCAAGTCGCCGCGATGGTGACGACCGGCGGGCCCGCGAACCGGACCCGCCGGCGATGTTGTTCCTTCAGATGCAACGGCCGGCACCCGCCGGCCCTTCATCACTGGATGATCTTCGTCACGACGCCCGAACCCACCGTGCGGCCGCCTTCGCGGACGGCGAAGCGGAGGCCCTCCTCCATGGCGATGGGCTTGTCGCCGAGATCCACTTCCATCTGCACGTTGTCGCCCGGCATGCACATCTCGGCGCCGCCCATGAGGGTGACCCGGCCGGTGACGTCGGTCGTGCGGAAGTAGAACTGCGGCTTGTAGTTGGTGAAGAACGGCGTGTGACGGCCGCCTTCCTCCTTCGTGAGCACGTAGACCTCGCCGTTGAACTTCGTGTGGGGCGTGATGGACTTGGGCTTGCCCAGCACCTGGCCGCGCTCGACCTCTTCCTTCTCAACGCCGCGGAGCAGCAGGCCGACGTTGTCGCCCGCGATGCCGCTGTCGAGCGTCTTGTTGAACATCTCGACGCCGGTCACGATCGTCTTGCGCGTGTCGGGGCGGAGGCCGACGAGTTCGACTTCGTCGCCCACCTTCACGAACCCGCGATCGATTCGGCCCGTGACCACCGTGCCGCGTCCCTTGATCGAGAACACATCCTCGATCGACATGAGGAACGGCTTGTCCTGCTCACGGGTCGGATCCGGCACGTACGTATCGAGGGCCTTGAACAGCTCGTCGATCGAAGCGCAGGCCTTGTCGTCGGCGGGGTTCTCGAGCGCCGGCTTGGACGACCCGCGGATCACGGGGATCTCGTCGCCCGGGAAGCCGTACTTGCTGAGCAGGTCGCGGACCTCCAGTTCAACGAGGTCCAGCAGCTCGGGGTCGTCCACGAGGTCGATCTTGTTGAGGAAGACGACGATGTGGGGCACGTTCACCTGGCGGGCCAGGAGCACGTGCTCGCGGGTCTGCGGCATGGGGCCGTCAGCCGCGGAGACCACCAGGATCGCCGCATCCATCTGGGCGGCGCCGGTGATCATGTTCTTGATGAAGTCGGCGTGGCCGGGGCAGTCCACGTGCGCGTAGTGACGCTTCTCCGTCTCGTACTCCGTGTGCGAGGCGGCGATGGTCACGGTCTTGGAGGCGTCGCGCACCGTGCCGCCCTTCGTCACTTCCGCGTACGTCTTCGGCGTGCCGCCGTGACGGACCGAGGAGCGTGCCGACAGCGCGGCGGTCAGGGTGCTCTTGCCGTGGTCGATGTGCCCGATTGTGCCGACGTTGACGTGCGGCTTTGTTCTCTCGAATACGCCCTTGGCCATGTCGCCAGAACCTCCACCGAAGCGTGTATCGCGGCCGGACCTCGCCCACGGCGAAGACCGAACGCCAAGTTCATTTGGAAACCGCGCCGACGACCCACCGTTCGGACCGCCAGACGCCCCAGCGTACCGACGCCGGGACCACCGTGCGAGACGGGCCGCCTGAGGCAAGCCGGCCTCTCCTATCCAACCACCGGGCCGAGATCCGCCCGGAACACATTCCCGCGATTCGCCCGAGCCGCCCACCGCAACTCCGGCCCGCAGCCCAGGTTGTCGAAGCCCCATGACGCGCCCGCCCGTCGAGGGACGCCGCCAGTCTGGGACGCCGTTGCCCGCCCGTGGGCCCGCACAAGCCACCGATGGGGATTGAACCCATGACCTCACCCTTACCAAGGGTGCGCTCTACCGCTGAGCTACGGTGGCGGAGACCTGACCCGGGCGCCCCCGGCGCAAGGAAAGAAGCCCCGGCGGGACCGGGCGAGCCGCGTACTGTATCGGCCTCCCCGGGGGTCAACAAGGGGGCAGCCGGCCCAGAATCAGGCCCGCGCCGAGCCGGCCGGGGTCTGGACTCTTTCCCTTTGGAGAATCCCCCGCCTCCGGGGAGAATGCACCCCGAGCCGGCGCGGCCGTCAAAGGGTGACGAGAGCCCTGGAGGCATCCCCCGGCCGCGGAGGCTCAACCCATGTCGAGATTTGTGGTTCGTTCTGCCGGCCTGAGGGGCGTTGGACCGCGCGCACTTGCCGCCGCCGCGGCAGCGGCGGCGATGCTGCTCCCTGCCGCCCCCGCCGCGAGGGCGACGGAGGATTTTCCACCCTTCGCCATCCCGGGGGGCTCGATCGCCGACGCCATGGGCGCAACGCCGACCATTACCAACTTCGACGGCTTCGTCGCGGCCCGAGGCGAAATCCGCGACATCACCGTCACGCTGCACGGGCTTTCTCACACGTTTGCCCGCGATCTGGCGTGCGCGATCACGCACATCGACACCGGAACAAGCGTGGCCCTGTTCTTCCGGCCGCAAACAAGCGCCGATTTCGGTGGAACCTACGTGTTCAACGATGAGTTCACGGGGGACCTTCCCGGGATCGCCGCGGGCCTGAGCGGCGCGCAGGTGATTCCGCCCGGGCCATACTTCCCGACGACGATGGGCGGCGCGCCTTCGTCGCTGCTCGCGTTTCAGGGCGAGCAGATGCATGGAATCTGGCGGCTCTCGATCTCGGATTCGGAAGGCGCCGATGTCGGCACGCTGCAGGGCGCCTCGCTCTCGTTCGCGATCGAGCCGGATTCGCCCTTCGTGTTCGTGAGCGAGCGTCGGCAGTTCGATCTGCTCATGTCGCGCTGCGGGCATGCGCTGAAGGCCGTGGAGACGTTCGAGGAAGCGGTTGTGGCGCCGGGTGAATCGTTCTCGCTCACAGGGCTGATCCAATCCGGCGTTCCGAACGTCGATGCGATGGGCCGCGGCTTCCCCGCCGGGCTCAGCGCGCCCAACCTCATCGTGCGGACGCTGTCCACACAGGGCACGACCGGGTCCACCGTCGTCGCGCGCGATTTTTCGGGCGCACCGACCGTGACGCTCTTCCCCGCGGCGGAGTCGCTCCTGTTCGACCTCACGTTCACCTCCGCGGATAAACTCGCGATCGGGCTCGACTTCCGGTTGCCCTTCTCCTTCGGCCTCGAGGAGACATTCTCGATCCGGGTCACGCTGTTTAATGAGGATGATGACATCGTCTCTCACCGCATCGTGCCTGCGCGCGATTTCATCGGCGTGGTCAGCGAGATCCCGATCAGGCGCATGCTCCTCGACGGCGCCCCCGCCGGCGGCCCCGGCGTCCTGCTCGAGTTCATCGACAACATCGAGATGTGGACGGAAACCGGCGCGGCGTGCAGCGCCGACCTGAGCGGCGACGGGCAGGTGAACTCCAGCGACCTGGCGCAACTGCTCGCGACGTGGGGCGTGTGTCCGTGAGTGGCGAACAAGGTGGGATGTGGCGGCAGAAAGCGTAGACGGTAGGCGGTGGACGGCATACGGGGTGCGTGCGATGCCGACTGTCTTCCCCCGTCTACCGTCTACTGCCTACCGTCTCCGCATCGCCGGCGACTCCCGCTTACCCTCTCCCCCATGCGGCCCGCCGTGTTCTTCGATCGCGACGATACGCTCATCGAGTGCCGGTCCATCACGCCCGATGGCGACCTGGGCGACCCCGCCCTCGTGCGCCTGAAAGAGGGCGCGCTCGAGGCCTGCCGCATGCTGCGCGAGGCGGGGTTTGCGCTGGTCGTCGTCTCCAACCAGGGCGGCGTGGCCCGCGGCAAATACTCGGAGGACGACGTCCACGCCGTGAACGCGGAGGTGAACCGCCGGCTCGGCGGGCTCATCGAGCGGTTCTATTTCTGCCCCTATCACCCCAAGGGAACCGTGCCGCAATACACGGGCGAGCACCCCTGGCGCAAACCCGCGCCGGGGATGCTGCTCGCCGCGGCGGAGGAACTTGGGCTTGATCTCAGGCACTCCTGGATCGTGGGCGACCAGCCTCGAGACGCGGAGGCGGGGTGCGCGGCAGGGTGCCGCGCCGTGGTCGTGGATGCGAATCCGCGCGGCCCCGCGGCCGGCGATGCTCCCTCCGCCGTGCGCCGTGCGCCTTCGCTCACCGTCGCCGCCGCCGAGATCATCGCCCACGGCGCGCCCCACGCCACGGCGGCGGAGCGGAGCCGACGCCGATGACCACACGCGCCACGCGCATCACGCTCCGCGCCCTGGAGGGCGAGCCGCTGCGGAATGACGCCGTCCGCGGAACCGTGCTCGCCTCCGCCCACGCCATCGCGGAGCGCACCGGCGTGAACCTGCTCGAGATCGAATCGCAGGATGACCGCGTGATCGTCGCGCTGGAGGCCGATCGCATCGCCGCCATCGGCTTTGCCGCGGAGTTGCGGCGCGTGACGGACGCCTGGCACAGGAAGAAGTTCGGCGTCAGCCTGTGGGGCGAGCCGCCGCGCGATCCGGGCGAAGGGGGCGGCGAAGAAGACGATTTCCTCCGCGGCTGGGGGCCCGGCGCCTCATGATCCAGAGCGGCGACGAGGGCGCATCGCGCAGTGGAGAGGGCGGCGGCTCTGGGGGCGGGGGCGGGTCCGGGGGCGCCGGCGCGCACGGAAGCAAGCCCGCGGCTCATCGCGTGCTCGTCGTCATGCCCTCCTGGCTCGGCGACGCCGTCATGGCCACGCCCGCGCTCCGCGCCCTGCGCACCCGCCTGCCCGGCGCGTTCATCGGCGCCCTCGTGCGCCCCGGTGTGGACGAAGTCCTCGCCGGCAGCGCTTTCTTCGACGAAATCCACGTCGATCGCCGCGCCGGCATGATGGGCGTGAAACATGCCGCGGCGAAGGTCCGCCAGCGGCGCTACGACGCCGCCCTGCTCCTCACCAACTCCTTCTCCTCCGCGCTCTCCACGCGCCTCGCCTTCATCCCACGCCGCGTGGGCTACGAGCGCGACCTCCGCGGCGGCCTGCTCACCGATCGCCTCCGCCCCCCCGTCCGCCGGGAAACGCCGCCCTACAACCGCTGGACGACCAGCCCCGGCGCATGGGCGCCCATTCCCGCGTGCGAGTACTACCTGCGCCTCATCCGCGCCTTCCTCCGCGATGACGCCATCCCCCTGGGCAAACTCGAACTCGCGACCACGCCCGACGAAGAATCCGCGGCTGACGACGCCCTCCGCCGCGCCGGGCTCGATCCGCAGGCGCCCAATGCAGCGATCATCAACCCCGGCGGCAACAACCCCGCCAAACGCTGGCCCGCGGAGCGCTTCGCCGCCGTGGCGAAACACCTGCTCACCGCGCATCGGATGAACGTGCTCATCAGCGGCGCGCCCGCCGAGGCGGAACTCGCCGGCGAGATCGCCCGCACCGCAACCGGCGGCGACGGCGACACCGCCGCCGGCGCGGCCCCCGCCCGATGCATCTCTCTCCCCGCCCTCGGCGGCATGTCCATCGGCGCGCTCAAGGCCGTCATCCGCCGCTCCACCCTCATGGTCACCAACGACACCGGCCCCCGGCACATCGCCGCGGCTTTCGGCGTCCCCGTCGTCACACTCTTCGGCCCCACCGACCCCCGCTGGACCACCATCCCCTTCGATCGCGAGATCGAACTCTCCGCCGACCCCACACTCCCCGAAGAAGAAGTCGCCGATGACCACCCCGACCGCTGCCGCGTCGACCGCATCGAAGTCGCGCAAGTGGTGGAGGCGGTGGAGCGGTTGCTGGTAGACGGTAGGCGGTAGACGGAATACAGGGGTTCGCATTCGCGGCCCCTGACGGCCCTCGCCAGCCGAAGCACCAGGACGCCCCACACAGCCCCTCGCATCCGATCCCTCACCCCGTCTACCGTCTACCGCCTACCGTCCACCACCCCCATGCACGACTCCACCGCCACAGGCAACGATTTCTTCAAGTGCGATTTCTGCCGCCGCTCATGGGCCGACGACCTGCCCATGGTCGAAGGCCACCAGGGCAGCCTCATCTGCGCCCGCTGCCTCACCGTCGCCTACACCACCCTGGTCGTAAGCGAGGATGCGCCCCTCCCGAAAGGCGGCGCGACATGCACGCTGTGCCTCGAGGAGCGCACCCAGCCCGAATGGCGCAGCCCGCTCCACGATGAAGCCGTCGTCTGCCTCCGCTGCGTGAAACAATCTGCAACAACGCTCGAAAAAGACCCCGATTTCGGCTGGAAGAAGCCCGAGCGGGCGTAGACGCCCCGAATGCGGCAATCCCGCCCCGCGCGATACACTCACCCCGTGATCGCCGCCGTCATCATCCTCTCCCTCCTCCTCGCC
>CAZGVW010000121.1:0-2488 GCA_964529265.1 uncultured Phycisphaeraceae bacterium
GCGGGAGAGTGAATCGACGGCGACGAAACTGGTGAAGGGCGACATGAGGTTGAAGGCGAGCGCAGTGTCGGTGACGATGCGCTCGAAGTCGCGCAGGTGGCGCGAGCGCGCGGTGTCGGAGAGATCGGCGATCTTCTGCCGGGCCCAGACGGCGGGGAGGCCCTTGTGCTTCTCATCCGGGAAATCGCTGTTCACCCTGACGTTGAACGTGTGGCGGCGGTCGCCGACGCGCCCGGAGACGCGCACGTCCGCGCGGCCATCGCCATTGAACCGCCCGGTGAGGATGACGGGGCGGCCGACGAAGAGATCGGGCACGCGGCGTGGGTAGACGTCCTCGACTTCGAGATCGCCGAAATCGACGCTGATATCGGTGAGAGCGGCGTGCGCGATGCGGTTCATGAAGAGGCCCATGACCTCCGCGCCGCTGTCATTGAGGCCGAGGTACGCCGCGGCGCCGGCGCCCATGCGGGCCATGGCGCTCATGAGGTGGCGGTTGGGCGATGAGCCGACGCCAAAGGAGAAGACGCGGGAATCGTGGAGGCGATTCCGCATCTCGCCCAGGATCTCGTCCTCGTTGCCGATGTAGCCATCGGTGAGGAAGCAGACGAAGCGGAGTCGGCGCGGATCGTGCGGGAAATCGAGGGCGGCGCGGATGCCTTCGATCATCATGGTGCCGCCGCCGCCGGCGAGGGAGTGGAGGTATTCGAGTCCGTGCTGCACGTTGCGGCGCGTGGCGGGGATGGGCGCGTGGCCGAGGGCGGAGGCGCGCTCGGAAAAGCGGATGATCTGGAAGGTGTCGCCCGGCTCGAGCAGGCGGAGGGCCTCGGCCGCGGCGTCCTTGGCGATGCGGAGGGGCTCTCCGGACATGGAGCCGGAGCAATCGAGGACGAAGATCATCTCGATGGGGCCGCGTTCGCAGTGGTCGAGCGTGCGCGGGGGATAGAGCATGAGCGTGAAGAACCCGCCGCGGCCGTCTTTGCGCGTGATGAGGCCGGATTTCATCTTGTCGCCCGCGACGCGGTAGCGGAGGACGAAATCGTGGTTGGGGATGGCGTCGCGGCGGCTGAGCGTGACGTGGGCGGAATCGGAGGAGGTCTTCTGGATCGCGACAGCGTGCGTGGGGCTCGAAACGTCTTCGATGGGGACGCCGGCATCGATGTTCACGCTGAGCGAAATATCGTGGCCGCTGCGCTCGGTGGGGCGAAGGTAGGGGACTTCCACCGGCTGGCCGGAGGCGCCGCTTGCCGCGAGGCCGCGGGGGATGGCGCCGACGCCGTCATACTCGCCGGGCGGGTTGAAGCGCGGGCCGACGACCATGGGGAAGACGAACTGATATTCGCCATCGGACCACGCGAGCGTGTGGAAGTAGGTGACGCTGATATCGATGCGCTTGCCGGGCTCGATGTTGGCGACGCGCTGCGTGAAGATGTTGGGCCGCTCCTGCGTGAGGAGGGAGGCGACGTGGCCGTTGGCGCGGGCTTCGTAGTAGATGTGCTCGGCCTCTTCGCGCTCACGGATGACGCCGCGGATCTTGCGGTCGCCGACGGTCATGACGAACTCGCTGACGGCGGCGTTTTCGGGGAGCGGGAAGACGTAGACGGCCTCGATCTTCGAGGCGAAGGGGTTTTCGTACTGCTGCACGACGTCAACGGTGGCGATGTAGGCGCTGATCTCCGCGTCAACCGCGGTGTGCGTGAGGGGGACGGGGACGGTGGTCTGCCGCGCGGGGTCGATGCAGAGGAGCGCGCCGCAGCCGGGGAAGTCGTCATCGCGCGGGGGCGGGGGGGCGCGCCAGTGGTCGTCGTCCTCAATGGGGCAGCGCTCGATGACCCAGAGTTCTTCATCGGGGCGGAGGCGGGAGACGAGGTGGGTGGGGGTTTCGCGGCGGGGGAGCGTGCCACCGTCGAGATCGGCGCGGGCGCCTTCGAGCTGCCGACCGTCGAGTAGCGGAATATCGCCTAAGAAAGGCTGCACGCGGGAGAAGCCCGCTGCGCGCTCGACGCCGTTGATGTCACCGTCCTCAAGATTGCCGGAGCCTGACATGACGCGTATGCCAGTGCTGGATCTGACGCTTGATCTACTGTGCGGTGCGCCGCCACCTGTCTCCGCCATGACCATGTGCCCATCCTCAAAGACCGTCACCCGAGGATCGCGAGCGCCGGGTTGAGTCCGCACACGCAAGTGCTCCTGCAGGTATTCGGTCGGACGTCCCGCGATCGGCTGCCCGGCGGCGCCGGTTTCGAAGGAGGGGCTCGCGAGGTCGCTTTTCTCGCGTGTCGAGCGCTCGGAAGTGTTTTGTTCCCGCTTGTAGAAGGCGGTCTGGGACTCCTGGCACGCCGCCACACCGAGCGTCATCGCGACAAGCAGCGCACCGCCCAGGCCGATCGACCATCCGCGCTTCCGCCCGGAGTTCAGCATCGCGGTCATCTTCGCACACTTCTTCATTGCGGGACTCCTTCACGGTCCTGGACGTCTTCGTTCCAGCCCG
>CAZGVW010000122.1:0-8871 GCA_964529265.1 uncultured Phycisphaeraceae bacterium
GGCGTTCTTCAAGGAACTGATCGCACAGTTTGAGTCAGACGAGAAAACATCAAATGATCTCGTTCGGGACGACAAGATATTGAAGCGACTGATGGCAGTGTCTTCCGGTAAGATCAGTCCGGCACTGGACGAGAGTGCTGGCAAGGCCCGGGCTGAGGCAGCCAAGACTCGCTATGCAGCGAAGACGCCCCCAGGATACAAGGACTCCTCCAAGGGGGAGCCAGGTATGTATGGCGATGCGTTGATCTGGATGGACCTGTTGGAGATCGCCAGGACCCGAAAGGCCCCTGTAATCTTCGTGACCGACGATCGCAAAGAGGATTGGTGGTTGATTCATCGGGCTGGTGATCAGACGCTCGGGCCTCGCCCAGAGCTAGTTCAAGAGATGCGAGCCGTGGCAAAGCAGGACTTTCACCTATATACATCCGAGACGTTTCTAGAGCACGCGCGCGCGAGCCTCAAGGCAAACATCACCGAGGAGGTGGTGCGAGAAGTTGCGGACACGCAAGTGCTGTCCGGAGAGCCGCAGCCCCCCGACGATGATCCGTTCGTTCAGTCGACAAGTGGGATGCGCATGACCGTCGCGATATCAAACGTGCGCACATCAAAGATAATGCCGCGTATTGTGCGCAGGCTAGCTCGCGCAGACCGATTGCTCTATAAGCAGCCCGCGGAGTTGCTTGGCTTGGTTGAGGCATCCCAAGGGGCCCAGTTGCTTGATGAGGCTCTTGCCTTGATCTCGGAACTCACGGTGGCCGAGAAAAAGGGGCTGCTGTTTCTCTTGGGATCTGGCACTTCTGCCTATGGTTATGCCAAGGAGACCATCCTGCGCATGATGCCATGGTGGACATTGCTCAGCGGTCTGTCGCAGCGCATGGTGCACCGCGTCGATCGCTACTTGCGACGCGAGCTTCGTTATTCGTAGCGCTCGAGTACACATGACACTCACGTGTCCCAACACGTGGCAAACCTCTTCGCCATCTCCGGCCCCTTCCCCTCATCCTCATGCTTGAAGAACACGAACGCCTCCTTCCACTCCTTCTGCCCGCGCACCTTCTTCGCCCAGTCCTTCAACTCCGCGTCCGTGTACTCCGCCTTCCGCAGGCGCAGATACCCCCACTCCGCCGTCGAGACGAAGGGAATCTCCGGCCCCTCCTCCGCCTCCGCGATGCACAGCGCCGCTCCGTGCTCGCGCAGCGCCTCGAACACCTCGTCGTCCAGCCATGACGCGTGCCGGAACTCGAACGCCGCCCCCAGCCGCTTTGGCAGCAGCCCCAGAAACTCCCTCAGCCGCGGCAAATCCTTCTTGAAGTTCGGCGGCAACTGGAACAGCAGCGGCCCCAGCCGCTCCCGCAGCACCGCGGCTGTCTCCACCAGGTACTTCACCGCGTCGTCCGCGTTCTTGAGGCGCGCCATGTGCGTGATCTTCTGCGGCGCCTTCAGCACGAACCGGAACCCCTCCGGAACCTCCGCCGCCCACCCCTCCAGCACCGAGGCCTTCGGCATCCGGTAGAACGTGTTGTTGATCTCCACCGTGTCGAACTGCGCGCCGTAATACCGCAGCATCTCCTTCGCCGGCAGATCCTCCGGATAGAACGAGCCCTTCCACTCCTTGTACGAATACCCGCTCGTTCCCACGTGCAATTTCATCCGCGCCGCTCCAGCACTGCGCCCCGTAATGCAGCCGTGCCGGCCTGCACCACGCGCGCCATCGACTCAGGGGGTGCCGTGGTGCAGCCGCCTTGGGCTGCACCACGCGCGCCATCGACTCAGAGGGTGCCGTGGTGCAGCCGCCTTGGGCTGCACCACGCCGAACCGCAACAGCGCCCCAATGCGCGCCGCCACCACCCATCACCGCGCCGCCGATCATACCTCACCCGCGCCCCATCACGAGCCCGACTCGCAAGCGAGGGATGCGTCGCCACCACCTCTACGCTGCGCCCGGTAGGGGCACCGCCCGCCGTGCCCGGTTGCTGCGCCCGGTAGGGGCACGGCCCGCCGTGCCCGGTTGCTGCGCCCGGCAGGGGCACGGCCCGCCGTGCCCGGTTGCGCTCCCGAAAACGAAGCGCTCTCCAAAATGCTCGGCGAACTCCATCCATCCTCCGCCCAACGCCCCGAATGCGCACACCACCATCCGAGCGCTCCAGTGCCCCCGCTTCCCCTCCGCTGGAAGGAGGCGTCGAGGGAACCGACACGGTTCCCTCCCCATTCGCGCCCGCACGCTCAAGCAATCCCGCGATGCCCGGCGCCCCGAGGCCCGCCACCTCCCCGCCGCCAGTGCCCATTGCCCATTCCCTATTGCCTCCGCCCAAACGGCGCATCGACGCCCTTTGTGCGCGAATCTTCGCGAATCTTCGCGCAGTGACATGGTTTGTGCGCACATTCATGGTCACTACCAATGTTCCCTCTTGCATCCCCCTTTTCCCCCGCTAAAACCCCATCATGACCCCCACACCCCCGCCATCCCTGCGCCCACTCCTCCTCTTCCTCTTCAACCTCCTCTCCCTCTCCCTCCGTCTTCCCTCCGGGTTCACTTCCTCATTCCCCCTGCGCCACCCTCGCGTGCGTCAGCACCAGCCGCATCGTGTCATACGGCACGCGCCCGCCCAGCCGCTCAAACAGCGGCTTCAGGCGCACGCCGTCGCCCTGCGCCGCCGCCTCCAGCACCGCGCGATACGTCTCCTCATCCACCCACGCATCGATCCTGTCCGGCTTTCGCTCGACGATGTACGCCGTCAGGTACGCCGCCACTGTGCTCGGCGCACGGCCCAGCGCCATCGCGACGCGCTCCACGCTCTCGCCGCGCGAAAACCGCTCCGCCGCGGCGGGGGGGCACGTCCTGGCGCCCTTTCCTGATTCCCCGCGCTCCGTCGCACGCCGGGGGCGCGAACCGGTCTCCGAATCCAGTTCCAGCGCCAATTCCGCGCTTTTTTCGCGTATTCGCTCCAAAAACCGCGCGCCGAAGCGCGACAACTTGCTCTGCCCCACACCCCGCACGTTGATCAGCGCCGATTCCGATCCCGGCCGCACGCGGCACATCTCCTCCAGCGTGTCATCTGAAAAAACCAGATACGGCGGGACGCCCGATTCCTCCGCCATTTCGCGCCGAAGGGCGCGCAGGGCTTCGAAAAGCCTCGTTTCAGCGGGCGTAAGCGGCCTCGCCGACCGCCCGCGCTGTTCCCGTGCCCCGCTTGGCGAAAATTGCGAAAACACGTGCCGTTTCGGCTCCCACAGCGCAATTTCGCGTTTTTCACGCAAAACCGCCGCCCCCGTCCCCGTCAGGGTCAAAACCGGAAACCGCCCCTCCTCCCGCGCCAAAAACCCCGCATCCACCAACTGGTTGATCTGGCTCGCCACTTCCTGCTTTCCTGCGCCCGCGAGCAGACCAAAAACGCTCAATTCGTGGTGTTTCCGCTCCACAATCCGCGGCGTGGCTTTCCCGATCAGAATATCCGCGATGTGCGCTGCGCCGAACCCCTGCCGCAGCCGCGCTGCGCAGGAAAGGATCTTCTGCGCGATTTCCGTCGAATTCGGGATCAAATCCAGTTCATTCAGGCAGAAATCGCACGCACCGCAATTGTCGGCGTCGTACCGCTGCCCAAAATACTCCGAGAGCGCCCGATGACGGCACCGCGCGCCATTGCAGAACCGCTGCATCTCGTCCAGCAGCGCCCGCTGCGCCTCCATCACCTCCGGCGGCGGCGGATTCTCCGCGTTGCCGGAATCCATGATGCGGCGCCATTTCGCGTGATCCGCGGACGAATACAGCAGCAGGCATTCCGCGGGCAGGCCGTCGCGCCCGGCGCGGCCGGTCTCCTGCTGGTAATGCTCGATCGATTTCGGCATCGCGGCGTGCATCACGCAGCGCACGTCGCTGCGGTCGATGCCCATGCCGAACGCGACCGTCGCGACCACGACGTTGATGCGCTCGTTGCGGAACTCGTCCTGGATGCGGGTGCGCTGCGGGCCGGTCATGCCGGCGTGGTACGCCGCGGCTTTCACGCCCAGCGCGCACAGGTTCGCGGCGAGCGCCTCCGTATCCTTGCGGCTGATGCAGTAGACGATTCCTGCGCGCCCTTCGTGGCGCGCAAGGGCCTCGGCGGCCTGTTCCTCGAGCCTGATCCGCGGCAGGATGCGGTAGGTGAGGTTCGGGCGATCGAAGACGCCGACGAGCACGGCCGGGTCGCGCAGGCGCAACTGATGGACGATGTCCTCGCGCACGCGGGGCGTGGCGGTGGCGGTGAAGGCCTGCATCGGCGCCGCGGGGAAGCGCTCGCGCAGTTCGGCGAGGCGGCGGTATTCCGGGCGGAAATCGTGCCCCCACTGGCTGATGCAGTGGGCTTCGTCGATCGCGAATCCGGCGAGGCCGGGGCCGTCGGCGTCCAGGCGCTCCAGCCACGAGAGGAACTGCTCGGTGAGCAGGCGCTCCGGCGCGACGAGGAGGAGGCGCAGTTCGCCGCCGGCGACCTGGCGGCGGATCTGGGCGCGCTCGGCATCGGTGAGGTTGCTGTGCACAGCCGCGGCGGGGTAGCCCGCGAGGCGGAGGCCATCGACCTGGTCCTTCATGAGCGCGATAAGCGGGGAGACGACGAGGCACAGGCGATCGCTGATGAGGGGCGGCGCCTGGTAGCAGAGCGATTTGCCGCCGCCGGTGGGCAGGACGACGAGCGCATCGCGGCCATCGAGCGCGGCGTCGATCGCCTCGCGCTGGAGCGGGCGCAGGTCGTCGAATCCCCAGAAGCGCTTGACGGCGCGCGCGACGGCGTCAGAGCGCTCGCGCGCTGCGCGGTTCGGCGAAGTCATGAGCGGGAATGTAACCCCGGGCGGCGCGATGCGCGCAGCGATGGCCGGCGCGACGGCGCCGGCGAAGACTCACCCCTGACCAGACGTGACCGCGGGCTTGATCGTGGCGACGACCTGCGGACGCTCGGCGAGGATCCGGTCGGCGACCTCGCGGCGGTGGACATCCACCTCGCGCGGGAACTCGAAGGCCAGACGAACCCGATCTCCCTTAACGCCCGCGACGCGCACGATCCCCAGCGGCCTGCCGGGGTCGCCTATGACGACCTCTTCCCCCTCGCGTCTTGTGATGACCAGCATGTCAAAGGACCTCCTGTCCTGCCGACCTCACGGTCGGACAGACCCACCGAACAACAGCATACCGGGGTGCTTCACCCCGGGGAAAGCGAAAAGCCATGTCCGGGGCGTCTTTTTTGCTTGTTGGCGTTCACCAACTCGTTGCGGCGGAAGACTTTGGCGGCGCGGGGGTGCGCCGGCGGTGGCGCTTCATCGAGCGGCTCTGGAGAGCCGCTGCCACCAGACCCAAGAGCGGGTCTGGAGAGCCGTTGCCGCCAGGTCAGTCGATCGCCTCGACCGCGGTGACCTCAGGGACATGCTCCTTGAGGTTGCGCTCGATGCCCATCTGCAGCGTCATGGTGCTGGAAGGGCACCCGACGCACGCCCCGTGCAGGCGGATGCGCACCACCCCGGATGGCGTCACCTGCACCAGTTCGATGTCCCCGCCGTCGCTCTGCACGGAGGGCCGGATGAGATCGATGATGTGGCCGACGCGCTCGGCGAGGCTTCCGCCCCCCGCGCCGGCCGGTCCCGCCCCTCCCGAGTCCAGCGTTGTGGACATCTTGGACATGTCCCGATGGTAGGGGGGAAGCGGTGGGGAGAGCAACGGCGCTCTTTCGAGCGGGCTGGAGGGTGCGCGGGCGCTTCGGCGCGTCTTTCCTACACTTCGGCCATGCACGGAAGCCAAACGCGACGTTTTTCGTCCATTGCCGCGGTTCTGATGGCCATTGGCGCGGGATGCGCCTCGACGCCCCCTCCTGCGCCGGCGGCGCCGGCGCCCCCGGAAGTGATGGGGGATGAGAAGGCGAGCGCCGCGGAGCGGGAGGCGGCGGTGGGGGAGGCGTGGGCTGGGGTGGCGGCGGATGACGCCGCGGGGCGCGCGGGGATGCGCGAGGCGACGAAGCGGCTGGTGTGGAAGCGCTCGGCGCCGGCGAATGTGCGGATGGCGGGGATTCGCGCGCTGGCGGAGGATGACGATGCGGACACGCAGTTGATGGTCGGGCTGCTGCTGCCGAGCGAGACATCGTGGGCGGTGATCGAGCAAACGTGCGCGATGGCGGCGGAGCGATCCTGGACGGGGGCGACGCCGGGGCTGGTGCGCAGTTGGTCGCGGCCGGTGGAGCGGCCGACGGACGATGCGCGGCCGGAGCGCGCAGCGCTGATGGCGATTCATCCGGACCGGACGGTGGAGGAAGTGATCTTCGAGGTGTTCCGTTCGCCGCCGGAGGGTCCGTTCCAGGTCCGGACGCGGGACGAGGCGTGGGCGCTCCTGTGCCGGCTTGATCCGACGGGCGGGGGTGTGCGGGGTCTGCTGGCGTCGCTGGATGTGAGGGCTGCGGGCGCCGGGGCGGATTTCGGCGATCTGCGCGCCGCCGCGGCGGACCTGGGCGCCGTGCCGACGACGCGCGAGCAACTGGAGTGGCTGCGGGGGTTGCGCTCGACGCAGTATGCGGAGTTCTGGCGGGCGGCGACTGAGGCGATTGCGAGACTGACGCCGGAGCAGCGCGATGGGCTGGAGTTGCGGCACGCGGCGGGCGTGGCGTGGGCGGCGCGGTTCGAGCCGGGACTGCTCGACACTTCGCGCGAAGGGTTGTTCGAGACGTTGAGCGCGGAACTGGAATCGGCAAAGCATCGGCAGCGCACGGCGGATGCGCCGGATCGCCTGTCGGCGACGAAGGAGACGCTCGAGGCGTGGTCGGACGACCTGGTGTGGGGGGATCTGCTGCTGATCCGGATCGCGATGACAGCGCTGCGGGATGAGGATGTGCTGCGCGAGATGTTCGCGCAGGCGGATCACGATGAGCGCGACACCTCGACGGAGTACGGGGGCGTGCTGGACGCTGTGTGGAGCGGGGCGAGTGGTTCCGGGGGCGGGGGTTCCGGGGGGTCGGCGGGTGAGGCAGGTTTGCCGCGGTTCCGGGCGGATTCGTACCCGCCGCGGCCGAACCAGCGGGTGGCGGACAACCGGTTCGCGGCTTCGCCGGATCTGCTGGCGGCGGGGACGGCGGCGCTGTTTCACTATCACTTCCATGCGCAGCGGCATGACAACGCGGAGTACGCGGGGCCGGGTTCGGGGGACATCGAAGCGGCTGCGGCGCTGGGGCGATCGTCGATTGTGCTGACGTTCACGAGCCGGGATGCGCTGAACGCGGATTACTACCAGCCGGACGGGGCGCGGATCGACCTGGGCGAGATCAGGCGGCCGGCGAAGGCTGAGGCGCGGCGGTAATCAGGATGCTGCAGCCGCTGCTCATTGTCCTGGTCGCGGCACTGCTGCTGCACGATGCGCAGGGACGCATCCTCGCGGCGCCGGGCGTGGAACTTGCGCCGGCGGTGATTGCAGCGCTTTCGGTGGGGCCGCAGGCGGTGCTGGCGGCGGCGCTGGTGGGGCTGCTGGCGCTGATGGGCGCGGCGCTGGATCGCACGGGGCGGGCGCAGCTGCTGAGCCGGGCGGAGTTGTACGTGCTGCTGTCGCGGATCGGGGCGACGGCGGTGCACGTGTGCGCGGTGCTGTCGTTCGGGTTTCTTGACGTCGTGCGGGCGTGGATGGGGAACTGGGTGCTGCTGGATGAGGCGGTGGCGCTGGCGCCGCCGCTGGTTGTCTTTGTGGCGGGGTGGTGGGGGTTCTATCCGATCGAGCGGCGCGTGCACGAGGCGCTGCTGGTGCGGGCGCTGGATGAGGGGCTGCCGGTGCATCCGATGCCGTCGCGCCTGGTGTACACGCTGGACAAGTTCCGGCACCAGGCGCTGATCATCATCGCGCCGATCGCGATGATCTTCGCGTGGACGGAGACGCTGAACCTGCTGCTGGCGGGGGCGGTCGGGCGGATGGAGGTGTTCCGGAACCCTGAGACGGCGGGGATCGCGATGGTGGCGCTGCAGGCGCTGGGTGTGATCGCGATCCTGATTCTGGCGCCGCTGTTCATCAGGTATTTGTGGAGCACGCGGCCGCTGGGGCCGGGGCCCTTGCGCGACCGCCTGGAGGCGCTGTGCCGGGCGCACGGGGTGCGCATCCGGCGGATGCTGGTGTGGCGCACGCACGGGACGATGATCAACGGCGCGGTGATGGGCTTGATCGGGCGGCTGCGGTACATCCTGCTCACGGATGCGCTGCTGGATTCGATGGCGGGGCCGCAGATCGAGGCGGTGATGGCGCACGAGGTGGCGCACGTGCGGCGGCGGCACCTGCCGTGGCTCATGGCGGCGCTGGCGGCGAGCCTGGGGCTGGGCGCGCTGGCGGTGGGGATCCCCGCGGCGATTCTGCTCAGCGCGATCGGCGCGGCGCCGGGGGGATTGATGATGCGCGCGATCGACGCGGCGGCGCTCATGGCGTCGCTCGCGGCGGGATTGATCGTGTTCGGATTCGTGAGCCGGAAGTTCGAGCGGCAGGCGGATGCGTTCGCGGTGCAGCACCTGAGCGGGATGACGAAGGCGAATTGCGGGCGGGGCGTGGTGGTGACGCCGGAGGCGGCGGAGGCGATGGCGGGCGCGCTGCAGGTGGTGGCGGAGCTGAATCACATTCCGCGCGAGAAGTTCACGTGGCGGCACGGGAGCATCTCGGGGCGGCAATCGGCGATCATCGGGATGATCGGTGAGGCGTGCGACGGGCTGGCGATTGATCGGGAGGCGAAGTGGATGAAGTGGGGGGCGGGAATTGCGCTGGTGGTTGTGGTGGGAGTGGCGGTGGGGGAGGAAGTGTTGTTGAGGTAGGTGGTAGGTGGTAGGTGGTAGGTGGTAGATGGGGGACGGGGAATACGGAATACGGGGGCGAGTCCGCTGCGCGTCGCGTGGTGC
>CAZGVW010000123.1:0-2426 GCA_964529265.1 uncultured Phycisphaeraceae bacterium
CACCCCCGGCCCCACCCCCGCCCCCACAAGCGCAAGCGACGCGCGCACACCAGATGGCGCCGCCTCTTTCCCCCTCTCCCACGAAAGTGGGAGAGGGAGGGGTGAGGGCTCCCCGCCTTCCCTACTTTCTTCTCCTCCCTCTCCTCCGCTTTCTTCCTCTTCCTCTTCCCCTTCCCCCTCCTCCCCTCCCTCCCCCTCCGGGGGCGGGGGCGGGGACGGACGCGGAACCTCCTCCGCCGATATCCGCGCCCGCGTCCTCGCCGCGCGCGACATCCAACGCCGCCGCCAGGGCGAAACGCTCAACGCCCGCCTCCGCGGCAAAGACCTCGATCGCCTCGCCCCCCTCACCGAGTCCGCACGCACGCTCCTCGGCCAGGCCATCACCGAACTCGGCCTCTCCGCCCGCGCCTACGACAAGATCCGCCGCGTCGCCCGCACCATCGCCGACCTCGAACACGCCACCATCATCGACGCCCCCCACGTCGCCGAAGCCGTGCAGTACAGGTTGCTGGATCGGAGGGTTTGAGGCATGCCGCTCGGCTCTATCGCGGATTGGATCGTCGGTCTTGGAACGATCTTGATCGCGTTCCTCGCAATATGGGGCGACCGCGTTCGGGATCGGCTGTTTGGGCCAAGAATCGCCCTTGAACTCCGTAACGACGCGCCCGACTGCGACATCGCGCTGTCGACGGACCGACATTTCAAGTTCCTCCTTCGGGTCCGCGCAAGCAACACAGGTGGTCTGCCCGCCCATCGCGTCGAAGTCTCTGTCGATAGCGTCGAACAACATGTTGCGGGAAACGCCTGGCGCGCTCTGCCTTTCATACCGACCTGTCTGCATTGGTGCTGGCACAGTGAGGCAGTGGAGCACTTGATCCCTCCACACGGTGAGCGGCTCTTCAACGCGGTCTCCTGCTTCTCTGAGTCCGAGTCGGAATCAGTTATGCGCATTGAGACAAGTTACGACTCTCTCCTTCGACAGACAACCCTTGCTCCGGGTCGCTATCGCCTCGGCTTGTCGGTGTCTGCAGAGAATGCGCGTGTTAGCCGGTGGTGTCTGGAGTTCGAGCACCGGAATGAGGTCGTCCCATGTCCGTACTCGCTTGGATCTACGGGGAACTCCAATCCTCCGCATCGAATCGTCGGCACCGTTGCGCGTCTCAACCGCTAGAGAGAGGGAACACTGATGCTGCTTACTCTGATCGCGCCATTATCGCTCTCCACACTCGCACACGGCACTGCCGCGGTCACATGGCCCTTGGATGAAGGCGGAAACGGCCATCAGTACGAAGGAGTCTTCGTCGGCAGCGCCGTGACGTGGGCACAGGCCCGCGACATGGCAGCGCAGCGAGGCGGCTACCTCGCGACGCTCACATCAGAAGCGGAGAACGCGTTTGTGTTCGATAACGTGGCGTCGGACTTGAGCCTTTGGGCCTTCGACGCGTATGGCCCCTGGCTCGGCGGCCTTCAGCCGGATGGTGCGCCCGAACCTGATGGGGGATGGCAGTGGGTTACCGGAGAGGAGTGGAGCTACACGAACTGGGGAATCGGTGAGCCAAATGACATCACCGGCGAACAGTACCTCCACTTCGACAACCTCGGCGAACTCGCCGAGCCATCCCCTCGGTGGAATGACTACAGGGATGACGATGTCTTTCCGGTGCACTCGTTCATCGTCGAGTACCCGATTCCGACCTGCGGCACGGTTGTCGTCTTCGCTCTCGGAGGAGTTGCCGGCCGGCTTCGCCGTCGGTAGTGCATCTCCGGCAAACTCAGCGCTCCAAGCCACGTCCCCATGTCCAACGACCTCCCCCCTCCCATCCCCCCCGATGCGACACGATCCCTCGATGCGCTCGTCACGCGCCTGCTCCTGCCCGATCAGTGGGTCCGTCTCGGCGTCTCGCGGCGGGATCTGCCCCTCTCGTTCGAAAAGGCGATGGACATCCTTGACCGGCAGCGCATCGTGATTGATGAGGCCCCGATCATCGGCGTCATCGAGCAACTCGCGCCGTGGCAGGAGCGATTCCCCGCGTATTACGCCCTGGCCGGCGCCTTGCGGCTGCTCGCCGTGAACAGTGGCGGCCGCGCCGCCGAGGTCATTGCGCGCTTCCGGCTGGCCATGTCGGATGTCGTGCGCCTGGCTGTGGCGCAGGCGGAGGGTCTCCTCATCGGCGTGGACGATCCGCACGGCTTCTGCTGCACGTTGGCCGAGGAGAAGCCCTTTGATGCCTTGACCAAGCCGCAGCAGTTCATGCTCAACATCCGGCATGTGATCGACCACGTGAACAACGGCGGCTTCGAGTTCTACTTCGCCCACGCGTGGAAGCCGATCTGGTGGATCGCCGTCGAGGGATTCCGCGCCATCGGCGCGCCGACAGACGCCTCCATTGTCGAAGAGGCCATCGCGCTCTTCGATGCGGACAACC
>CAZGVW010000124.1:0-3507 GCA_964529265.1 uncultured Phycisphaeraceae bacterium
CGGCGCCTTCGCCACCGTCGCCCTGCGCGAAATCATGAAGCCGAAGGACGAGGCGCGCCTCGATCGCGCCGACGCCGAATCCTCTTCGCCCGATGCGAGTCCGGAGTCCAGCGCGGATGGCGACCGCGATGACTGACCGCCGTGATCGCCCGCCACTCGTCTGCTTCGATCTCGGCGGCGTCCTCGTGCGCATCTGCCGCAACTGGGCCGAAGGCTGCGCCGCCGCGGGAATCGACGTGCGCGATCCATCGCTCGGGCAGGTCGGCCTCGACGTCAAGATGGAGGTCATCCACCGCTTCGACATCGGCGATCTCTCCGATGACGAGTTCTGCGCCGAGATCTCAACCGCTTTCCGCGGCGTCTATTCCCCGAGCGAAGTCCGCCGCGTGCTCGAAGCGTGGATCATCGGCGAATACCCCGGCGCGCACGACCTCGTCCTCGCGCTCCACGCCGCGAACGTCGAAACCGCCTGCCTCTCCAACACCAACGCCCTGCACTGGGCGCAACTCGATCGCTATCCGAGCATCTTCAACCTGCGCCACCGCCACGCCTCACACCTCCTCCGTCTGCGCAAGCCGGACGATGCGATCTACTCCGCCTTCGAGCGCGCCGTCGCCCGCGCCCCGCACGAAATCATCTTCTTCGACGACCTCCCCGACAACGTCGCCGCCGCACAATCCCGCGGCTGGCGCGCCCACCACATCAACCCCGCCGAAAACACCCCCGCCCGCATGTCCTCCACCCTGCGCAATCTCGGCGTGCTGCTTTGAACACAGAGGAACACAGAGGAAGAAGAGGAAGAAAGAGGAAAACAGGGGAAGACGAACAGGCAGGAAGAGTCAGGATCGAGGATCGCGACGCCAACGCTCGCATCACGACAAGGACGCGCTGTTCCCCGGTCTTCCCCTCTTCCTCTGTCTTCCTCTGTGTTCTCTGTGCCTCGGTGGTGAACTCCGGCTACAGCCCCGCCATCTCGCGCAGGATCTTCGCCAGCGGCGCCGGCGTCAGCATCGCGCTCAGCCGGCCCTGGCGCACCAGCGCAAAATCCTTGAAGCGCGCATCGGCCTTGATCTCCGCCAGCGTCACCGGCCGCGCAGCGCGCTTCTTCGGCTTGAGGTCGAACACCACCACCTTTTCGCTCTGCGCCTTGGGGTCCGGCCGCGGATCGCTCGCGATCTCCGCGAGCCCCACGATCGCGCGCTCGTCGCCCGTGTGGTAGATGAACGCCAGATCGCCCTTCTTCGCCTGCCGCATCTGCGCCAGCGCCGCCGGATTCGAAACCCCGTCCCACGTCGTCTTCTTCTCGCGCGCCAGGTCGTCGTACGAATACGTCCCCGGCTCCGTCTTCAGCAGAAATGTCGCCATGGCGGGTTTATTCTCCGTGTTCTCCATTCTCGTGCGCGCGATGGCGCGCACTCGCGCATGAAAAACGCCCCGCAGCGCGGGGCGTTTGTGATTCAATCACGAAGCCGCGAGCCTCACTCGCGTGCAGCGACCTTGTCGGCCTCGGTCGCGTTGGCCGGCGTCGCCTTCTTCTCATCGGCGCACTTGCCGCAGCATCCGTTCTCGCCGGAGCCCGTGCAGCCATCCTGAAGATGCTTGCACGCCTTGGCCTCGACGTTCGCCGCGTTCACGGCCTGCGCCGCAAACGGGCACCCGCCGGCGGAAACGGTCGTGGCCTTCGCCGCGGTCCCGCAGGACTTCACGGAGAGCGTGCTGGAGCAGAGCGAAGCGACCGAGCAATCAGCCGCGACGGTTCCGCAGTCATACGTGAACACGGGCAGCACGACGGGCGCCCCGCCCGCGAGCACCACGCGCCACGAAACATTCATCGGGGCCGATGCGGTCTTGACCACGCCCGCCTTGTCGCACGAAGCCTTGGAAGCCGTGCACCCCGTCGCGCTCGCGTTCACCGCGGTCGCCTTGGCGGCGCACCCCTCGGTGTTCGCCGCGTTCACCGCCTGCGCGGCTTTCGCCTTGCAGCAGCCGGAAGCCTCGACGCTCGCGGCGTTCACAGTCGTGGCCTTCGAGCACTCGCCGGCGCTCGCGTTGACAGCGGTCGCCTTGGAGCATTCGCTCGCGCTCGCGTTGACGGCGGTGGCCTTCGCGGCCTTGTCCTTGCAGCAGCCGGAAGCCGCGGCGTCGGCGTTCGCGGCGTTCACGACTTTCGCCTCGCCCGACTTCTCGCACGCCGTCTTGGTGGACGAGCACTCCGTCGCGCTCGCGTTCACCGCGGCTGCCTTCGCGGCTTTCGCCTTGCAACAGCCGGATTCCGACGTCGTCTCCGTCGCGGCGATGGTCGTCGCCACCGTGGCGGCCTCCTTCGACTCGGAGCACGTCTTGTTCGACGCCTGGGCGACGCGGGCCGCGGCGGCCTTCAGCGCGCAGCAGGATTTTTCCTCGCTCGCCGCGGCGGTCGTCGCGACGGTGGTCGTCGTCGCGGCCGCGGGCGTCGCGGTCTTGTCGCCGTCGCAGGCGAAGATGCTGCACACAGTGGCGCCGGTGAGGGCGGAGTAGCCGGCGACGCCGATGCCGGCGACGGAGGCGATGGCGAGAACGGCTGTCCCGAGGACGGAGCCGCGGGCGAAACGGAAGGACTTGCTCATGGTTCGAAAACTCCTCTTCGTGTTTCGTCACGGCGGGAATCGCCGCCGCACTCTCGTTCCTCTACTACCTGTCGGCCGCGGCGGGGCTATCGCTCGACGCGGACTGGCAGGACGCCGCGTCGAACGGGCCGGGGTTCGCGGCGGCAGGTCCTGTGAACAAACCGGGCGCAGGGGCTCCGTATTCCCGGTCCGGGAGGGGGGAGACCTCGCTCAGAATCATACTCGCCGGGTTCATCGAGGTTCGCACCGTTTTTCGCCGTTTTCGACCAGTTTTCGCTGTTTTGACACGTTGGACACGTTTTGGGTTTTCGGACCCCGGGGGCCCTCCGAAAAGGGGCCGTGATTACGCGGCAAGGGGCATTTCGCGCGGGGCGGCGCGATCGAGGAGGCTGCGGACGGCGGTGGAGGCGCGCTCCGAAGACGCCTCCACCGCCGCGGCGGCGCGGCCGGCGCCGATGGCCCGGAGGAGGGCGGGCTGATCGGCCAGGAGCCAGAGGGCGAGGGCGGTATCGAGGGCATCGCCCAGGAGGCCATCGCCGCCTTGGGCGAGATCCCGCTCTCCGGCCGCGAAAAGGGCGTGTGCCGCGCGATCGAGCGCCTCCTCCATGCGCTCGAAAAGGGCCGCATTCGCCGAATGTGCGCCGAAACGGAGTGAAAGGAGGGTTGCGAGGCCCGCCGCGGCGGCCGCGGTGGCCGAAACGGCGCCAAAATCGCCATTTTGGCGCTGTTGCGCGAGTAGTTGATCGACAAGGCCCGCGACGCCCCCCGAACCAGCGGATGGGCCGCCGGAAGGGCTCCCGGAGCCTCCATGGCCGGAGCCCCGAGCGGAACCGCCCGCGGAGAATGGGCGGTGCGAGAGTTCGGCGATTCGGAGGAGGGCGAGGCCGAGGGCGGCGGCGGG
>CAZGVW010000125.1:0-18052 GCA_964529265.1 uncultured Phycisphaeraceae bacterium
ACGCAACCCCTTACACCATCGAATGGAACCGATGATCTCAAACCCACTACCCCGATCTGGGAACTACTGAAACTCCGTTTGGGAACGCACTTCTCCAAAACTCTGTTTCGCGTGGCTTGCGAAACGAAGTTTCGCGAACGCGCGTTCCGAAGCCGGCGCTTCGGAACGAGGAAGGGTGTATGGTGCGTGCAGCGTTAGCGGAATTCACCGCCGGTGCTCGTGAGTCTCATTTCATATCGCCCACCCTGCATCCTATTGGTGCTTACTCCCATCGAGCGTCATCCCCAGCACCTTCACCAAAAACGCCCATTGGTCGGTGAGTTCTTCGATGATCTTCGACGTGGGTTTACCGGCGCCGTGGCCGGCGCGAGTTTCGATGCGGATGAGCACGGGGTTGTCGCAGCCCTGCGCGGCCTGGAGGGCCGCGGCGAACTTGAATGAGTGGGCCGGGGCGACGCGGTCATCGCGATCGGCAGTCACGATGAAAGTGGGGGGGTAGCAGGCGGCGGCCTGGATGTTGTGGAGGGGCGAATAGCCGCGGAGGTTCTCGAAGTGGTCCTGCTCATCGGGTGAGCCATAGTCGGAAACCCAGGCCCAGCCGATGGTGAATTTGTGGAAGCGGAGCATGTCCATGACGCCGACGCCGGGGAGGCAGGCGCCGTAGAGGTCGGGCCGCTGGGTCATGCAGGCGCCGACGAGCAGGCCGCCGTTGCTGCGGCCGCCGATGGCGAGGAACTTCTTCGAGGTGTAGCCCTCGTCGATGAGCCACTCGGCGGCGGCGATGAAATCATCGAAGACGTTCTGCTTCTTGAGGAGACGGCCCCCATCGTGCCACTCCTTGCCGTATTCGCCGCCGCCGCGGAGGTTGGCGACGGCCAGCACGCCGCCCATCTCCATCCATACGAGGTTGGAGACGGAGAACGAGGGGGTGAGGGAGATATCGAAGCCGCCGTAGCCGTAGAGGTACGTGGGGTTTGAGCCATCGAGGGCGATGCCCTTGCGGTGGGTGATGAACATGGGGATGCGCGTGCCGTCGCGGCTCTTGTAGAAGACCTGCCTGGTCTCGAAGTCGTCGGCGTTGAAATCCACCTGGGCTTCGCGGAAGAGTTCGCGCTGGCCTGTGGCGGGAACGAAGCGGTAGATGGCGCCGGGGGTGGTGAAACTGGTGAAGGAGAAGAAGGTCTCGCCGTCGGTGCGCTTGCCGCTGAATCCGCCCGCGGAGCCGATGCCCGGCAGATCGACTTCGCCCAGGAGATCGCCCTCGAGGCTGTAGAGGCGGTGCGCGGACTGCGCATCCCTCAGGTAGCCGACGATGAAGCGGTCATCGACGATGTTGGCGGAGGTGAGGCGCTCGTCCGACTGGGGGATGACTTCGCGCCATTCGGAGCGATCGGGATTGCGTGTATCGATGGCGATGACGCGGCCGCGGGGCGCCTTGAAGTTCGTGGAGACCCAGAAGACGGGGCCCTCGTTGTCGATGACATCGAACTCGGCGTCCCACGTCTCGATGAGTTTCACGATCTCCGAGCCGGGGGAGGAGAGGTCCTTGTAGTAGACGAGGTTCTCGGATGAGGACCCCTTCCACACGTTGATGATCAGCCACTGGCCGTCGTCGGTGACCTTGCCGGAGAAGCCCCACTCCTTGTTGTCGGGGTCTTCGTAGACGAGTTCATCCTGCGACTGGGGGGTCCCGATCCGGTGGTAGTAGAGCTTCATGTAGTAGTTGGCGCCGGTGAGTTCATGGCCTTCCTTGGGCGCGTCGTAGCGGCTGTAGAAGAAGCCGGCGTTGTCCTTGGTCCACGCGGCGCTGGAGAACTTCACCCATTGCAGGCGGTCGGGGAGTTCGCGCCCGGTGGCGACTTCGCGCACACGCATCTCGATCCAGTCGGAGCCGCCGTCGGAGACGCCGTAGGCGAGGAGCGATCCATCGTCGCTCGGGCTCGTGATGGAGAGCGACATGGTGCCGTCGGAGGAGAGGGTGTTGGGATCGATGAGAACGCGAGGTTCGGCGGTGAGGGAGGGCGTCCAGTAGAGCACGCTCTGATTCTGGAGCCCGTCGTTGCGCGTGTAGAAATAGCGCCCGCCGCGCTGATAGGGGATGCCGAAGCGCTCGTAGTCCCAGAGTTCGGTCATGCGGGCGCGGATGGGCTCGCGGGCTGAGATGCGCGCGAGGTAGTCGAAGGTGAGTTCGTTCTGCTTCTCGATCCAGAGTTTCGTGGCGCCGGATTCGGAGTCCTCGAGCCATCGGTAGGGGTCGGCGACCGTCACGCCGTGGAGTTCATCCGCGAAGGCCAGGCGGGGCGCCGGAGGATAGTCCAGGCGCTCCTCGATGCTGGCGGAAGCGGGCCGCACGGCCGGGGCGCGCGAGGTGGACGAGGTGCGGGCGCACGCCGCGGCGAGCAGGGCGGGGACGATCAGCAGGGCGAAGACTCTGCGCCGAGTAGTCATGAGGTCTCCTTCCGGCCGCATGGGTGGTGGTCGGCCGCGCATGAGCATACCGCGAACGCCCCGCTGGGCGGCAGTTGCGGGCAGCCTTGAAGGGGACACCGCGAGCGGGCACGCTCTACTGAACGAGGCCCTTTGTCAGCCGCATGAACGCGGTTTCGAGGTTCACGGCCTCCTCCGCGAAGTGCGTGATGCGGAAGCCTGCATTGACGAGGCGGTTGGGGAGGTCGGAGGCGTCCAAGGGGCCGGTTTCCTCGAGGCTGACGAGGATCATGGGCGAGCCGTTGCGGCCATCGCCATCGGCGGCGTGGGGCTCATCGGACATGGAGACCTTGGCGACGCCGGGGGTCTGCTGGAGGACCTTCGCGGCGTCGGTGGGGCGCTCCGTCACGACGACGTGGAAGGTCCGCGAGAGGCGGGCGCGGCGCATGACTTCTCGCACGGAGCCCTGGAAGAGCAGTTCGCCGCGCTCGATGATGCCGACGGTGTTGCAGAGTTCCGACAGTTCGTGAAGGATGTGGCTGGAGATGAGGATGGTCTTGCCCATCCGCTTCAGTTCCTTCAGGAGTTCGCGGATCTCGATGCGGGCGCGGGGATCGAGGCCGGAGGCGGGCTCATCCATGAGCAGGACCTTGGGGTCGTGCAGGAGCACGCGCGCGACGCTCAGGCGCTGCTGCATGCCGCGGCTCAAGGAGTTGACCTCGGCGTCGGCCTTGTAGTTGAGGTCGGTGAGGTCGAGCACATCGGTCACGACGCGCTTGCGCTGCGCGCCGTGGATGTTGTAGGCGGCGGCGAAGAACTCGAGGTACTCGGTGACGACCATGTCCTCATACGCGCCCATGAAATCGGGCACGTAGCCGATGATGGGGCGGATCTGTCGGTTCTGGTAGCCGACGGTGAGGCCGTCGATCATCGCCTGGCCGGATGAGGGCTTGAGGAGCGTGGCGAGGACCTTGATGGTGGTGGTCTTGCCGGCGCCGTTGGGGCCGATGAAGCCGAAGCAATCGCCCTCGTTGATGGCGAGGTTGAGGCTGTTCAGCGCGGTGAACTCGCCGTAGCGCTTGGTCAGGTTGATCGTCTCGATCATCGCCATGTCAGGTGGGTTCCTCGCTTTCCGGCGTGGGCTGAGCCGGATTCGGCGGGAGAGGATACACCCAGCGCACCACCGTGCGGCCGGTGGCCGAGGCGGGCGAGCCATCGACGCGGAGCGGCGTGGGCGGGGGCGCATCGACGACGTGGCCGACGATGATGACGCAGGGCTGCGTGAACCACTTGCCGAGGTCCCACCCGTGGGTGGCGCGGCGCTGCAGGGACTGGCGGCTGCCATCCATGGACTGGCTGCGCCAGCGCGGCGGCTCGAGCACGGGGAGCCACGCGAGCATGCTGAATCGGGCGGGCGCGCTGTCGGGGCTGAGGGCGCCGGTCAGGTTATCGCGCGTGAGGCGGCGGCGATCGGCGTAATCGGCGAAGAAGCGCTCGCCGGAATCGGCGGGGCCGAGCGCGCCGAGGTCGAGCGATTGGCCCGGCGCCCAGGGATCGGCAAGGCGCCAGGCGAGCGTCTGCGCGAAGAGCGGGCCGCCGAGGCCGAGCGCCGCGTAGGGCTTCTGCTTCTGGACGAAGACGATCTCGACGTCGCGCAGCGGCGCGGGGAGGCCGTGGCTCACGACGCCTTCGAGGCGGCCGCTCGGCGCGATGCGCAGGGGAGAGCCATCGAGCGGCGTGGGCATGCGCCACGGCGGGCCGCCGAGCCAATCGGCCTGGAACTGCTTGACGGTGGATCGCGTGGGCACCGTGAGTGAATCCGGCCGGATGGTGTTGACGATGTACTCGCGCGAATCGGGGAAGGTCGTCGGGCCGCCCTGGCGGCTCTCATCCCACGCGGTGAGCGCGTTGCGCCATGGGGAGGGCTGCGCGGGGTCGCCGATCGAGACGGTCTGCTCGCCATAGGTCGGGAGCAGCGCGCTGAACCACGTGCGGGCGCGCTCGACGGGCTGGCCGTAGACGTGATCGATGAGCGTGAGGTGGCGGATGCGCGTCTTCTGCGGGCGGAGCGCCGTGGCCCCGCCCCAGGCGATGAGCGTGAAAACGGCGGTCGTTCCGACGAACGCGACCCAAGCGTGCTGCTTCCACGAGCGGGCGCGGAGCAGCGCGAAGCCGCCCGGCCCCGCGAGCACGAGGTACGCGGTGAAGACCACGAGCGCCAGAAGCACGCCCACGCCCGCCTCGGCGGTCTCGTTGATCATCGAGGTGACGTCCGCGTCGAGGTTGGTGGGGTCGCGCTGGAAGTTCAGGAACGATCCTGCGCTGCGGGCCTGCTCGGCCTCAAGTTCCTTCTCCGTGAGAATATCGCCGCGGCGGCCGAGGACGCGGTGCCACAGGGCCTGGGCATCGACGACGCCGAGCAGGCGCGGATTCGCGAGATCGATGCCGATGACCGTGACGGCGCCCGCGCCGGCGATGCGTCGCATGACGACGGCGGCGCCATCGGCGCCCGCGATGATCGGCGCCGCATCCGCTGTCGCCGCGCCGGGGGAGGCTCGGAAGACGTGGATGGGCGCGTTGTCGGGAAGCGTTCTCGTCTCGCTGGCGGTGAGGATGGGGCGGTATTGATCGAGGTCAACGCCCTCGCGGCGTTCGATGGTGGCCGCGGGCATGAGGTCCAGAAGCGGGTTGCGAGGGTTGGTCCACGCCTGCCCGACCCCCGGAAGCACGACAACAAGGTGCCCGCCGCGGTACACCCACTCGCGCAGAGCCTCGGCGGATTCCTCGCTGAGCGCGCCGGGCTGGCCCTCGACCCAGACGAGCGCCTCGAGCGCCGCAAGGCCCATCCACGCGTCCGGCAGCGTCTCGGGCTTCAGGTCGGCGACGATGTCCGTGACTTCGTGCGACGTCGCCGAGAGGCGCGTGATGGTGTGGCGATAGGAGTACTGATCGAGCGCGATGCGCTGCCTGCCGACGACGCCGATGAGGGAGGCGGAAGGAGGCTCCGGCACGCCGTTGCGCGCCGGCGCGATGCGCGTGGCGCCCAGTTGCCGCCCCAGCGCAACGGCCGATTCCTCGTCACCCTCCGAATCCACCGCATGCACCGTGACGGTGAACACCGAATCCGGGGAGGTCGAGTAGGGGAGGTGCGGATAGAGCCAGATGCTGCTCGTCCGGCCCGGGGTGAGCGCGATGATGCGCTGGTGCGCGGCGTCGTCCCCATCGGGGTCGCGGACGTGCATGCGAACGGCGGCGGACCGCGGCCGCTCGCCGCGGTCGGTGATTGCGAGGCGGATGCCGGCCCAATCCCCGGGACGGACGATGTTCCCGACGCCGAAGAACTCCGCGGCGATCTCGACTTCATTGGCGGCGGACCCCAGGGCGGGCGCGGGTTGGGCGTGGGCGCCCGCCGCGCTGAGAAGGAGGGCGCACAGGCCGGCAAGGAGTCGAAGGAGGACGAGCCCCGGAGGAACGGCAGGCATCTTGCAATCTTAGACGACCGGGGCCGCGGGGCGGTTCGCCGCGGCGTTTTCGCGGGTCGCGGCGGCGAGGCCCTCAAGCGGGCCCCCAAGGGGGCCGATGCTCACGCACATGTCCCAGCCCTCGACGGCCACCATCTTCCTGTGCGGACTGGCGGCCGCGATCCCCGTGATCGGGCTGCTGTACGTCCTGGCCGCCCGGATGCGCGACGAGGTAGCCTTGATCCGCCTTCGCATCGAGGCGCGGGTCCTCCGGGAGGCGTACCTCGAGCGGATCCGCGAACTGCAGAAGGCGATGGAGCCCCTGCTCGTGGACGAGGCCGACGAAGAGCCCGTGCTCACGGTGTGATCGGGCGGAGCAAAAAAGCGAGACCCGGGGCGGGGTCGCCCCGGGTTCGCCGGGATTGCTGCACGATCGAAGTGCGAAAAAGTCGGTTGAGGCCGATGGCAGCGCGGTCAGCGCCGACGGCGGAGACCCCCGACGGCCAGGAGCCCGGCGCCCGCGAACGAAGCGCCCAGCGGCGTGGGAAGGGCGACCAGGCGTTCGCCATCCAAGCTGAGTTCCCACATCCTGAGGGTTCCGGTATCGCCCGCAGCCATGTCGGTGATCGACAGGCGCCATTCGCTGGCGGACGAGAGGCCGGCGAAGACCGCAAGGCTCGCCGCGGCGTTCTCGAAGCCGGAGGGTTGGTATTCGCCTCCGGGGATGATCGCATCGGAGTTGGCGGCGAGCAACGCGGCGCCCCAGAGGTCGCCCGCGGCGGCGTCGTGGAACATGTACGTGCCCGAGAAGTTGCTCGAATCGCCGAAGCCGGACGTGACGCGGCCGATGCGCTCGAACAGCGTGGCGCTCGCGCCGCTGTCCACGTGCGTGAGCGTGACGACGAGGTCGCCCGCCCAGGTGTGGGTGAAGTCGTGGAGGATGACCGACACGCCGGTGATCGCCAGGTCGTCCACGACCGTGAGCGACGTCGTGAGGTTGTCCGACGGCGTGCCGCTTCCGCCGCTGCCCGACGGCGGGATGGCGCCGCCGAGCCCGGAGACGGACACCGTGGCCGCGGACGCGGCGCCGGCCGTGCACATGAGCGCGAGCAGGGTTGCGATGCTCTTCATGGTTTCGATCCTCTTCCGCGCGCGGCGTCTCCTCCGGCCTCCACCGGTCGGAAAGACCGCGCCTTCCTTGGTGCGATGTGGCTCAGGCGGGATGGTGAACGGCCTGCGCAGCCGTCTGCCATCAACAGTGACTGATCCGTCTATGACACATGCGCACGGAGACGCAATCGAAACGGTTGAATCAATCGCAGATTGCGCGTGGACGGGCGAGAAGGCGGGCGTTTTCGGGCCTCGACCGGAGGATGTGCTGGCATGCGGGCGGGCGGGGCATCAAGTAGACTCGATCGTCCAGATAACACGCTCTCCCGCGGCGCTCCGGCGCCGCATCGGAATCAATCTCAATGCTTGGCAACGTCTTCAAGGCGTACGACGTCCGCGGGGTCTATCCCGACCCGCTGAACGAGAAACTGGCGTGGCAGATCGGGCATGGCGCGGCCTCGTTCCTGCTCGCGGAGGCGGCCCGCGGCGGCCAGCCCACGCCCATGCTCCGCAACATCGTGCTGGGGCGCGATATGCGGAAATCCAGCCCCTCGCTGGCCAAGGCCGTCGCCCGCGGCATGACCGATTGCGGCGCCGGCGTGATCGACGTCGGCATGGTGGATACCCCGTTCGTCTATTTCGCCATCAACCGGCTGGATTGCGCCGGCGGAGTGATGACCACGGCCAGCCACAATCCGCCGCAGTACAACGGCTTCAAGATCTCGCGACGATTCGCGAAGCCGGTGGGAGAAGCGAGCGGTCTGGGCGAAATCCGCCGGGCCGCGGCATTGGTGGACCAGTCGAAAGACCCCGGCCCGGCGGGCGGGCGGGGAAAGGTCGAGACGCGCGACCTCTGGGACGCGTATCGGGAGCACGTCCGTGGGTTTCTCGATCTGAACGGGGCGCGATTGAAAATCGTCGTGGACGCCTCGAACGGCATGGCGGGCACGATGGTTCCGAAGGTGTTCGGCCCGCGCGGATCGGACGTCAAGGGCCTCGAGATCGTCGAACTGCACTTCGAGAACTCCAAGGGCCAGTTCGCGCACCCGCCCGATCCATTGGTGCGGGCCAATCTGCGCGACCTGCAGGCGAGGGTGATCGAGGAGAAGGCCGATCTCGGCGTCTGCTTCGATGGCGACGCCGATCGCTGCATGGTCGTCGATGAGAAGGCGCAGCCTGTGGGCTGCGATCATCTCACGGCGTGGCTGGCGCGATGGTTCCTCAGGACGAACGCGGGCGCCCCCATCGTGTACGACCTGCGCGCCAGCCGGGCGGTCGCGGAGGAGGTGCTCTCGGCCGGCGGTCGGCCGCTGCGATCCCGCGTGGGCCACGTGTTCATGAAGGCCGCGCTCGCTGAGCACTCCGCCGTCTTCGGCGGCGAACTCTCCGGCCACTTCTACTTCCGCGATAACTTCAACTGCGATTCAGGCGCCATCGCCATGGCCACGGTCCTGACCGCGATGGCGAAGGGCGGGAAGAAGATGAGCGAAGCGATCCGCCCCATCGCGCGATACGCGCAATCCGGCGAGATCAACTTCCGCGTCGAGGACAAGGACGGCGCGCTCGCCTCGCTCATGAGGAAGTACTCGCCCATCGGGCGCATCGATGAACTGGACGGCGTCACCGTCGATTGCTTTGAGGCCCGCGGCTGGTGGTGCAACGTCCGCAAGAGCAACACGGAGCCGCTCCTCCGCCTCAACCTCGAAGCCAAAGACTCCGCCACGATGCAGGGGGCTCTTGGCGAGATTGCTCCGATGCTCGGCGAGCGCGTTGACCACTAGGCAGGGGGATGTGGTCATGGTCCGAAAGCGCTTACCGGGGCGCCCTCGGGCCCTCCCGGGCTGGCTTCTCATGCCCCGCCGCGGGGGACGCCGAAGTGACTGAGCCCATCGGGCGACCGGGGTTGGCTCAGGCGGATGGCCTGGGGAGACTTCCGGGGGGGGCCGCAGCCATGACGAACCGCGCATGAACATCGGAACCTTCTTCGAACACTGGGGCGTCTCTGAAAACCCCTTCGGCGCTGAGGAGGCCCGGCACGACGCCGTCTTCGGCCGCCTCGGGTTCGGGCCCACCACCCACCCCGACTTCGCCAAGATCCTGGGCAGCCTCGATCGCCCCTCCACGTCGGTGGTCTTCGGCGAGAAAGGCAGCGGCAAGACCGCGATCCGCCTCCAGATCGAGCGCCGCATCGCGCAGCACAACGATGCGAACCCCGATGACAAGGTGCTGCTTGTCGCCTACGACGACCTGAACCCGAACCTCGATCGCTTCATCGCCTCGCTCGGCCGCCTGCCCGCGCCGCGCAAGCGCCGCCCGCCTGAAGGCCGCAGCGAATCGGGAAGCGCCGCGGCCGCGGCCCGGAACAAGGCCGAGGAAGACACGCTCCGCCGCCTGCGCCGCCTCCGCCTCGTGGACCACATGGATGGCATCCTCGGCGAAGCCGCAGCGACGGTCGTGGACGGTCTGCTGGGCGACCCGCGCGGGCCGGCCGAGATCACCCGCCACAGCGCCCGCGCCATGCGCCGCGGCCCGGGCTCCGCCCGGCGCGACCTCATGGTCCTCCAGGCCTGCTACGACCGCCCCGACAGCGCGCCCGAGCGCACACGGCGCCTCCGTCGCCGCATCCGCGCCCCCCGCGGCGGACACGCCCTCCTCTGGAGCGTTCTGGCGCTGGGTGGCGCACTGTTGCCCGTCGGCGTCATCGCGCTCTGGTGGTGGCAGAAAGAGCACCACCCCGATTGGCCGTGGCTCCAGGCCTTCATCATCGCGCTCGCGATCTGGGCCGCGCTGCTCTTCAAGCGCCTGGTGTGGGACACCTGGCGGCTCGGGCTCGTCGCGGCCCGCCTTTCGCGGCAACTGCGCGTGATGCATCGCCCGGCCAACTCATACCTGCGCTCGCTCTGCGTCCTGCCGCGGGAGGATGCGCGCCCGGCGACGCTGCCCTGCGACGACCTCGACGACCACCGCTACGCGATGTTCGATCGACTTCTCCGCGCGATTCGGCCGCTCGGCTTCACGGGCGTCATCGTCGTGCTCGATCGACTCGATGAACCCACGCTCGTCTCCGGCGACCCCGACCGCATGCAGGCCATCGTGTGGCCGATGCTCAACAACAAACTGCTCCAGATGGATCGGGTCGGCTTCAAACTTCTGCTCCCGATCGAACTCCGCCATCACCTCTTCCGCGAATCCACCGCCTTCTTCCAGCAGGCCCGCTTCGATAAGCAGAATCTCATCGAGCGCCTCTCGTGGACCGGCGCCACGCTCTACGACCTAGCGAACGCGCGCCTCGCCGCCTGTCGCGTCGGAACCGGCGACACCATCAGCCTGGTCGATCTCTTCGCGGAGGATGTCTCGCGCCAGGACCTTGTTGACGCCCTCGACCAGATGCACCAGCCGCGGGACGCCTTCAAGTTCCTGTACCAATGCATCCTTGAGCACTGCTCCAACGTCACCGAGGAGGCGCCGGAGTGGCGCATCCCGCGCCTCGTGCTCGAATCCGTGCGGCGGCTGCAATCCGATCGCGTGCAGCAGCTCTACCGCGGCGTGCGGCCGGCCTGACCATCGCGCGCCCCGGCGCCGCTCGTGACGCCGCCCACAAACTCAATCACCGCGCGGTCGAAGTCCTGCGGACGATCGAGCATGATGTGCCGCCGCGAGTCCTCGACGAACTGCACCGTCGCATTCGGAGCGGGCGCGAAGCACTCCTGCCAGTGTTCGCGCAGAGCGCCCTGCGTAAACCCCGTGAGCACCGTCGTGTCGCCGATCGCTCCCAGCACGAGCGTCGGCGGCTTCAGGTCTTTCACGTTGGGCTGAAGATCAGTCTCGTATGCCTCCAGCGCATACGCCGCGCCGACGGCCGCGGGCGTCTTCGCGAACATCGCGAGCAGGCGCTCCGCAACTTCCGGATCAAGCACCCCCATGTACGCGCTCTCGCGCAGCCCTCTGCGCCATCCATCTTCCGTGACGTTCGCCGCGGATTGCCGCTGCGCGATCAGTCGCTGCTCGCGCTGGTGATCGGAGATCACGCCCGGGCGCGGCGGCCCCGGAAACCCGTCAACGATGATGAGCCCGCCGACCTGATCCGCGTGCTCGAGCCCCAAGCGCATCGCGATCTGCCCACCCTCCGCGTGCCCGATGACGATCGCCTGCTTCAGCCCCCGCTCGGCGATGAGCGCCGAGATCGCCGCCACCGCGTTGTCGAGGAGCGGCGTCTCACCCGCCTCCGCCGAATCCACATCCAGCCGCGGCGTCCCGCCGACGCCCGGAAGCGTCACCGCGTGCATCCGGAAGCGGTTCTGGTTCCGCTCCATGAATCCTTCCCACACCGTCCAGTCGGAGGGCGACCCTGCGACCAGCACGAGTGGGGGGCCGCTCTCGCCGCGGACCTCGACGTGGCCGAGCCGCGGCGCAGGGTCCGCCGCAGGCGCGGCCACCGCGGGCGCCATGGCGAGCGTCAGAGTGGCTACACACCTTCGAAGCCGGAATGCCATGCGCTGCCGCTCCTTCTCGTGCCGCGAGATTCGCCGACCATACCGCTAGGCCGGGCCCGCCGTCAGTGTGGCGACCTCATCCGCAAACCGCCTCGCCGCGTCCCGGATCGCCACCCGCCAGTCCTTGCCCCCCGACGCCTCCGGGTACAGCACCGACCGGCTCGCCGTCACGATCGCCCCACCCCGCCGCGAGCCCCCCGCCGGATCCCCTTGGAACAAAGCCCGCACCGTCTCGATGGTTCCGCCTTGGGCCCCGAATCCCGGCGCGAGAAGCATCTGCCGCGGCATCCGGGCCCGCAGGGCCTCCGCGTCCCGCGGCTTGGTCGCCGCGACCACCGCCCCGACGTCGCTGTAGCCGCGGGCGCCGATGCGGCCCTCTCCGGCCGCTGCGACGCCATCCGCCATCGCCTCTGCGATGGTCCGGCCACCCTCCAGCCGCGCTGACTGCGTGACATCGCTCCCGGGGTTGCTCGTTCGCACCAGGACGAACACGCCGCGCCCGCGCCACTGATCCGTCAGGTATGGCGCCACCGTGTCGAAGCCCAGCGATGCATTCACCGTCAGCGCATCCGCCCCCATGCCGCGCTCCCGATCGAACGCCGCCGCGGCGTAGTGCTCCGCCGTCACGCCGATGTCGCCGCGCTTCGCATCGAGAATCGTGATGAACCCGCGCTCCCGCGCCGCATCGATGGTCCGCTTCAGCGCGCCCGCGCCCTCAGCGCCGTAGCGATCAAAGCAGGCGGATTGCGCCTTCACGACCCTCGCCACGCCCGCCACCGCATCCAGAACGCCCAGGCAGAATGCTTCGATGGCCTGAGCCGCCGCGCGCGCTCCCGCCTGCGAAGGTGCGAGCGCCGCGGGCAGCTTCTCGATCACCGGATCAAGCCCGATGCACGCGGGAGCGCCGCAGCGCTCCATCGCCTCGATGAGGCGGTCTGCGAAATGCCCCGGCGCGGGGGCCGGGGCCGGGGGCGCGGAGGCCGCCGACCCGCCGCTCGTCACTTCGGCGCCTCGACGCCACCCTCGTCCTTGGGCTCGCCCGCGGGCCGTGCCTCCGAGCGCCGCGGCGGAACCTGGTCGAACAGTTCCCTGTCCGCGAGGTAGTCGGCGACTGTCCGGTCGAACTGATCCGGCCGGTCATGGATGATCATCGGCCGCGAACGCGAAAACGTCACCACCTGCGCCTCGAACACGTCGCGCATGATCGATCGGGAAATTTCCTTGGACTTCCGCGCCTGCGCCCCCATCGAAGCCACGCCCGCGTCCTCACCGATCGCATAGATGACCAGCCGCGGCTGCTTGTTCAGCCGAAGCGTCTCCGCGAGATCCGTCCGCATGAGTTCGGTGAGCACCAGAGCGTTGACCTGCCGCGATGTTTTCCTCATCATCCCGGCCATCTTCTCATTGAACTGTGAATCGAGGCTGAGCGCGGTTGTGTCCAGCATCTTCTCCCAGTCCTCCTCCGCGAACTCCTCGAACTTCGGGGCAAGCGCGTCCACCATTTCGTTCCGCTGCCACGGCGGAAGCACACCCGTCGGCCCGATCGGCAGCGCCGGCAGCATCGCATCCACAGCGATCACGCGCGAAACCTTGCTCGGATGCTCCGCAGCGAGCCGCACCGCCAGGAACCCGCCCAGCGACGATTGCCCCATGACCACCGGCTGCTCCAGCCCCTGCTCATCGATCACCTGCGCCAGCGCCGCGACGGCATTGTCCATCCACGGCGTGCGCGACGGGGGCGCTGCGCCTTCGGCCGGCGCGTCAACGGGCGCTTCGGGCGCGGGCGGCGGCGCCGATCCGCCGAACCCCGGCAGCGTCACGGCGCACATCGTGTATGCGTTCCCGTTGCGGTCCATGAACTCCTCCCACACCGTCCAGTCGTGCGGCGAGAGACCGGGGATGAGCAGCATCGCCTGCGGACCGCTGCCGCGGCGCTCCACGTGCGCCGCCGGCGTCACCTCGGCCAGCGCCGCCGCCGCCGAGCCCATCGCGATCGCCGCCGCGCACACGAGCCGGCCGAGGCGCCGCGCGCCGCCGCCGATCGTCTCATAACCCCTGAGCATCATGGTCGTTCTCCCTGAGAGTGGCCTGTTGTTCATTTGTTCCCGTAGATCGACACGCTACAGCCTGCGATTCTACACGGTTGCGGGAAAGGGCGATGCAGCGCCGACAGCCGCGCGCACGCCGACTCTTCTCGGACTCGCGCTCGCGCTTTCCTTATTCAGGCTTCAGCCGCCGACCCCGATCGCCGCCCCAGCGCCTCGCGCGCCGCCTCCACCGCCTCCACCGCCTCACCCGCGCTCACCCGCGCCGCCCCCCGCGCCTCGAGCGCCCGCGCCAGCGCCTCCACGCCCGCCAGCGTGTCGGCATCCGTCACCGCGCCCATGTGCGAGAACCGCAGCATCCGCCCGCGCCACTGATCCTGCCCCGGCGCAAACCGCACCCCCATCCGCGCGCACTCCCGCACCACGTCATCTCCCACGCCCTCCGGCCCAGCCTTCGGATACACCAGCCCCGTCACCGAATCCCCCGGTGCGCTCGTCGCCGGCCGCATCCCGAGCGCCGCGCCCCCCGCCCGCGCCGCCCGCGCCCGCCGCGATGTCTCCGCCCACACGCGCTCCACGCCCTGCTCCAGAATCATCGAAAGCGCCTCGCGCAGCCCGAACCACAGACTCACCGCCGGCGTGAACGGCGGCGCGCCCTTCGCGTGCCCCTTCAAGTACCCCCGCAGGTCCAGATACGCCGGCGCCGCGCACTCCTCCGCCGAAACCTCCCGAAGCCGCTCCTGCGCGCGCCCGCTCACGCTCACGAACGAAAGCCCCGGCGACATCATCAGCGCCTTCTGGCTCCCCGTGACCACCACATCCACGCCCCAAGCATCCGTCTCCAGCGGAATCGCCCCCAGCGAACTGATCGCATCCACGATCACGATCGCCTGCGGCGCCACCTTGCGCACCACCGCCGCAAGACCCCGCACATCGTTCACCGCCGTCGTGCTCGTCTCGCACTGCACCAGCGTCACCGCCGCCGCATCCGCGCAGCCCGCGAGCGCCCGCTCCACGTCCCCCTCCATATTCGCCTCGCCCCACTCCGCATTCACCTTCACGTGCCGCAGATCGAACCGCTGCGCCCACCGGTCATATGTTCCCTGCCACCGCTCCCCGAAGCGCCCGCACGCCAGCGAAGCCACCCTGTCCCCCGCCCGCAGCATCGATAACTGCGCCGCCTCGAACGCCGCGCTCCCCGATCCCGCCAGCGTCACCACCGGCGCCTTCGTCCGGAACACCTCCTGCAATCCGCGCGAACACTCCGCGTACAGCGCCTCGAACTCCGCCGTGCGATGGTGGATCATCGGCCGCGCCATCGCCTCGCGCACGCGCTCCGGAACCGGCGTCGGACCTGGTGTAAGCAGGATCATCGCGCGAATCGTAGATCCCCCGCGCCGGAAGCGCCGCACCCCGCGATACCATCCCCCCGTGACCGCCCCGCCCCGCAACCTCGACCTCAAAAAAGACCGCGGCCTCACCGTCGAATGGGCCGATGGCTCAACCTCCTACTACTCCGTCGCCTACCTCCGTCGCATGTCCCCCTCCGCCGAAGCCCGCGAACTCCGCGAGCAACTCGCCAGGAACCCCCTCACCGTCCTCCCCTCCACACCCGCCCGCCCCGGGGCCGATCCGGGCGCACTGGAAGCCATCGACGCCGAACTCGTCGGCAACTACGCCATCCGCATCGTCTTCAGCGATGGCCACCGCACCGGCCTCTTCTCCTGGGACTACCTCCGCCAGATCGATCCCCAACGAGCCCGAAGCGCAAGCGAGGGACCGCCCAGCGGCCCACCCGCCACCGCTCCCGACAAGCCCGCCACCTGACCGAGCCCGCACACGTGGAACTCGCCACCATCGTCTCCGCACGCGATCCTGCAGCCCCGCTCCACGATCTGCGCGTCGATCGCCTCTCCGAAGACGCCGCCCTCATCGCCCTCGCCTCCTCCACCGCCCCCGGCGCCCCCGGCGCCCCCGGCCCCGCCGCAAACGCCTGCGCCGCCGCCCTCGACCGTCTCCGCGCCTTGGAGCCCCGCAAGTGGCGCAAGCACAAATCGTGGGAGCGCCTCATGCGCGACCTCGATGAAGCCCTCCGCGGCCCGGCGCCCGGCGCAGGAAGCCCCGCCACAGCGGCGCCCTCCGTAATCCCCGCCCCCGTCTCCCTCCTCATCATCGCCCTCGATGGCGCCCACGTCTTCGGCGCCTCCGTCGGCGAGTGCGCCGCGTGGATGCTCCGCCGCGGTTTCAACCACGAACTCACCTCCCACGAACTCCTCCGCGCCCACCTCGGCGCGGCCGACGACCTCGCCGCCGATCGCGCCCTTGCCTCCTGCGCCTTCGAATCCACGCTCCCCGGCCCCACCGATGACAACGCCCGAGGCGGCGGCGCCCTCCTCCTCATGACCCGCGGCCTCTGGAAGCACGTCGAGCAATCCCACCTCTTCGACGCCGCCCTCCATATGTCCCCCGAGCGCGCCGTCGCACGCCTCGACGAACTCGCCCGCTGGCGCTTCAACGGCACACTCGCCGAGGACTTTGCCGCCGCCGTCATCCGCCGCCGCTGAGTCGCGGCGCGCAACCCCTTCCGGGGCGGGTCACACCCTGAACAGCGATCCCAACCGCTTCCCGAGCAGCAGCGATGCCCCCACCAGTGTCGCCGTCAGCAGCAGCATGCCCCACACGCCCATCCCGCACGCGATCGAGACCCCGTCGCCCAGCCGCTCCGTGAACAGCAGAATCGCCTTCGTGATCGGGTAGTGCCGCTCCTGCTGCGCGAGAATCAGCGAATCGCTCACCTCCAGCATCGCGAAACTGAACGCCAGCAATCCACCCGCGATCAGGTTCGCCGAAATCAGCGGAATCACGATCCGCCGCATGATCGTCGCCGTCCCCGCGCCCAGGTTCTGCGCCGCCTGCTCCAGATCAACCGTGATCTGCTGCAGACCCGCCACCGTCGCGCGCACGATGTACGGCAACCTCCGCACTGCATACGCGATGATGAGCAGCGGGAAGGGATTCGGATTCGAGCCCACAATGTCCACCGCGCCCTCCAGCGGGTCGCCCGGCCCGAACGGCCACCGCAGGCTCAGCGCCACGAACCCGAACGCCATCACCAGCCCCGGAACCGCCAGCGGCAGCATCGACAGCGCATCCAGCGCGGCGCGCCCCCGCACCTTCGTGCGCGCAATCAGGTATCCGATCGCCAGCCCCAGCGCAATGTCCAGCGCCATCGCCGCCGACGCCAGTTGCAGGCTGTTCGTGATCGATGTGAACGCCAGCGGGTGCCCCAGCGCCTGCCCGAAGTGCGACAGCGTGAACTCCCGCGGCAGCACGCTTCGATACCACGATCCCGTCTCCGCCAGCGCCATCAGCACCACGCCGATGTGCGGCAGCAGCGCCAGCAGCGTCACGACGCCGAACCACACGCTCACCGCGAGCCCCGCCGGAAGCGGCAGGGCGGTCGCGCCGCCCGCCCGCGTCGCTCGCAGCGAAGACGCATGCCCCTCGCCCCCGAACACCTGCTTCCCCAGCACGTACACGATGATCGCCGTCCCCAGCATCACCGCCGTCAGCGCATACGGCGTCGCCGAGGCGCTCATCTCCTTGATCCCGTTGAAGATCTGCACGGATGTCACGCGGTGGTAGTCGAACATCAGCGGCGTCCCGAGTTCCGTGAACGCCCAGATGAACACCACCGCGCCGCCCGCAAACAGCCCCGGCCGAATGAGCGGCAGCGTGATCCGGAAGAACCGCCTGATCGGCCCGCACCCCACCGTCTGCGCCGCCTCATCCAGCGCCGGGTCGAGGTTCGCCAGGGCCGCGGAGGCGTTCAGGTAGATGATGGGGTACAGATGGAGCGCCAGCGCCACCACCACACCCCAGAACTGGGAATGCCCGAGGATGTCCCAGTCCGTCCCCAGCAGCGCGTTCAGCGACCCCGTCCGCCCCAGGATCGCCTTCAGCCCGATCGCCCCCACGAAGGGCGGCAGGATCAGCGGCACCAGGATCGCCGCGTTCCAGAACCCCTTGAATGGGAACGAATGCCTCGCGCTGAAGAACGCCAGCGGCAGCCCGATGAGCACGCACAGCGCCGTCGTCGCCGCGGCAATCCCGAACGCGTTGATCAGACCCTCCCGCAGCACCGGGTCGCGGAACACCAGCCCCACGTGCTCCAGCGTCCACCCCCGGCCCGTCACGATGTCCGCGGCAAACCCGCCCCGCACCGTCAGCCACACCGGATACAGCAGAAACACCCCCAGCAGGAGCAGCAGCAGGCCGAGCAACGCGTACTGGGCGATGACATTCGGCCGCACTTCGCGATGCTCTCCGTCTGACTGTCCGGCCCGCCGCAGTGCGCGCCGGGGATGAGCTGGTGCGCGCTGGGGCTCCCGAGTGCGCGCCTGGGATGACGTGGTGCGCGCTGGGGCTCCGTGGTGCGCGCCGGGGGTGCCGTGGTGCGCGCTGGGGCTCCGTGGTGCGCGCCGGGGGTGCCGTGGTGCAGCGGCTGCTCTGAGCC
>CAZGVW010000126.1:0-8449 GCA_964529265.1 uncultured Phycisphaeraceae bacterium
GGCCTCGGCCTTGGCCTTCTCCTGAGGCTTCGCCTCCGCGGCGTTGCCCGCGGGGCCGCAGGCGGCGGTCATCAAAGCCGCGAGCGCGGCCAGACACGTGGACACTCTCCTGAACTCGAGCATGCTTGATGCCTCCCGGGCTGTGAAACTCGCCTTTCCCGCCCACTCGCCACCCCTCCCGCGGCGGGCCGCATTGTACGCGCTCCTCCTGAGCATTCCGAGCGGCCTCCAGCGCCACGGCGCCACCTATCATCGGGCCCTGCCGGTCCCGGCTCGATGTCGGCTTCTCACGAAGCCGCGATCGTCCCGGTTTCCGCCCACGCCCGCCCCACTCCCGGAGCGCGACATGAGCGATCTGCTCTTCGCACGCCTGCAGATGGCGATCAGCCTCGGGTTCCACATCATCTTCGCGTCGATCGGCATCGCCATGCCCGCGCTCATGGCGATCGCGGAGTTCCGCTGGATCCGCACGGGCGACGAAACCTATCTGAGACTCGCCAAGCGCTGGGCCAAGGGCACGGCCATCTTCTTCGCCGTGGGCGCGGTGTCGGGGACCGTGCTCTCGTTCGAACTCGGCCTGCTCTGGCCGCGATTCATGGAGCACGCGGGCGGGATCATCGGCGTGCCCTTCGGCCTGGAGGGTTTCGCGTTCTTCACGGAGGCGATCTTCCTCGGCGTCTACCTGTACGCCTGGGACAAGGTGAGCAAGTGGGCCCACTTCGCCGCGGCGGTGATCATCGCCGTCAGCGGCGCCGCCTCGGCGGGCTTCGTGATCATGGTGAACGGGTGGATGAATGCGCCGCAGGGCTTCGATTTCGATCCGGTCACGCGCGAGTTCTCGAACATCGATCCCGTGGCGGCGATGTTCAACGACGCGTGGGCGGCCCAGACCGTGCACATGCTCATCGCCGCATACATGGCGACCGCCTTCGGCGTGGCAGGCGTGCACGCGTGGCGGTTGCTTCGGGCGCCGGATTCGCGCTTTCACCAAGCGGCGCTGCGCCTCGCCATGCTCGTCGCGCTGCCGATGGCGGTTCTTCAGCCGCTGGCGGGCGACTGGGCGGCGAAGGTCGTGGCGCGCAACCAGCCAGCGAAACTCGCGGCGATGGAAGGACAGTTCGAGACGGTGCGTCGCGCGCCCCTGCGCATCGGCGGCTGGCCGGATGAACGGAGCGAAACCACGCGCTTCGCGATCGAGATCCCGGGGGCGCTCAGTTTCCTGGCCTATGGCGATTTCAACGCGGAGGTGAAGGGCCTCAAGAACATTCCGCGCGATGAATGGCCGCCGGTGGCGATCACGCATATCTCATTCGAGTTGATGGTGCTCTGCGGCATGGCGATGCTCGCGACGTCGGTGTGGTGGGGCGTTCACGCATGGCGGCGCAAGGGCGCCACGCCCGGAAGATGGCTCCTCCGCGCGCTCATCCTTTGCGCACCCCTCGGCTTCTTCGCCATCGAGTTCGGCTGGATGGTCACCGAAGTGGGCCGCCAGCCGTGGATCATCCAGGGCGTCATGCGCACCAGCGAATCCGTGACGCCCATGAACGGCCTGTGGGCGACCTTCACGACATTCACGCTCATCTACCTCGCGCTCGCCGTGGTCGTGACGTACCTGATGGTGCGCCAGGTCCGCGCCGCGGAGGAATGAACCCGGAGGAAGACAGATGAAGACGGAGGAAGAGGCAAATCTCGCAGATCATGGCGAGAGCCAGCGACACCAACGGAGAAGTCTGAATGATGTAGATTGATCATTTGCACTGCGAAGACTCGACGCCTCGCGCTTCCCGTCTTCTTCCCCTCTGTCTTCCTCCGTCTTCCTCCGGGTTCCTCTTCATGGATTGGCCCACGATCACAGCCGCGGCGATGCTTCTGGCCCTCGGGGTCTACGCGATCCTGGGCGGCGCCGATTTCGGCGGCGGCGTGTGGGATTTCTTCGCCTTCGGGCCGCGCAAGCAGAAGCAGCGAGCGCTCATCGCCGACGCCATCGGCCCCGTGTGGGAAGCCAACCACGTCTGGCTCATCGTCGTCGTCGTGCTCATGTTCTCCGGCTTCCCCCGCGCCTTCAGCGCGATGATGACCGCGCTCCACGTTCCGCTCACACTCATGCTCATCGGCATCGTGCTCCGCGGCTGCGCGTTCACCTTCCGCTCATACGATTCCCCCGGCCGAACCAGCCGCGCGTGGAGCGTCATCTTCTCCACCTCCAGCGTCATCACCCCCCTGCTGCTCGGCGCGTGCCTCGGCGCCGCGGGCTCCGGCCGCCTGCGCTGGAATGACGAAGGTGTGTACGAGAGCGGCTACTTCGCGCCGTGGGCCGGGAGCCCCTTCTGCTGGTCGGTCGGCGCGTTCGCGCTCTCGATCTTCGCCTTCCTCGCGGCGACGTACCTCTGCATCGAGGCGCGGGGCGATCGCGAGGTCCAGGAAGACTTCCGCCGCCGCGCGATCGTCTCCGGCGTGATGGTCGGCGCCTTCGCGCTGCTCACCTGGCTGCTCGGCCTGCCCGGCTCGGGCGATTCCATCAGCCATCGCATGGCGGCGGCGCCATGGGCGTGGCCACTGCAGATCGCCACCGCCCTGTTCGCCATCGGCGCCTTGGCCGCGCTCTGGCGCCGGCGCTACCGCCTGGCCCGCTTCGCCGCGGCGGGGCAGGTTCTGCTCATCACGCTCGGCTTCGGCCTCGCCATGCGCCCGAACCTCATCATCCCCGGGTTCACCATCGAGAACTCCGCCGCCCCAGCGATCACCCACAAGTTGCTGCTCGGCTCGCTTGGCGCGGGCGCCGTGGTGCTGATCCCTTCGCTTCTCTACCTCTTCCGCGTGTTCAAGGGCGGAAACACGCCATCCGCGCAATGAAGCAGGCCCGCGGCGCAACCCGCGGGCCTGCTGATGGATCGAGGTCACTCTCAATCGTCGGGTGACGATGATTCGAAATGAACGCCGCGGGGCTGAAATCAGCCGCGGCGGCGGCGCGTGGCGACGAGGCCGGCGACACCGAACAGGGCGGCGGCGCCCGGAGTCGGGATCAGATCGCCCCCGATGATGATGTTGTCCACGCGGTTCGTGCCGGCGGTGCCGCCCGGCGTCACCTGGTTGGTGAGGCGGAAGAACACCGTGCCCTGGTTGTCGAGCGCCGCGGGCGCCGACAGCGGAGCGAACACCGAAGCCGGCTGATGCGTGCCGCTCGACCACGTCGTCGTGCCGACGGCGTAGTCATCGAACAGCGTGAAGAACGTCGAGCCATCGGTGCTCCACTCGACGTCGAACGTGCCGGGGCCGGTGGAGGACCGGGTCTGGTCCCACCCGAACGTGATGTTTTCGTAGCCGGCGGTGCTGGTCGAGAACTGGTAGTAGTCGCCGATGCCCCAGTTGTTGCTGCTGAACGACTCGCCCGAGCCGTTGCCGACCGGGTTGCTGTACACGGCTGCGCCGCTGACGTGCAAACCCAGCGAGCCGCCGCCATTCACGCCGCCCTCCGCCGCGTGCGGTCCGGCGGTGATCGGAACGCTCGTTTCGAACGTCCAGACCGCCAGATCGATGGCGTAGGCCGCGCCGGACAGCGCCGCAACTGCGGACGCTGCAATGAGAACATGCCTCATGAGACGTTTCTCCTTCTCCTGTCACAACTCCCGCGGCGGGCGCAGCGCCAGCCGCCGACGACCAAGGAGCAACCCACAGGTTCGGGAGACGACGTGTTCCTTCCTCGCTCCGCGACCTGCGCCCGCCCTCCTAAAGACGGGACGCTCCCTCCGCGTACAGATTATGGGCCGGGGGGGTCCGCCACAATGGAAGAATCGCCTTTCGGCGTGTCTCTCACCGTCTTTGAACACGGCCTGAACGCGACCCCACGACGAAGCGCGGCCGGTCCTCTCAAAAACAGCGCAAGTGCTTGTCTGGACTGTGTTTGTGCTTCGGATCCGGCCGGATCGACCCGGCGGGAAGGCCCGCCCGGGGCTCAGGAAAGGGGGTCCGGCCGGAAAAGGCGGGTATCCAGGGCCCATTGCTTCTCGGTGAAGTTGCCCCCGAGGTCGTTGGCGGAGCGGTCGGGCCTGGCCGCGGCGAGGGCGATGGTGGTCTTGGCGTCGAGGTTGTCGAGCATGGAGACCAGGATCGCCTCAGGGGTGGAGGGGACCTTGGCGGCGCCGAACTCCGGCTCGCCGTGGTGCGAGATGATGATGTGCTGCAGCACGGTGATGGCGTGGCGCGGGAAGCGCTGGCCGGTGTCGCGCATGGCCTGCTGGGCCTTATCGTGCAGCATGATCGCGCCATCGACGATGTGGCCGATGAGTTGGCCGCGATCGCTGTAGCCGAAGCCGCGGTCCCAGATGAGTTCGCGCGTCTTGCCGAGGTCGTGCAGGAAGAGGCCCATCATCACGATGTCGCGATTGATGCGCGGATAGAGCGGGCAGACGGCGTTCGCGAGTCGCAGCAGCGCGAGCGTGTGCTCGAGCAGGCCGCCGAGATACGCGTGGTGCATGGATTTCGCGGCGGGCGCCTGCTTGAACTGCGCCATGAGCATGTCGTCGGCGAGGTAGGCGCGCACAAGGGACTTCATCGCCGGATGCTCGATGGTGTCGAGCAGGGCGAGCAGGTCGGCGAACATTTCCTCGGGCGGGCGCGCCGCGCACGCGACGAGTTCGGTGAGTTGCTCGGGCGTGGGCTCAATGGGCTCGACGACGTGGAGGATGAGTTGCAGCTCGCCCTGGTATGGCTGGGTCTCACCCTCGGCGTAGACGAAGCCATCGGTCGGGAGGCGCGCGAAGTGCTCATCGGCGATGGTCCACATGCGCGCGGGAAGTTCGCCGGACTTATCGCGCAGCAGGCAGCGGAGGTATGGCTTGCCGGAGCGCGTGACGCCGAGCTGCGCGTTGGCGATGGCGAAGGCGCCGGAGAAGGGCTCGGTGGGACCGAGTTCGCGGATGAATCGCCTCGCGGCGGCCGGGGCCGATGAGGAAGGCGCCTGGGGCGCGGGCCGGTTGGCGGGCGCGGGCCTCGGCGCGTTCTGGGGCGCGGGTGGTGGTGTGAAGAGAGGGTCGGTCACTGCGGCTCGCTCGGGCATCGGCGCCTCGCTCGGGTCGTGGAGATGGGAAACAGAGGCGAAGATGGTACGCGATGCCCGCGGCGGGCGTCGGCGATTCGGTCGGGCGGCGGCGTCAGTGGCTCTCGCGCGCCGTGGGCGGATAGGCGCCGCAGCCGGGGCAGCGGTCGGCGTCGCGCATGGACCAATCGCGGCCGCATTGCGGGCAGAACAGGCGCTCCGCCTCGCGCTGCGCGGGGAGGACGAAGCCGTAGATCACGCCGAAGCCGATGCCCGCGACGCACGCGGTGGTGACGGCGCTCACGCCGAGCGCGAAGGGCAGGGAACTCTGCCAGGCCGGCGGCGGCTGATCGGGCAACGCCTTCGAGAGCGCGAAACGGTGGTGGATGTAGACCATCGCGATGAACGTGATCGTGAAGAACGCGATCGAGATGACGGCCCACACGAGTTGCGGTCTGCGGCCGAGCATGCGGCGGCTCCCTTCGATGGTCACGCGCGGGGCGGGGGTGGCGCGGGCTCGCCGTTGAGGCGCGGGGTTGTTGCGCCGGCGGCGGCGCGACGATCTGCGCGCGAGCCCGGAAGCCGCGCCCCCGAAGGCGCAGGCGGTGGCGGCAGATCTGCGCCGCACGCAGGGCAGGTGACGGGTGGATGCGCGGGCGAGGCGACGAGCGGCTCGCCGCATTCGACGCACTTGATCACGATTTCGTCGCTGCCGACGGAGGGCATGCGCGTGAGGTAGATGTGGGCGAGGCCGGCGAGGGCGAAGAGCGTCCACAGCGCGAGGCCGCCGCAGCCGCCGATGAGCCCGGCCTTCACGCCGCCGGCCCACCAGAAGATGCCGAACATCGCGCCGCCCATGAAGAGGGCGCCGGCGAGGGAGAGGCCGAGCCAGAGATTTCGCGTGGCGGTGAATCGCATGGAGTGCGCACAGGTTACGGTGACGAGGGCGGGGGTGTGTCGTGGAGTCTCGCGGCGGCGCGCGATGGCGGATGCTCCCGGCTCGGCAGCATGGCCAGGATCATGCCGATGATCGCGCCGAGCATGACGATGAACGCGACCGCCACCGCGGCGTCTCGCGCGTTGAACCCCTTCACGCCCCACCAGATGAGCATGGCGAGCGACACGCCGATGGCGATGGCGAGGAGCGCGATTCGGAGCCAGGAGCGGCGCCTGCGCGGGGGCGGGCCGGTGGGCGGCGCGGCTGCGGACGTCATGACGCGGCCCCGGGCAATGTGGGCGCGGGGGTGGCGAGGGTCTCGCGCTTTCCGGCGGCTGGCTTGCTCAGTTGGCTTGATCGATCACCGGGAGGCACAGGCGTGATCGAGCCGGTGATCGAGGTGTTGCGGCCGCACTCGGGGCAGATGCGCTCGACCAGGCCGGCGAGGTTGTAGTCGCAGCCGGGGCAGCGCATCGGGTCGCGCGCGGGCTCGGGCCAGGCGAGGATCAGGAGCACCGGTGAAACAATGACCGTCTGAGCGAGCGCGACCGCGGCCGAAGCGGTGATCCATACTTGAAGATCGATCGCGCCGCCCCAAAGTGATACGACAAGCGCGACAGTGAGGGCGATGCCGCCGAGGAGCAGAGCGAGGCACAGGAAGTACCTGAGGCAGGACACAGACCATTCACCGAAGATGCGCGGCGTCATGCTCTGTCAGGCTCCACTCGCGCTGGCGGTCGGTCGAGGCGGCCGCATTCGGGGCAGATCGGGCCGGGGACTCCGGCGAGGTCGTAGCCGCAGCCGCGGCAGCGGAGGTCGCCGGGGACGCGCGGGGCGTAGCGATCGAACGTGAGCCAGGCGATGCCGAGGAGGAAGGGTGAGGCGAGAAAGGTCGCAAGGGCTGCAATCATGGCGGAGGCCGCAATCATGATCGGTGCGCCTCCCTCGAAGATGGTCCCGATGACGGTCGGCACACCGATCAGCAGCGTCAGCGCGAGGAACAACCCCAGGCACAGTTTCCACCAGATGTAGGTGATGCGCCAGAGCATGCTGCGCTATTGCCCCCCGCGCCGAGGCCGAGCAGTCTGGCCACACTCAGGACATGCGCGGCCGCTGAGGCCGCGCATGTCGTATCCGCATTCCGGACAGGTCACCGACGCGCCGCCGCTCTTGCGTCGGAAGCCGGCAAGCAGAGACGCCATGAAAAGAACACACGCCCACACGAACATCGCGGGCACGAGCGCCACGAAGAGCGCAAATGGCGCGTTGACCCAGAACGAATCCATTGCGCCGTAGTGGCGAAGCGTTCCCACGAGGCCGTTGAGGCACACAGCGAACCACAGTGCCGTGAGCGGCGCGAGCGCCACAACGCACCAAGTGTGGATGCGCGTCCATTTCATTCAGGGCCTCGCCTCCACCGCCGCCGCAGCGCGCCGCCTGTGGCTCTCCACGCGGCAGGCGACGCCGAAGACGACCATCATCACGATGCACGCATTCCAGAGCGAATCGAGGAAGACTTCGCCGATGATCGCGAACGTATCCAACCCATCCGGCGACCAGGAGAGGGCGGGGAGGACGTATTCCCACGTCCAATAGGCCGCGCTGCCGGCGAATACGATCGCGCCGGCGATGACCGCGATTCTCCCGGGTGTTTGGCGCGTGGTCATGGCGATGATGCGCCTCCCCGCCGCGCTTTTTTCACCTCCTCCAGCCGCTCCTTCAGCGTCTTTTCGACGCCGATCTCCTTCGGGCGGTAGTACTCCCTGGGCGCGCCGAGGTAATCCTGGTCCGTCACGCCGCCGAGCGAGGTCTGCGCGCCCTTCGTATGGCTGTAGGCGTAGCCTTCGCCATCGATGGCCGATCCGGCGCTCTTCGCCTTGTTGGGATCGCGCAGATACACCGGCACGGGCAGCGTGCGGCCTTCGCGCACGTCGGCGAGGGCCTCATCGATCGCGGCGTACGACGCGTTGCTCTTGGGCGCAAGCGCGAGGTAGATGGCGCACTGGCTGAGTGTGATGCGCGCCTCCGGCATGCCGATGCGCTCGACGAGGGACCAGCACGCGTCGGCCACCATGATGCCGCGCGGATCGGCGTTGCCGATGTCCTCGCTGGCGAGAATCGCCAGCCGCCGCGCGATGTAGCGCGGATCCTCGCCCGATTCGAGCATGCGCGCGATCCAGTACACCGCGGCGTCGGGGTCGCTCCCGCGGACGGATTTGATCATGGCGCTGATCGTGTCGTAATGCTCGTCGCCGGTTCCGTCGTAGACCAGCGCCTTGCGCTGGATGGATTCCTGCGCGACGGCGAGGTCGATGATGATGGGCGGTGCGCCGTTGCGATCGATAGCGCCGGAGGCCCCGCCCGATCTCACAGCCACCTCCAGCGCCGTCAGCGCCCGCCGCGCATCGCCATCGGAGGTCCGGGCCCAGTGCGCGATGGCTTCGTCGCTGACTTCGAGCCCGAGGCGGCCGTAGCCG
>CAZGVW010000127.1:0-6148 GCA_964529265.1 uncultured Phycisphaeraceae bacterium
CACGCCGTGCCAGGCCCTGTCCGCTCCGCTCAGAAGCTGGTTCAGGGTCATCGGGACGCTCGGACGCAGCAGCCGCCGCGCCGTGGCCAGCCGCACGAACCGATGCACGTCGGCATGCCGCGCCAGGAGCGTCCAGTCGAACCAACTCGTCTCGTCGTCCAGGCAGTACGCGTTGTTGTTGCCGCCCTGGGTGCGCCGCACCTCGTCGCCCATGAGGATCATCGGCATCCCCACCGAGAGCAACGTGGCGGCGAAAAAGTTCTTCACCTGCCGGTTCCTCAGCTTCTCGACGACCGGATCGTCCGTCGGGCCCTCGATGCCCCAGTTCCAGCTCCGGTTGTCGTCGCTGCCGTCGCGATTCTCCTCGCCGTTGGCTTCATTATGCTTGTGGTTGTATGAGACCAGATCATTGAGCGTGAAGCCGTCGTGGCAGGTCACGAAGTTGACGCTCTGCTCGGCCTCGCGCTGCTTGTGCCCGTAGATCTCGGGGCTGCCGATGAGGCGGTCGGCAAAACGCCGGACCGCGCCGGGTTGGCCGCGAAAGAAGTCGCGCGCATCGTCGCGGAACCGCCCGTTCCACTCCCGCCAACTGTCGCCGACGAAGGTGCCCACCTGGTACAGCCCCGCTGCGTCCCACGCCTCGGCGATGAGCTTCGTGCCGGCCAGAACGGGATCCGAGTCGATGTCCCACAGTACGGTCGGGTTGGGCGTCGGATGGCCGGACGCATCGCGCGCCAGGATAGAGGCGAGGTCGAAGCGGAATCCGTCCACGTGCATCGCCTGCACCCAGTAACGGAGGCTGTCGATGATCATGCGGCGCACGATGGGGTGGTTGGCGTTGAGGGTGTTCCCGGTGCCCGTGTAGTCGGCGTAGCGGGACCGGTCCGCATCGAGGATGTAGTAGGCGCGGTTGTCGATGCCGCGAAAGCACAAGGTCGGCCCGCCGTGGTCTCCTTCGGCGGTATGGTTGAAGACCACATCGAGGATCACCTCGATGCCGGCCCGGTGCAGCGCCTTGACCATATCGCGGAACTCGTCGACGGGGCCGAGCGGTCCCTGCCTCGAGCTGTATGCCTGGTGCGGCGCGAAGAATGAAACCGGCGCATAGCCCCAGTAGTTGACCCGCCCCGGCGGGCAGTCCTGGACATCGAACTGAAAGACGGGCAGCAGCTCGACGGCCGTAATCCCGAGGTTCTGGAGGTACGGGATCTTCTCGATCAGGCCCGCGTACGTCCCGCGCGTCTTTGCGGCAACGCCGGAGCTGGGATGCCGTGTGAAGCCGCGGACGTGCATCTCATACACGATCGTGCCCGACGCCGGCCGCCGCAGCGGCTCGTCGCCCTCCCAGTCGTACGCCGACGGATCGACGACCACGCTCTTCATCGCCGAGGCGGCGTTGTCGCCCTCGCGCCGGGCGGCATCGCGGCTGCAGGAGCGCGGCACCACCACCCCCCGGCCGTACGGATCGAGCAGGACCTTGGCGGGATCGAACCTCATCCCGTTGGCGGGATCGGCCGGCCCCGAGACCCGCCAGCCGTAGATCTGCCCCGGCTTCAGGTCGGGCACGAACGCGTGCCAGTAGTGAAAGGTGCGCTGCGCGGGGCCGATCGGGATGACGCGCGCCGGGCGCGCGTCATCGACGCGGTCGAACAGCAGCAGCTCGACGCCCGTCGCATGCTTTGAGTAGATGCTGAAGTTGACGCCGCCGGGCGCCGGCGTCGCTCCCAAAGGGGCACTCGAACCCGGAGACAGTGCCTTGCGGGGAGCGGTCGAGGTCTTCATGACGATGCCTCACTCGACGGGGCAGGGCTTGACGTTCCAGATCTCCGCCGCGTACTCCGCGATGGTCCGATCGCTGGAGAACTTCCCGGAGGCGGCCACGTTGACGATCGCCTTCCGTGCCCAGGCGTGCGGATCGCCGTAGAGCGCCCCGACCCTCTCGTGCGCCTCGCAATAGGAGGTCAGGTCCGCCAGGTGCATGTAGTAATCGCCTGCATCCAGCAGCGTCCGGCGGATCGGCTCGCACACGCCCGGATCGCCCGGGCTGAAGTGGCCGCAGAAGATCCGATCCAGCGCCGCGCGGGTCTCCGGTTCGTGGTGGTAATGCCAGTGCGGGTCGTACCAGCTCCGGCTGGAGGCGACCTGCTCGGCGGTCAGGCCGAAGAGGAAGACGTTCTCCTCGCCGGCCTCCTCGGCCATCTCGATCGTGGCGCCGTCGCGGGTGCCGACGGTCAGCGCACCGTTCATCATGAACTTCATGTTGCTCGTGCCGCTGGCCTCGTAGCCGGCGGTGGAGATCTGGTTGGAGACGTCGCTGGCCGGGATCAGCCGCTCGGCGAGCGTGACGGAGTACTCGGGAAGGAACACCACCTTGAGCCGGTCGCGCACCGCGGGGTCGGCGTCGATGGTGGCAGCAATGTCGTTGATGAGCTTGATGATGACCTTGGCCAGGTGGTAGGCCGGAGCGGCCTTCCCGGCGAAGAAGAACGTGCGCGGCGCCATCTCGAGGCTCGGGTTCTCCACCAGCCGGTTGTAGAGAACGACGATCCGCAGCGCGTTGAGGAGCTGCCGTTTGTACTCGTGGATCCTCTTGACCTGGCAATCGAAGATGGAGTCGGGGTTCACCGTGACGTTCGAGGCCGAGCGCAGCCAGCCGGCGAACCGCGACTTGGCCTGGCGGGCGGCCTCGAGGAAGGCCTCGCGGAAGCTCTTGTCGCCGGCGAGCGGCGCGAGTTCGCGAAGCCTGTCGAGGTCGGTGATCCAGCCGTCGCCGATGGCCTCGGTGATCAGCCGGGCGAGCGCCGGATTGGCCAGCAGCAGCCAGCGCCGCGGCGTGACGCCGTTGGTCTTGTTGTTGAACCGGTCGGGGAAGAGCTCGGCGAGGTCCCGGACCGTCTGCGTGCGCAGGAGGTGCGAGTGGATCGCGGCCACGCCATTGGTGCTGTGCGACCCGACGATCGCCAGGTTCGCCATGCGGATCTTGCGGGCGCCGCCGTCCTCCACCAGGCTCACGCGCGCCACGCGCCCCTCGTCGCCGCGGAAGCGGTTGCGGACCTCGTCGAGCAGGCGGCGGTTGATCTCGAAGATGATCTCCAGGTGACGCGGCAGGAGCTCCTCGAACCATTCCAGCGGCCACTTCTCCAGCGCCTCGGGCAGCAGCGTGTGGTTGGTGTAGGCCAGTGATCGTCGCGTGAGGTCCCAGGCCTCGTCCCATCCCAGATGCGCGTCGTCGAGAAGGATGCGCATCAGCTCGGGGACAGCGAGCGCCGGGTGCGTGTCGTTGAGCTGTATGGCGACCTTCTCGGGCAGATCGCTCCATGACGCGTTGCTGCGCCGGAAGCGGCGCACCAGGTCGGCCAGCGAGCAGGCGACGAGGAAATACTCCTGCACGAAGCGCAGCCCCTGCCCCATGCTGGTGGAGTCGTCGGGATAGAGGACCCGGGTGACGGTCTCGGCCGTGAGCGCCTCGGCGGCGGCGCTGACGAACTCTCCCGCGCTGAACGCCCGAAAGTCGAAGTAGTCCGGCGCCGCGGCGGACCAGAGCCGCAGCGTGTTGATGGTTCTGCCGCCGTAGCCGACCACCGGTCGATCGTAGGGAATGCCGAGGAGGATCGACGGCCGCCCGGGCAGGGGGCGCAGCGAGCCGGCGCGCACCTCGAAAGAGCAGTTGAGCTTTACTTCCACCTGATCCTGGGGGCGGGCGACCTCCCACGGGTCCGGGTGGCGCAGCCAGTTGTCCGGCCACTCGCCTTGCCAGCCGTTCCGGATGGACTGCCGGAAGATCCCGTACTCGTAGCGCAGCCCGTAGCCCATTGCCGGAAGCTCCATCGTGGCCATCGAATCCAGGAAGCAGGCCGCCAGGCGGCCGAGGCCCCCGTTGCCCAGACCGGCATCGTGCTCCTCCTCGAGCAGCGCGACCCAGTCCAGGCTCCTGTTCGCCGCTGCCTCCCGGGCCAGCGCGTCCAGCTGCAGATTGGTGATGTTGTTCGCCAGCGAGCGCCCGATGAGGAACTCCATGGAGAGGTAATAGAGGCGCTTGGGGTTCTCGCGCTCGTAGGTGGCTTCGGTGCGCACCCAGCGCTGCGACAGGATGTCGCGCACGGAGCGCGCAAAGGCCTCGTAGCGCTCCCGTGCGCCCGCGGCGCCGGGGGCGATGACGTTGTCAAAGAGAAGGTGGCGATCGTACAGGCCGTCCTCTGTTCCGCTGAAGCGGATCGGGCCGCAGCCGTAGCGATCGAAGAGATCGGAGACGTCGCCCGCCCGGGCCTTGCGGGAGGCGACCGTGCTGCCGCTCGGGGTCGAGTCTCTCGCTGTCGTCTTGCTCATGGGTAACTCCGTGGCACTTCGACGCATCGCCCGCCGCCGATCACCTGATCGTTACTCGCCGGTGGGCCGCCGGACAGCCCCGATCGAATCTCGACGTGACGTGTTTCATTCCACAGCCGGATCACCGGGCGGGAGATCTTGTGCTCGTAGCCCAGCGCGCTCAGGCTCGCCGTGCTCAGCATGAAGTGGCGCGCGTTCACGCTGGGTTCCAGACCGAGCCAGCGACTGGCGAGCACCCGGATGAAGTGGCCGCTCGAAAAGAGCAGCACGTTGTCCGCGATGGCGCGCACGCGCTGCACCACGCGGTCGGCCCGGGCGGCCACCTGCTGCGGCGCCTCTCCGCCCGCGCACCCGTGCAGGAAGAGCGCCCAACCTGGACGCTCTGCGAGGATCTCGGCGGTGCGCAGCCCCTCGTACTGTCCGTAGTCCCATTCCACCAGGTCGGGATCGACCTCGGCGACGGCGCCGTAGCCGGCCAGGTCGCACGTCGTCACGGCGCGCTGGAGCGGGCTGGTGAACACCCTGGCGAAGGTCAGCTCGCTGAGCCGCTCCCCCAGCCGGCGCGCCGTGTCCCTGCCTCGCTCGGTGAGCGGCAGATCGGTGCGCCCGGTGTATTGCCCGGAGAGGGTCCAGGCCGTTTCGCCGTGCCTGGCGAGATAGACGATCGGCAGTTCGTCACTCATGTGAATGCCTCTGTGATGCAATGCGGCGCTCCTTCATCAGCCGCACAACGTGATCGTCAGGATCTGTGCCGCGAGAATTCGCAGCAGCGTCGTCAGGGGATACACTGCTGCGTAGGACGTCATTGGCGCGTCTGATCCGCACAGACCGGTTGCGAAGGCAAGCGCCGGCGGATCGGTCATGCTGCCGGCGAGCAGGCCCGAGAGCGTCACAAAGTCCAGCTTCTTTACAGCGACGGCCGCGGCGCCGATCGCGAGCAGCGGCACGGTGGTCACGCAGACCCCTGCCGCCATCCACAAGAGGCCCCGTTCGCTGAGCACGACATCGAAGAAGGCGGGTCCCGCCGTGAGACCGACGCTCGCGAAGAACAGCGCAATCCCAAGCTCGCGAAGGGCCAGGTTGGCGTTGAAAGGCAGATGCGAGGCCAGCGGCCCGATTCGGCCCAGGCGACCCAACAGCAATGCCACGATCAGGGATCCGGCCGCAAGGCCCAGCCTGACCGGCTGCGGCATGCCCGGGATCGGTATGGGCAGCGTGCCCAGCGCGATCGCGAGCACCACGCCGGCGAACAGCGGCACGAAATGCGTCTCGTTCAGGGCCTTCAGTGAATCGCCCAGGATCTCCGCCGACTTGCGGATGCCGTCCGGTTCGCCGACCACGTGGACCACGTCCCCGAACTGGAGACGCAAATCGGGTACGGCCGTCATCTCGAGGTCGCCTCGCGTGACGCGCGTCACAACGACGCCGTACAGTTGCTGCAGACCGAGCTGACTGACGGTCCTCCCCGGCACGTCCTTGCTCGTGACGAGGACGCGCCGATGTTTGACGGATCCTGAAGCTTCCATGAGATCCTCGGTGCTCGAGCCGCCCAGGAGCTCCTCGCAACGGTCGAGATCCCGCGCAGTGCCGACCGCCAGCACAAGGTCGCCTCGACGCAGCGCGTATCCGCTGGTTGCCACGCGGATCTTCGTCTCACCCGCGGGCCTGACGCGGGAGATGACGACGCCGCCGCCCGCGAGCCCGCCAACCGAATCGACGAGGACGTCTTCGACGTTCGCGTTGACGACGACGAGGGTGCGCCGCTCGAGCGGCTCGATTGAGCGGCGCTGCTTCGCCGCGAACCCTTCGGCGTCACGACGCG
>CAZGVW010000128.1:0-20925 GCA_964529265.1 uncultured Phycisphaeraceae bacterium
TCGGCGCTCAGGGGCTGGAGTGGGCGCATGCGCAAGCCGCCTCGGACGGCGTGGGCCGGCCGGGGGGGCGGGGGTGGAGGGAAGTGTACGCGGGGCGGGGGCGGCGGGGGCGCCCGAGCATCCCCCAGCGCGGGAAGGCGAGGGCCCCGGGGTGATATGAAAGATTTGTCAAGTTGGAAGAAGAGGCGTGTTGGGGAGTGTCCGGCCTGCTATTCTGCGGGCGGTTCGAATGATGCGCAGGATGGAGCGATTTGCATGAAGATGGATCTTTCGGCGCGGACGTGGATGCCGATCGTGTGTGACGGCTTGGCGATAGGCGCGATGGCCGCGGCGGTCGGTCTCGGCGCCGCGGCGAGGGCGGGCGAGGGAGCGCCTCCTGACTACGGCTTCGAGTGGGCGATCATCGGCGACCCGGGGAACCGGCCGACGAACCCGGACGAAGTGGACGGGCGCGACCTCCAGATCGGCGCGGTGGATTACGTGTTCCGCATGTCGCGCACGGAAGTGAGCGCCGGCGACTGGCTGGAGTTCGTGCAGGCGTACGATCCGTACTACACGGGGTCGCGCGCGGACACTGCGTTTACAGGCCAGCATATAGAGGCTGTAACCTTCAATCCTGCTCTTCCCGCAGGCTGGCGTCTCGACAGCCAGCGTCTGCCGGATTTCTCAACGCGAATGAGCTGGGAGTATGCCGCCCGCTACTGCAACTGGCTGCACAATGACAAGCGGCCGGAGCAGGAGGCGTTCGAGACAGGCGTCTACGACACGTCCACGTTCACGCAGAACAAGGACGGATCATTCAACCACCAGATCGACCATTCGCCCGAGGCGCGCTTCTGGATCCCCACGCTGGATGAGTGGACGAAGGCGGCGCACTGGGACCCGGACAAGAACGGTGGGGAAGGCGGCTACTGGCTCTATCCCACGTCGTCTGATGACCCGCCCATCTCCGGCCTGCCCGAAGAGGGCGGCGAGACGAACGCGGGCGTGCCGTTCACAGGTGACCGCGCCGGCTTCTCCCTCGGCCAGTATCCCCACGTCCAGAGTCCGTGGGGGCTGCTCGATACGTCGGGCGGGTCGGCGGAGTTCACCTCCACGTCGTTTTCCTCCGGCGGCTTTTTCGGCGCATTCGCACAACGTGGATCACGCGAGGGGTTCCCACCGCAGGACCGAGACTTGATTTGGAGCATGTCCAGCGTGTCGCTTCAGTTCGCGTCCGGCGGTTTCCGCCTGGCAAGCGTGCTTCCAGCGCCATCGAGCGTCCTGATCGTCAGCATCCTCGGCCTTCCTCTTCTCTGGAGACACCGTCATGAATAAGCGCTTTCTGGCAGCGGCCGCCTTCTCTCTCGCAGGGCACTTTGCTGCACCGTGCCCGGCCGCAGTCTCGGTCACGCAGGCAAGCGGCAGCGGGACGTTGAACTCGCAAGTCAACCTGCTGGGCAACGGCAAGTACCAGGTCAACATCAGTGTTTCGCCCACGCCGACCATGACGGTTCGAGTTGAAGGTGACGCGGCCGACGTGATTTCGCAGATCAACGTCGAGCAGCAGGGCGCTTCGAGCACGCGCGTCCACCTTGTCATCACGGGCGATGAAGACGACCCGGATCTTCTAAGCAGCGTCGAGGAGGTTCAGCGTGTCGGTGAAGGGGTTGGGCAGGTCTGGATCGACTTGCTCTGGATCGGAGGCAACCTCGGGTTCTCAGGGCAAAGCGACTCCAGAAAGATCACTGCGAACAGCGCGAATGTGATTCGCGTGGAAGGCCACTCGTACGTCGACGTAGTCGTTACAGGGTCGTCAACACACACCGCTGAGTTCGGGCTGTATGAGGTGTTTGGCAACCTCCTCGCTGACGTCGATGTTCAAGAGAACAGCCTGAAGGTGCTCAACGTGGGCGGGAACATCGGGGCGAGTGGAACGCCTGTCACGATCCACTCGAAGGACACCGTCGAGCTCATTGAGGCGGACAACATCCACGCCGATGTGTCGCTGAACAATGGGGACGTGCTGGATACTGAAGAACCCTCCCTGTTGGAGATGGTGGCGCGAGAAGGCGAGTTCTCGGGGACTCTTGCAGCGGCCTTTGTCCATGAACTAACTGTGGTGGGCGATCTCGACGCGGACATAGATGTGAAGCGCCTCAATAGTGGACATGTTTGGCGAATTGGTGGTTCCTTCATCGACGGACGGGAGATTCACATCCTCGGGCTCGCCGCGTCAGGCCTGACCAATGGCCTTCAGGGCATCATCGTCTTCAACAACGGAGACGACGCGGGGGCATGGGAGAGCGGCGCCATGATCCGCGGCTTCGACGGCGCAAGCAATGAGACCTTTGCACTCGAGGATGATGACTATCCGACCCTTGCCTACGCCGCTGCCGGCGTGGGCGGAGGGGCCGTGGGCGTCGCGCGCTTTGATGCGCACCAGGAGGCCTGCCGTCCCGGCCACGGGCGGCGGCTTGCGCCGACCAGCGGCAGCGAATGGGCCGAGCCCGCCGTGGTCCGGCTCTACGGCCCCGCGCTCGCCTCCGGCGCAACGCCCTATATGGTCGAACGCCGCGCGATCGGCAGCGGCACGTGGACGGATGTCACCAGCGGCTTCGCCGCGGCGGCCGACCCCACCAATGGCATCCCTGCCGGCATCGAGTGGGAGGTCGAGAAGTCTTCCGGCTCGGGGTTCATCGAAGGCTACGAGTACCGCATCCGGCCGAACTCTTCGACGCAGACTCTGCGCTGCGCCGGCGTGGCGTCCGAGCCGGTCTACAACGATTTCGACTACAGGTTCACGATCACGACCTGCCCCACGGATCTCAATGACGACGGCGTCGTCAACTCCACGGATCTCGCGTTTGTCCTGGGCTCGTACGGGCCATGCAACGATGCGTGCCCCACCGACCTTGACGGCGACGGAGCGGTGGGAAGCGGCGACCTCGCCCTCGTGCTTGGCTCCTTCGGCGCTTGCCCCGGCGGCGAATCGCTTGGCGGAGGCGGCGGAGGAGAAGGCGGCGGCGGCGAACCCCCGGCCATCATCGCCGGGCTGGGCTTCGAAACCATCGAGGAATACATCGAGTGGCTCGAAGGCCTGAGCGATGAAGACCTCATGGAGCACATCGCGGCGCTGCTGGAGATCATCAACGGGTGAGCGCGCCCCTCGGCGTTGCACTTCAATCATTCACAGGGCGCGCGACAGCGCGCCCTTTTCATGCGCTCATGGGGCCTCACAATACGGCCCCACATCCAGAATCGTCCTCGGCCCGATTCCCCGAACCCGGTCGAGGTCCTGGAGGGACTGAAACGGCCCGTTCGCTTCGCGGTCTTCGATGATGCGCTGGGAGAGGGAGGGGCCGATTTCGGGAAGGAGGCGGAGTTGGTCGCTCGTTGCGGTGTTGAGGTTCACGCGGAGGTCGGGGAGGACTGACCGAGCCGGTTCCGCCGCCCGCGCGCTCGCTTCAGCGGCGGGGCTTGCGATGGCCGCGGCTTCGCGCGGCGCGGCCGTGATGGCGCGGGGAAGGGCAACAAGCGAAAACGCAAGGATGGCGATTGCCGCGGCGGCGCGGGGGGCGGCGCGTGTCCAGTCGTCATCGGATTGGGAAGCCGCGGGAGGTGGGATGGGCGCTGCGGCGCTCATGCGCTGCGGCCCGCGGGCTCCAGCGGGGCGAAATCGCTGAGGGGCTTGCGCTCGCGGAGTCGGCGGCGCAGTTCGCCCATGCGGCGGAGGGAGAGTTTGGCGCGGCCGGAATCGCTCACGAGGCCGCCGGAGGGCATTTCGGCCTCGGAGGCCTTGTCGCACAGTTCCTGCCAGCAGATGGAGGTGACGGCGGGGTTCGCCGCGGCGACGCGAATGGCCTCGGTCATCCAGCGGGCCTGCTGCTCCTCGTTCCACGGCTTGCGCCAGTGGCCGGGGTCGAAGGCGCGGTTCTCGCCGAGGGCGCTTTCGGCCGGGGGCGCGCTGGGCGCGCCAAGTGAAGAGATCGCGAGGGGTTTCTCGAACTGCGCGAAGCGATCGAGCAGGTCGGCGAACTGCATGATGTCGCGCGTGGCGCGGCCGGGCTGGGCGTCGCCCACTTCGATGCGCAGGCCGATGGCGTCCACCGCGATGCCGGCCTGGAACATGAGTTCGGTGTAGAGCAGCGGGGGGATCGATTGCGGATTCTCAGCCGCGTACTCGCCGAAGGGCTGGGAGATATCCACCTGGATGCGGGCGGAGGGGTGGAGTTTGCGCACGAGGAGCACGCACATGCGCGTGAGATCCACCACCTGCTCGAGCGAGAGCGTGAAGTTGGCGTTCACGTGCAGGCCGCTGGCGACGGTCCATTTGGTGACGACGCGGCGGTAGCGCGTGACGACGCGGCGCATGTGCTCATAGATGAGTTCGCGCAGCGTTTCGTAGTCGTTCTCCCAGATGTAGAGCCAGTCGGGCACGCAGCGCGGGCGGAAATCGATGAGCGGGCCGCCGGTGACGGGGATCTTCGCCTGGCGCACGGCCCATTCAATCCACTTGTCCGCGCGCGCGAAGCGGTATTGGCCTTCCTCCGGCTCGAGTTCCGACCATCGCATCGGGAGGTTGATGAAATCGAACGTATCCGCGACGAGGTGGCGCAGGGGGTCGCTTAAATGATCGGTGTAGCTGGTGCAGCCGTTGGGCGGCGCCGGCGGAGGCTCCCCCGCCGCGGCGGGCGTGCGCGTGCGCCGCGCGGCGAGGCGCTCGCCGGCGTCGATGGCGATGACGAGGGCGCGGCGGGCGAGGCGATCCTGCTCCAGCGTGTAGCCATCGGGCCCGTGGCCCGCGACGAGCGCTTCGGTGAAGGCGGCGCGGGCGCGCTCGAAGTCCGCGATGATCGGATCGCTCGCGGGGAGATCGAAGAGGCCCCACTCCTCGAGTTTCACGAGGAAGAGCATGATGCGCCGCCGCGCCAGTTCGAGGCTGAGCAGGTACGGGCGCTCGCTGTCGGGGAGCAGGCACGTATCGAGCGTGAGCACGCCGAGATCGATGGGTTTGTGCGTCTCGGGGTCGTCGGAGCGGCCGGTGGGATCGGCAGCGCGCCACTGGAGCGCGAGCGCGGCGGAGGCGCGGCTGCGCTTCTCGCACTCGATCACGCCGGCCTGAAACGTGATGTCGCCCGCGAGGGCCACGGAATCAGGACCCAGCATGCACGCCTGGCGCAGCGGCCATGACCTGGCGGGTCCGTCATCGTCAAAGACCGCAAAACGCAACATGCCCGAGAATGATCCTCGCTTCCCGCGGGCCGCATGCCCGGGGGATGGGCCATTGTCGCGGGCGGGACGGGTTTGACAACCTCGGTTCACGTGGTGGTCTTGGGGGATTCGGGACGCGGGATTGCGGCCCGGCGTTTCGTACACTGCGCGGGTGGAGCCCATCGTTCGCACCGAACTGCCGCTGCCCGGCCGACGTCAGGGAAAGGTCCGCGATGTCTATCGGGTGCCCGCCGAGGCGCCGGGCGAGCCGGATCGCGTTTTGCTTGTCGCGACGGACCGCCTGAGCGCGTTCGACGTCGTCCTGCCGACGCCAATTCCGGGAAAAGGGCGGCTGCTCACCGAGATTTCGACGCGCTGGATGCGATTCATCGAGGATCGGGGCCTGGCGCGCACGTTTCTGCTCTCGACGGACGCCGCGGACGTGCCGGGGCTGTCGCAGAGCGAGCGGGGCATGATCGAGGGGCGTGTGGCGATCGGGCTGCTGTGCGAGGTCGTGCCGGTCGAGTGTGTGGCCCGCGGCTACCTGGCGGGCTCGGGATGGGTCGAATACCGGGAGACCGGGGCGATCTGCGGCGTGGAACTGCCGGCCGGGCTGAAGGAGGGCGATCGCCTGCCCGCTCCCATCTTCACACCGGCGACCAAGGCCGAGCAGGGCGCGCACGATGAGAACATTCCGTTCGATCAGGCGTGCGAAATCGCGGGTCGGGACACGATGGAGCGTCTGCGGGACCTGACGCTGAGGATCTACACCGCCGCGGCGGACCATGCGCTGTCGCGCGGGGTGATCATCGCGGATACGAAGTTCGAGTTCGGGCGTGCCGCGACGCGCCGCCGCGGGAGCGCGGCATTGGACGACCTGATCCTCGGGGATGAGGCCCTGACGCCGGATTCGTCGCGTTTCTGGCCCGCCGAGGACTGGCGGCCGGGGCAGGAGCAGCCGAGTTTCGACAAGCAGTTCGTGCGCGAGCACCTGCTCCGGCTGGTCCGGGAAGGCAAGTGGGATAAGCGGGCCCCGGGGCCGTCGCTGCCGGAGGATGTCGTCCGGGCCACCATGGCGCGGTACGAGGAGGCCCGGCGGCGGCTTTTTCGCTGATTCCGGGCGCCGAAAGCGGCCGGAGTTGTGCGCGCTGCGGCCCGGGTCGGCCGATGCTGATGGACGTGATCGTCAGGCCCCGCGCTGCGCGGCGGGCGCGGTACACTCGCGGCTTCCCGCAGGCTTCAAGGAAGATCAGGGAACGCATGATGCACGGTCGACACGCCTTTCCCAGCGCCTTCGGTGTCCGCGACGTCCTTCCGGCGACGCGGGACTCCCTCACCCACAAGTTCGCGATCGCCGGGCATGAGGGGTACCTCACGATCGGCCTCCACCCGGACGGGACCCCGGGGGAGATCTTCGTGAAGATGGCCAAGGAGGGGTCCACGATCAGCGGCATGTGCCAGGCCTTCTGCCGGGCGTTCAGCCTGGCCCTCCAGTTCGGGCTGCCCCTGGAGGAGGCGGTGGCCCGGTTCCGGGGGATGCGGTTCGACCCCTTGGGCCCGACCTCCAACCCGGACATCCCGGAGGCCTCCAGCATCGTGGACTACGTGGCCCGGTTCCTGGAGCGGGAGTTCTGCCGGACCATGGGGTGAGGGCCGGTGGCCGAGGGGGCAGAAAGTATGGATGGTCGGAATCGGCTGAACGGGCTGGGCCCGGGCGGCGTAGGACCGGGAACGGAAGGCTTCCGGTCGAGGTCTGCCCAGCCAGGGGGCGGCCGAATCGAGGCTGCGCCGAAACTCCGCCGAGAGTGGAGGCCGCCGCTTCGCCGATGAGAAGGCCCGACCACCGGCTGGAAGCGACACGCGGAGCGGGATTCCATGAGGCAGAAAGGCGCAGGCGGGATGTTCTCGGACCTTGGGTGGCCCTGCGCCCGGCCTGAGCGAGACGCCAGAGGAGCGGCCCGCGCGTGAGCACGCTTGTCGCCCATCCCGGGTCGCTGGACTGCGTCGGATCGCATCCGGATGCGGCCATCGAGCGCTGGCACGTGCTGCATACACGAAGCCGGCAGGAAAAGGCGGTCGCGGACGTGCTGGACGCGGCGGGATGCCGTTTTTTCCTCCCGCTGGTGCGGCGCGTGGCGTTTCACGGCGGGCGGAAGCGGATCGTGCAGCAGCCGCTGTTTTCGTCGTACATCTTCCTCTTTGGAGCGCGGGAAGCGACTTTTTTCGCGATTTCGACGAAACGGGTGGTTCGCGCGATTCCCGTGTCGGATCAGAGCGCGCTCGAGCACGAACTGCAGCAGATTCGCCGTGCCATTGAGGGGGAAGGGCAGTTGTTCGACCCGTTCCCGTTCTTGACGCACGGGAGGCGGGTGCGCGTGCGAAGCGGCCCGTTTCAGGGCCTGGAGGGGTTGGTCGAAGAGAGACTCAGGCAGGATCGCCTCATTCTCAATGTCCAGACGCTTGGTCAGGCGACGGGCCTTGAGATCGATGCGAGCCTGCTGGAGCCCGTGGACTAGTGTCCGGGTCGGTCGACCCGGAAGCGGAATGGCGTTGTTGCGCACGTGTCCGCGGAGATTGGGACCTGGCTCGGTCGGCGCCGGCGACCCGGTGCGCGACGGGGGCGAAGCCCGCCCATAACGGGGAATCTTGGCCGTAGTGACCAGGTTTGTGCGCCAAGTCGTGGTCACTGCGTATTTAGGGACTAGACGGACCGCGGGGTCCGATTACCATGCCCGGCCCACGGAACGTCGGGCGAGACCTGTCAAGAGGAATGTGACGAGAGAGAGCTTCCGGGTTGGGGCGATAGGGCGCATGCGGCCGCTGAGCATGGGGAAAGGCTCGCGGTCTGCACTTGCCCTACGTCTCCGCAGTTGCCCGGATTGGCTAAGTCGCACCGGCGGCCTGCCGACCAGAGAGAGCGAGTCTCGGGCGAGGGGGATCGCCCCGGGGCCAGTTCGGGAGGAGAGTCCAATGACGACGGCGATTCGCACCTGCATCTGGGCTGTGCTTGCACGCGGCGCGGCGGCGGTCCGCACGCGGGCGGCTTGCGCGGCGGCAATCGTTCTCGGAGCGCTGGGCGCCTCACCGGCGACGGCCGCGGAGGTTTCCGCGCGCGAGGTCGCGGCTTCGAACTTTGTGGACGTCGCGCTTGAGTCCGACATGCCTGCGTATGACCTGATCTGGTCCGATCACACGGACCAGGCGCGTCGGCAGGCGGCGGACCTTGCCGCGGCGGAGGTCATTCCGGGGCGGCTGAACGTCCTGAAGATGATCGGGGTGCCAGCGCGCTTCAGCCCCCTGGGGCGCGGGGAAGTGAACGACATGACCGGCGCGCCGGTGGACCGGATGCGCATTGCGCGCGAGAAGGCGGCGTACCAGGAGCAGGTGGAGGAGGCGCTGCTGGAGATCATCGGGCTGGTGCGCGAGGCGCGCCCGGACGCGATGATTTCGCTGGATGGCTACAGCCCGGAGCGCGGCCGGCGCTCGGTGAAGTACGGCGACCTCGTGGAGGCCGTGGATTTCATCTTCATCGACGACGACATGGAAGCGCGGCTGCGGCGCTCGGATCGCCGGCGCCCGCTGGCGGAGCAGGCGGCGACGCAGGCGCTGTGGCTGCGCGACGCGGGGCTGAATGAGGACAATTTCGCGATCGTTCGCTATGCGGAGGGATGGATCGCGGTGGCGATGGGCGAGATTCCGGAGACGGTTTCCGGGCCCGCCGCGGCGCCCGAGCCCGTGACAGCGCCGGTGGTGGATGAGCAGCAGGATGAAGCCCCCGCGCCGCAGGCGCAGGATGACGATGAGGATGATGCGCCGGCTCAGCGGGCCGTCTCGCGCAGCCCGGACATCAACAATGACGGGCGCGTGGACAGTTCGGACCGCGCCATGCTGCTGGGGATGTGGGGCACGAGCAATCCCGCCGGCGACCTGAACGGCGATGGCACGGTGAACAGTTCGGACCTGGCGATTCTGCTGGGCTCGATGAGCCCGTCGTCCGGGATCGAGGGTCGCTGGATCAACGCGCCTGAGATCTACGTGCGGCGCTCGCGCGAGGTGATCCGCTTCGAGGTGACGCGGAACCGGCCCGAGGGCGGCGACACCGTGTTCACGGTGTGGAATTACGACACGAATCAGAACATTCTGACGCACTGGGACGACACGAATCCCGCGGCGATCCCGGGGCACCTGTTCGACCACCTGACCACGGGCCGCGTGCAGGTGCGGGCGCAGATCCGCGACGCGGCGGACCACGTGGTGACGACGTTCACGCACGACATGAACTACGTGCTCACGGCGCCGACACTGCCTCCGCCGCTGCCGGGCGAAGACGATGACGAGGACGAGAATCCGCCGGTGAACACGCCGCCCGCGGGCGCGCCGGAGGCGCCGACTCCGCCGCAGCCGATCGGCCCGGTGGGCGACATTCCGCTGGCGATGGGCGTGAACCTGGGCGGCATCACGTATTACTCGACGGAGTGGACGTTCAAGGACCTGTTCAAGATGTCGCAGGTGAGGCCGAACGGGTTCCCGTGGGACATTCCGAACGGGCAGCCGACGCCTCCGCTCGATGCGGAGGGGTATCCGATCGGTCTGCCGCAGGGGCAGGCGGTCTCGGCGCTCATGGTCCGCTCGGTGCTGGGCAACTATCAGCCGGGCGAGTACGTGGTGATGTTCGAGGGCGACGGCGAGCTGCTGGTCGGCTTCGACGCCCGCCAGACGACGTACAGCCACAACGGCGCCGGCACGGCGCGGTTCACGACGATGGTGACGCCGACGGACCGGGGCATCGTGCTTCGGATCATGCGGTCGAATCCGTCGAATCACGTGCGGAACATCCGCTTCGTGCACAAGGACTTCGAGCACAACTTCGAGTCGCAGCCGTTCCACCCCGTGTACCTGGAGCGTCTGGAGCCCTTCCGGGGCGGCGTGCTCCGCTTCATGAACTGGTGTTCGGTCAACAACTCGACGCTGCGGACGTGGTCGGAGCGCACGAAGGTGGACGGCCGGTCGCAGGCCGGCCCGCGCGGCGTGGCGCCCGAGTACATGATCATGCTCTCGAACCAGACGGGGATCGACCCGTGGTTCTGCATGCCGCACCAGGCGGACGCCAACTACGTGCGGCAGTTCGCGATGATGGTGAAGCAGCAGCTGAATCCGGACATTCCGCGGATCTACATCGAGTATTCGAACGAGGTGTGGAACTCCGGCTTCCAGCAGCACGCGTGGGTGCGCGACCAGGGCACGGCGGCGGGGCGCTCGCTGTACCAGGAGTTCACGAAGCGCTCGGTCGAGATGTTCCGGATCTGGGAGGACGTGTTCGGCGACCAGAAGCATCGCCTGGTGCGCGTGCTGGGCTCGCACCACAACAATCCGTGGGTGACGCAGCAGATCATCAACGCGATGGAATCGGACGCGGACGCCGACGTGATTGCCGTGGCGCCGTACTTCGGCGGCGTCCTGGGCAACCACGCCAACTGGCAGGCGACGCGCAGCATGACGGTCGAGCAGGTGCTCGACGCGTGCGAACAGGACATCGCGACGCGCCATGAGCGGACTGTCGAGACCATCCGCATCGCGCATGAGCACGGCCTGCCGGTGATCGCGTACGAGGGCGGTCAGCACCTCGTGGGCGTCGGGCCGGGCGTGAACGATCAGACCCTGACCGACCTGTTCGTAGCCGTGAACCGCCACCCGCGCATGTACGACCTGTACATGGCGGACCTGCAGGGCTGGGCCTCGGCCGGCGGCAAGATGTACGCCTCGTTCGCGTACTCGGGCATTCCCGGCAAGTGGGGCTCGTGGGGTCTGCTCGAATACCAGACGCAGCCCACGGAGCAGCGCAGCGGCGAGCGGCCGGCCTACAAGTACCGCGCGATCGAGAACATCTCCGTCCAGTGGGGCGCGCAGCAGGCCCAGGAGAACCAGGCCGGCCAGTGAGCATCGCCCGGGCGCCGGGCGACCGGCCCAGAGGCGCTCCGCGAGGCGGGGCGCGAAGACATGACCATCGGGTACTTCGTCTCCGAGTTTCCCGGTCAGACGCACGCCTTCTTCTGGCGTGAAATCAAGGAATTGCGCGAGCGGGGCGTGTCGCTGGACATTGTCGCGACACGCCCCGCGCCGCGCTCCAACCGCCCGCACGGGTGGTCGGAAGAGGCGATCAGGCAGACGGCGTACCTGTACCCGCCGACGGTGGGCGGGTTCCTGGGTTCGCTCGGGACATTGCTCGGGGCGGGGCCGGCGCGGTGGGCGGCGTGCGCCCGGGAGTGCCTGGGCGCACCGGATGCGGGGCTCGCGCAGCGGGTGAAACTGCTGACGCTGCTGCCCGCGGCGGCGGGGCTGAAGCGGCTGGCGACGCAGCGGGGATGGACGCACATTCACACGCACACGTGCGCGAATGCCGCGGCGATCGCGATGCTGTGCCGGCTGCTGGGCGGGCCGCCCTACAGCATCGTGCTGCACGGGCCGCTTTCCGACTATGGGCCGGCGCAGCGCGTGAAGTGGCGGAACGCGGCTTTCGGGGTGGTGATCACGAAAAAACTGCTCGCGGAGGCGAAATCGGCGCTCGGGAATGATGCCCCGAAGGGCGGGTTCGAGATCGCGGCGATGGGTGTGGATGTGGGCCTGTTCCGGCGCTCGCGCCCGTACGAGGCGTGGCGCGGGGAGGGGCCGCTGCGGATTGTCTCATGTGGGAGGTTGAATCCGTGCAAGGGGCATCTGGACCTGATCGAGGCCGCTGGAATGCTGCGCGGACGTGGTATTGATGCGCAGGTGCGGATCCTGGGGCAGGGCGAACAGATGGCGGAACTGAAGGCGCGGCGGGCGGCCCTGGGGCTCGACGAGGCGGTGGACCTGCCTGGGGCTGTGGCGGAATCGGAAGTGCGCGCGGCGATCGAATCGGCGCACATGTTTGCGCTGGCGAGCCTGCATGAGCCGCTGGGGGTGGCGCTCATGGAGGCGATGGCGATGCAGACGCCGGTGGTTTCGACCGCGGCGGGGGGCGTGCCTGAGCTGATTGACGACGGCGTGGATGGGGTGCTGGCGCCGCCGCGGGATCCGACGGCGCTGGCGGAGGCGATCGAGCGTGTAGCGCGGAATGCGGATGAGGCGATCCGGATCGGGCGGGCCGGGCGGGCGAAGGTGGAGCGATCGTTCCACAGCGGCGTGAGCGCGGAGATGCTGAAGCGGCGGGTGCTCGGAGGAGCGGCGCCGGTCAAGCATGCGGCGCCCGCGGCGGCGTGATCCTCAACGAGCGCAAGGAAGACAGGAGGCTGAGCATGCCTGGCGTTGTGGCGCGAGCATCGCGGATGATGATGCGGTTGTATCCGTTCCCGCGGGGGCAGGGGAGGATCGTGGATCGTTCGCCGCTGGGGCGGCTGCGATTTCCCGAGGACACGCTGGACGTGCGCACGCGGGAAGGGTTCGAGATGACGGTGTGGCCGAACGACCTGATCGGCCGGCACCTGTACCTCACAGGGCAGTTCGATCAAACGATCGTTCACGTGCTGCGGCGGTTCGCGCGGGGCGGCGACGTGATGCTGGACATCGGGGCGAACATCGGGTTCGTCTCGTGTGCGATGTTGTGGGGTGATCCGGAGGCGAGGATCGTATCGGTGGAGCCGAATCCGGAGACGTGCGCGCTGCTTCGGCGGAACCTGGAGCGCGTGGCGGCGGGGCGCGGGCGGGCGATGGAGGCAGCGGTTTCGGATCACGACGGGGGCGCGGAGCTGATCATCGGGGTAGGGAACACCGGAGGCAGCCGGATCGCGCACAACGGTGAAGCGCAAGGAGCGCGAACGGCGCACGTGCGGCTGATCTCGGCCGAGACGCTGCTCAGGGAGTGCGGGCTGGACCGCCTGGACCTGGTGAAGATCGATGTGGAAGGTCACGAAGAGGCGGTGATCCGGTCGCTGGGGCCGGTGCTGAAGCGGCTGCGGCCGAACGCAGCCGTGTTCGAGCACGGTGGGGATCTGTCGGCGGCGGATTCATCGATCTGCAAGACGCTCGATGAGGCGGGGTACGACGTGCGCGGCGTGCGGAAGAGCCTGACGGCGTGGTCGCTGGCGACGCTGGACGAGATGCGCGAGGGCGGATTCCAGTGCCACGACTACGTGGCGACGCCGCGGGAGCACGCGCGGTGAGCGAGGGGCGGCTCAAGGTCATGCTGATCGCGGAGGCGGCGAACCCGGAATGGGTGAGCGTGCCGCTGGTGGGGTGGAGCCACTGCCGGGCGCTGATGGAGGTGGTGGACGGCCATCTGGTGACGCAGGTGCGCAACCAGGGCGCGATCGAGCGCGCGGGGCTTACCGAGGGGCGCGAGTTCACTGCGCTGGACACGGAATCGGTGGCGCGGCCGGTGTGGAAACTGGGCGATCTGCTGAGGGGTGGAAGGGGAAAAGGGTGGACGACGACGACGGCGCTGGCGTCGCTCTCGTACTACTACTTTGAGTGGGCGGTGTGGAGACGGTTCGGGGCGCGGATCAAGCGCCGCGAGTTCGATGTGGTGCATCGCGTGACGCCGCTGAGCCCGACGATTCCGAGCGTGATCGCGGGGCGGTGCGCCCGGGCAGGCGTGCCATTTGTGATCGGGCCGCTGAATGGCGGGGCGCCGTGGCCGAAGGGGTTCGATACGGCGCGGCGGGCGGAGAAGGAGTGGCTTTCGTACGTGCGGCGGCTGTATCGGTTGTTGCCGGGGTATGGGGCGACGCGAAGGCAAGCCGCGGCGATCGTGGCGGGGTCGCGCGACACGCTGGGGCAGATGCCCGGATGGGCGCGGGGGAAGTGCGTGTACATACCGGAGAACGGGATCGATCCGGGGCGGTTTTCGGCGCGACGGACGCGGCGGGCGGGAAAGCCGCTGCGGCTCGTGTTCGTGGGCCGGCTGGTGCCGTACAAGGGCGCGGACATGCTGATCGAGGCGGCGGCGCCGCTGATCAGGAGTGGGGACGCGGTGCTGGAGTTGATCGGCGACGGGCCGCAGGCGGAGGAGTTGCGGGGGCTGATCGAGCGGCTGGGGGTCGATCGCGGCGTGACGATGACGGGGTGGGTGAAGCACACGGAGTTGCCGGCGCGGCTGGTTGAGCACGACCTGTTTGTGTTCCCGAGCGTGCGCGAGTTCGGCGGGGGTGTGGCGCTGGAGGCGATGGCGGTGGGTTTGCCGGCGATGGTGATGGACTATGCCGGGCCGGCGGAACTGGTGACGGAGGAGACGGGGTTTCTGATTGAAATGGGAAGCCGGGAGGACGTTGTAGCGCGGCTGCGGGCGGCGCTGGAGCGGCTGGCCAGGTCGCCGGAAGAGATTGATGACCGGTCGTCGGCGGCGGTGGAGCGCGTTGAGCGGCTGTTCACGTGGGAGGCGAAGGCGCGGCAGACGCTCGAGGTGTATGAGTGGGTGACGGGCCGGCGGGTCGAGAGGCCGGATTTCGGGATGCCGCTGCGTGAGGCGCGCGGGCGGGATGAAGCGGGCGCGAGAATCGAGGAGCGTCGTGAGACGCTGGCGCGGGCATGACGCAGGTGGCGACTGTTCCAGGCGCGATGGCGGAGACGGACGTTGCGGCGGGCGCGGCGTCGGCGACGGGGGCGCTTCCGGGCGGCGAGCGGTCGCTGAAATCGCGGGCGCTGCGCGGTTCGGCGTGGACGCTGCTCGGCTTCGGGGGCGGGCAGGTGATGCGCTTCGGCGCGAACATCGTGCTCTCCTGGCTGGTGACGCCTGCGGTGTTCGGTGTGGTGGGGCTGGTGAACACGGTGCTGCAGGGCCTGCAGATGTTCTCCGACGTGGGGACGGGGCCCTCGATCATTCAGAGTGCGCGTGGGGACGACCCGCGGTTTCTGAACACGGCGTGGACGATCCAGACGATTCGCGGGGCGCTGCTGTGGCTGGCGTGCTTCATCGTGGCGTGGCCGGTGGCGCAGTTCTACGGCGAATCGTCGCTGGCGACGTTCGTGCCGGTGGCGGGCGTGACGGCGCTGCTGGCGGGATTCAACTCGACGAGCCTGTTCACGGCGAACCGGCGGCTGGCGCTGGGGAAGCTGACGGCGATCGAACTGGCGGCGCAGGCGATCGGGATCGGGACGATGATCGTGTGGGCGCTGCAATCACCGACGCCGTGGGCGCTGCTGGGGGGCGGGATCGCGGCGACGGCGGCGCGGCTGGTGATGAGCCATTCGATGTTGGAGGGGCCGCGGAACTGGTTCGCGTGGGATCGGGAAGCGGCGGCGGAGCTGCTGCGGTTCGGCAAGTGGATCTTCGTGAGCACACTGATCACGTTCTTCGCGCTGAAGATCGACCGGTTGATGCTGGGCCGGCTGGACACGATGGCGGCGCTGGGGGTGTATTTCATCGCCGTGAATCTGACGGACGTGCTGAAGGACGTGGTGCGGCGGCTGACGAACTCGACGCTGTTCCCGGCGCTGGCGGAGTTGCGACGGACGCAATCGGAAGAGGAGTTGCGGACGCGGTTCTGGAAGGCGCGTGCGGTGATTCTCTCCGCGGGGGCGGCGGCGAGCCTGGCGCTGGCGCTGTGGGCGCCGCTGTTCTTCGGGCTGGCGTATCCGGAGGCGTATCACGCGGCGGGATGGATCGCGCAGTTGCTGGTGATCGGGGCGTGGGCGTCGCTGCTGACGGCGTCGGCGGATCGGCTGCTTCTGGCGATGGGGGATTCGCGAATTCTGGCGGTGAGCAACGCGGTGCGGCTTCTCGTGACGGTGGGGGGGGCGCTCGGCGGGTTTGCGCTGTGGGGGCTGGCGGGGTTTGCGCTGGGAGCGGGTGTGGGGGCGATCGCGGGGCATGTTGTGATTCAGGCGGCCCTGGCGAAGCGGCGGATGTGGATCTTCGGGCAGGACGTGAAGTACACGGCCGCGCTGGCGGCGCCGGTTGCGGTCGGCGCGCTGGGCGCGTGGTGGGCGCGCGAGGTGGTTGGTGGAAGGGGAGCGATTGTGATCGAGGCGGCGCTGGCGGCGGCGCTCACGGGCGTGGTGAGCGTGTGGGCGATGCGCCGAGTGCTGGCGAGGGTGCGGTGAGGCGATGACGCCGTTCGTCCAAGTCGTCATGTTCGGGTGGATCCCGTTCGTGATCGGGCTCTTTCTTGCGCTTCCGTCTCGGATTGCGGTGATTGCGGCGTTCGTGCTGGGGTGGCTGTTCCTGCCGGTGGCCGGGTTCGCGATCGAGGGGTTCATCGACTACAACAAGGTGACGGCGATCAACATTGCGGTGCTGCTGTGCGCGGGTCTGCTGGACACGCGGCGGTTTCTGGCGCTGCGGCCGTCGTGGGTGGATGTTCCGATCGCGGTGTTCTGCCTGACGCCGTTCTTTTCCTCGATCGCGAACGGGCTGGGGCCGTATGACGGGGCGTCGGCGGCGCTGTCGTGGCTGATCATGTGGGGAGCGCCGTATCTACTGGGGCGGGCGTACTTCGCCGACCTGGCGGGCCAGAAGTTGCTGGCGATCGGGATCGTGCTGGGGGGGATCGTGTACATCCCGCTGTGCCTCTACGAGGCGCGGCTGAGCCCCCAGCTGCACAACCTGTTCTACGGCTACCACCAGCACAAGTTCATTCAGACGATCCGCGGCGATACGTACCGGCCGATGGTGTTCATGTTCCACGGGCTGATGGTCGCGATGTGGATGGCGGCCGGGACGCTGGCGGCGTTCTGGATGTGGAGCACGGGGGCGCTGAGGCGGCTGCTGTGGCTGCCGATGTGGTGCTGGGCGGGCTTGCTGCTCTTCACGACTGTCGCGTGCAAGTCGCTGGGCGCGGTGGCGCTGCTCATGGGCGGGCTGGGGGCGCTGTTCTTTACGAAGTGGACGCGGATGCGGATTGCGCTCGCGGCGGTGGTGCTTGCGGCGCCGACGTACATGGCGATGCGGACGGTGGGAGGGTGGTCCGGCGCGGAACTGGTGCAGTTTGCGGGCATGGTGAGCGGGGACCGGGCGGCGTCGATTCAGTTCCGTCTGGACAACGAGAACATGCTGGTGGAGAAGGCGTTCGAGCGGCCGATGTTCGGCTGGGCGGGGTGGGGGCGATCGCGCGTGACGGACGATCGGGGCGACGACATCTCGACGACGGACGGGATGTGGGTGATCGCGTTCGGAAACTTCGGGCTGGTGGGGCTGGCGAGCCAGACGCTGGTGCTGCTGCTGCCGCCGCTGCTGCTGCTGTGGAGGTGCCCGGCGGAGCAGTGGGGGTCGCGGGTGTTTGCTCCGGCGGCGGCGCTGGCGACTTTGCTGGCGCTCTATCAGGTGGATTGCCTGTTCAACGCGATGCTGAATCCGATCTACGTGGTGGTGGCTGGGGGCGTGGGCGGCTTGGCGCTCCGCGCGAGGAAGGGAGTCGGCGCTCCGGTGTCGGCCGCGGCGACGGGCGCGCGGCCGCATCTGCCGGCCCGGTCGCGGCGGAGGGTGGAGGCGGCGGCATGATCGAGTCACCGGTGTTTCTGGTGGGATCGGAGCGATCGGGCACCACGATGCTGCGGCTGATGCTGGATCATCATCCGCGGATCGCGTGGTTGAACGAGTTCGAGTACGCGGTGGACCGCGTGAGCGACGATGGGTCGCAGCCGGCGCTGTCGGACTACTACGGGTGGCTGCAGGACCATCGAGTGTTCCAGGCGACGGGGTTCACGATCGACGGCTCACTGGACTATGCGCAACTCGTGAGCAGTTTCCTCGAGCAGAGAGGGCGAAAGCGTGGGGCGGAGATCGTGGGCGCCACGTGCCACAGGCACTTCGACCGGCTGCTGCGCATCTGGCCGGGGGCGCGGTTCATTCACCTGGTGCGCGACGGGCGGGACGTGGCGCGCTCGTGCATCGCGATGGGCTGGGCGGGGAACGCGTGGGTGGCGGTGGAGCGCTGGATCGAGGCGGAGCGCCTGTGGGAGCGAGTCGCGGCGGCTGTTCCTGAGGCGCGGCGGATCGAACTGAAGCACGAGGGGCTGGTGGAATCGCCGCGGCATGAACTGGAGCGGCTGTGCGCGTTCATGGGCGTGACCTACGACGAGGCGATGCTTCGCTATGACGAGGGGACGACGTACGAGAAGCCGGATCCATCGCTGCTGCACCAGTGGAAGCGAAAGATGTCGCCGAAGGCGGTGCGGCTGGTTGAGGGGCGCGCGGGGGACCTGCTGACGGCGCGCGGGTATGAGTTGAGCGGGCTGGCGCCGATTCGCCCTTCGGGATTCGGGTGGGCGTGGCTGCGCGTGAGCAACCGCATGTCAACGTGGCTCTTCAGGCGGCGGCGGTACGGGTGGCGGCTGACTCTGGAATCGGCGATTGCCAAGCGGGTGCGCGGGTTCGAGGCGTGGCGCTCGAGCGTGGCGCAGCGGCTGAACGCGGTGGATGCGGCGCACCTGCGATGAGTGTCTCCCCGACGAGTCAAGTCGCGGCGGCGGCGCCATCCGGCCGGAGCGCGCCGGGCGCGGGCATCGACGCGCAACGGCGGAAGACGATGCGGCTGGCGGTGATCATCCTGAACTACCGGACGGCGCCGCTCGTGATGGATTGCCTCGCGTCGCTCTCGAGCGAACTGACGCCCGGGCTCGATGAGGCGATCGTCGTGGACAACGCGAGCGGGGATGGATCCGCGGAGACAATCGAGCGGGCGATCCTGGAGCGCGGATGGTCGGCGTGGGCGCGGGTGGCGAGATCGGATGTGAATGGCGGGTTCGCCGCGGGGAACAACGTGGGGCTGCGGGAGGCGGACGCGGAGAGCGTTTTGCTGCTGAACAGCGACACGATTGTGCGGCCGGGGGCGCTCGCCGCGCTGCGGCGGGTTCTGGAGGAGGATCGACGGGTGGGCGTTGTCGGCCCGCGGCTGGAGTGGCCGGATGGAGCGCGGCAAAACAGCGCCTTCCGGTTCCGGACGCCGCTGACGGAGTTCATGGATGCCGCGGCGACGGGGCCGATTTCGCGGGCGATGAAGCGGTTCGATACCTCGATCGACCCTGACAGCCCGCAGGCGCTGCGGCCGGACTGGACGACGTTCGCGTGCGCGATGATTCGGCGGGAGACGCTGGAAGCAGTGGGGTCGCTGGACGAAGGGTATTTCATGTACTGCGAGGACATGGATTACTGCCGTCGGGCGCGGAATGCCGGGTGGGAGGTGGCGCACTGCCCGGAGGGGCGTGTGGTGCATCTGCGGGGCGGGACATCGAGCGTGAAGCGGGATAGCGCCGCGGGGCGGCGGCGGCCTCGGTACTACTACGAATCGCGAGCGCGGTGGTATGCCGGGCGCGGCGGCGCGGCGTGGCTGTGGGCGGCGAATGCGATGTGGAGCCTGGGTTGGATGGTGTCGCTGGCCCATCGCGTGCTCAGGGGTCGGCGCGGGCACATCGTGGAGGGGGAAGCGCGGGATATCTGGACGAATGCGCTGCGGCCGATGAGGAAGAGCGCATTTGGGGCGAGGGGGGGCGTGGCGTGAGCGGGCCGGATTTCATCGTGATCGGGGCGATGAAGTGCGCCACGAGCGCGCTGCACGAGCAGCTGGCGCGGCAGCCGGACGTCTTCATGAGCACGCCGAAGGAGCCGAACTTCTTCAGCGATGACGCGGTGTTCGCGAAGGGGGAGGGGTGGTATCGCGGGCTGTTCGAAGCCGCGCCGGAGACGGCGAAGCGGGGTGAATCGAGCACGCACTACACGAAACTGCCGGCGCATCCCAGGACGGTCGAGCGGATGAAGGCGATGCTCCCGGATGTGAGGCTCATCTACATCATGCGGCATCCGATCGAGCGGCTTGTCTCGCACTACGTGCACGAGTGGACGCAGCGCGTGTACAGCGAGCCGATCGGAAGGGCGGTGGATGCGCGGCCGGAGTTGATCGCCTACAGCCGGTATGCGATGCAGCTCGCGCCGTACTTCGAGGCGTACGGACGGGAGGCGGTGCTGCCGGTGTTTCACGAGCGGCTGACGGCGCAGCCGGAACCGGAGTTCAAGCGGATCTGCCGGTTCATGGGGAGCGCGGGGGAGGCGGGCTGGGATGATTCGCTGGGGCGCGTGAACGCATCAAGCGAGCGGCTTCGGCGGAGCGCGGTGCTGAGCGCGATCATGAACGCGCCGGGGTCGCGGCGCATCCGGCGGCTGTTTCCGCAGGCGACGCGGGATCGCGTGAAGGCGCTGTGGCAGATGAAGGATCGGCCGCGGCTGACGCCCGATCAGGAGCGGCGGCTGCGCGGCGTGTTTGATGCGGATCTCGCGAAGTTGTCGGTGTTCTTCGGGGTCGAGCTGACGTGCGAGAACTGGCGCGAGACGGTGCTGGCGAAGCCGCTGGACTGGACGCCCGGACGGCTGGAGGCCGCGGCGTGAACGGGTTGGCGGGTGTGGGCGTGGTCGCGATCGGGCGGAACGAGGGGGAGCGCCTGCGGCGGTGCCTGAACTCGGTGATCGGGAAGGCGGCGCGCGTGGTGTACGTGGATTCCGGTTCATCGGATGGAAGCGTGGCGATGGCGAGGGCTGCGGGGGCGGAGGTGGTGGAACTCGACCTCTCGCGGCCGTTCACGGCGGCGCGAGCGCGGAACGCGGGGCTGGAGCGGCTGGTGGAGACAGCGCCGGATGCGGCGTTCGTGCAGTTCGTGGATGGGGACTGCGAGGTCGTCAAGGAGTGGCTGGAGGCGGCGCGGGCCGAGATGGAAGCGCGGCCGGAGGCGGTGATCGTGTGCGGGCGGCGGCGCGAGAGGTTTCCCGAGCGATCCGTGTACAACCGGCTGTGCGACATGGAGTGGGATACGCCGATCGGCGAGACGACG